>NZ_CP007501.1:337715-675430 GCF_000973625.1 Polynucleobacter duraquae
AGGGATTATTGGACAGAATGGCTTTTCTAAGCTCTGGATCGGATACCCAAGATCCAAGCAGATCGCAGAGATCGGCATCATGTGGCATTTGCTTTTTGACCATGACATGAGGCCAATCGCTACCCCAAATTAGCCTTTTGCTATTGGCTTTAATCACTGCATCATTAAACACTCGCATATCTGCGTAGGGAAAGTCCCCATCACAAATGCGATAGGGGCCAGTCATCTTGACCCAGGCTTTGTTATTTCTCAGAAGCTCTAGCAGACCCTGAAAGCCTTTGTCATTGATGCCATACTTTGTATGGGAGTAGCCAAAGTGACCAAACACCAAGTCCACCGGAAAGTTTGCAAATGTTTTAGCGAGATCAGGATATTCATTGACATGGGCGAGCAATTCCAAATGCCAACCAAAGGGTTCGATGTGCCTAGCGATTACAGTTAATTCATCGATTGGTAAGCCTTTCGATTTATCGGCAACATCGACAACATTGCAACGAATACCTCGCACGCCAGCTTGATGAAGCTTCTCAAGTTCAGCATCACTGATATCACTGTCTATGACTGCAACCCCACGAAATCTGTTGGGGTTCGCAGAGAGTGCAGCCAGCATGGCTCGATTATCAGTGCCATATACGCTGGGCTGAACTAAGACGGCGCGATCAACCCCCAACATATTCAATAGAGACTCGTATTTAGTCAGTGTGGCATCGGGTGGGGTGTAGATGCGCTCATCAGCATAAGGAAACTCCAAGGCTGGCCCACATACATGAGCATGGCAATCTACCGCCCCAGCAGGAAATTGAATCTTGGGTGATCGAATTTCCGGATCTGGGGCCTGGCAGAGTGGTGCAGCGTGTATTGAGTTCAATTTACCTTAGCCACTTACTGAGGTTCAATATTGGCATCTTTGGCAATCTTCTGATACTTCGCCATTTCTTCGCGCACAAACTTAGCAAATTCTTGTGGGCTCATTGGTGTTGCTTTAATTCCTTTGGCTTCATAAGCGGCTTTCACTTCGGGGGATTGCATTGCCAAATTGATATCTTGATTAATCTTTTTCACAATCGCTGATGGCACACCAGCAGGTGCCCATACACCAAACCAAAGACCAATTTCAAAGTTGGAGTAACCCAACTCAGCAATGCTTGGGATATCTGGAACGGCGGCATTACGTGCTTTGCTAGTAACCCCAAGCGCCCTTACTTTGCCGCCTTTGAGCTGCCCGATAGCAGTATCGAGTGGAGCCATGTAAAAAGCAGTACGCCCAGCCATCGTGTCTGAAATAGCTTCTGGTGACCCTTTGTAAGGAACGTGAATGAGCTTAATGCCCATCATTTGATTAAAGTACTCGGCTGCAAGGTGGGTTGAGCTACCAACGCCTGCCGATGCAAAAGTAATTTCACCAGGCTTGGATTTTGCCGCGATCACCAGATCTCTGATGGATTGGTATGGACCCTCTGCAGACGTGATTAAGACGTAAGGAGTTTGTCCAAGGATATCGACATCAACGAGACTCTTCAATGGATCGTAAGGCAGTTTTTTATAGATTGCAGGATTAGCTGCGTATGAGGCAGATTGCACCAGAAGAGTGTATCCATCAGGCTCGGCACCGACTACTGCACCAGTACCGATTAAGCCACCAGCACCAGGACGATTTTCAATGATGACGGATTGTTTCCAAGTTTCAGAAAGGCTCTTGGCAACGATTCTGCCCGCGATATCTGCGCCAGACCCAGCGGTCAGGGGCACAATCATCTTGACTGTTCTATTGGGGTAGCTTTGCGCATTGGCAGTCATTGAAACGAGGTTCAGGCTCAAGCCCAAGCCAATGAGTAAGCTGACCAATAAGTTACGCTTCAGCAAACGGGGGGATTGCAATATCTTTTGCATCATGTCTCCTTAGTATTTTTATTGTTTCGTTGGATAATCTACCATGCTCCTTTCAAGATCTCCATGATTAAGACGGGATATTTAAAAATTGCCGAGCCGGTTAGAAAGTAGAGACAAATGAGCCAAAAACTAGAAAAACAGATCATTAAGGTGAATGGAATTGATATTGCCTATCGTTTTGATGGTCCTAGCGATGGTCATGTGGTGATAATGGCTAACAGCTTAATGTCTGACTGCAGTATGTGGGATTGGAATGTGCCTGCATTAAGTGATCGTTATCGAGTACTGCGCTTTGATAAACGTGGGCACGGGGACTCAGAAACAACCCCGGCGCCCTATAGCATCCCTCAATTGGCTGATGATGCAATTGGCTTATTAGATGCACTGAAAATTGATAAAGTGCATTTTATTGGACTCTCAATGGGCGGCATGATTGGTCAGCAACTTGGTGCCCGTTTTCCGGAGCGTGTTTATTCTCTATCCCTTTGTGACACAGCTAGTGAAATGCCACCACGCAGTTTGTGGGAAGAGCGTTTTGAGATTGCTCGAAAAGAAGGAACTGCTGGTTTGGTGGATGGCACTATTAAGCGCTGGTTTACCGCCCCATTCATTGCGCGGGCACCTCAAGATATTGCCAAGGTGCGCGAGATGATTTTAGGTACCGGAGTTGAGGGTTATCTGGGATGTGCAAGTGCGGTAAGAGATATGGCACAAACCACCATGCTCTTAAAAATTAAGGCCCCAACACTCATCTTGACTGGTCGTCAGGATCCTGCCTGCACTGTGGATCAAGCTATTGTGCTGAACCGTATGATTGATGGATCCAAGTTTGTCATATTGGAAGATGCCGCACATTTGTCTAATATTGAGCAGCCAGAAGCATTTAATCGCAGCATTCGTGACTTTATTGATTCAGTCGATAACACTTTGTAGGAATGTATTTAAACATTAAAGCGCTATGTCAATGAAAAAAACAGACCTCTATAAAAACCTTGCCCTGACCACTGCTCAGCGCATGAAAAATGCTGCAAAGACACCAAAGCCAGGTACGGCAGAAGGTATTGCAAAAACCAAGAAAGAGCTTGCTAGTAGTAATCCTATGCTGGCCTCTTTAATGGGCAAGACTAAATCCAAATAGCGCTCACGATTCTTGAAGCAAGACCCCCCATTCTTTCTGATAGATCTGCTGAAGGTCTTTGCTGCTCTAGTTATCATCCTGCATCACCTATCTAGCTATGGTCAGATTGCAGAAGATGCCCGAGCATTCTTGCCAGGTGTGATGAACTTCTTATTTGAGTATGGTCGCTATGCCGTACAAATTTTCTTAGTCATGGCAGGTTATCTCGCAACCCAATCTCTGACACGATTTGCGAATGCAAAATTGAGTAGCCAAAATTTATTGCGAGTCATTATCAATCGTTATTTGCGTTTGTTTGCTCCCTATATAGTCGCCTTAGTTTTTACGATTCTCTGTGCCTGGATTGCACGCTTTTGGGTTAATGATGAGTTCGTTGGCGAGCAAGAAACGCTCGGTCAGTTCCTGGCGCACTTATTCTTCTTGCAAGGTATCTTAGGCTTAGATTCGATCTCTGCTGGCGTTTGGTATGTAGCGATTGATTGGCAGTTGTATTCAGTACTAGCGGTCCTACTGATTAGTTTTTCTTCTTATCAGGCTTTGATTTGGTTCATCAGCATCATTGCGACTGCTTCTTTGCTGTACTTCAATCGCTCGAATCAGTATGAGGCCTACTTCATTTACTTTATTGGCTCATATAGCCTTGGTGTATTGGCTTATCTTGGGAAGAACTTTGCGGATAAGAAGATCCAAGGCTTAGTCAAGTTTGTGCTGATTGCAATCGGAGTGATTATCGTGATCTCTTCATGGCATCAAGTGTGGTTACGAAATTTCTTGGCTTGGTTTGTGGCTATTGCGTTACTGGTATGGGGCAATACTGCTTATCCTAGTGCAGGTTCTGTGACTCACGGATTAAGAGTATCGCTATTGCGAGCGATTGCTTGGGCGAGCCCGCGATCTTATTGCGCTTTCTTAATTCACTTTGCATTTATCTTGCTTGCGAACACGCTTTATATTGCTTCTGGAATTCACACTCACGAGAGTGGGCTGATTGCAATGGGCTTAATGCTGGGGGTTGTGGTGTGTAGCGCTATTGCTGCCAACTATATGTATCGCTGGGTAGAAATTCCCTCAGCCAAGCTGAAGATCTAAAGCAACAATTTAAATCCCCATATCCTTAAGAACACGGAAGATCTCTCGATAAGCCTTAGGGGGTTTATTGGATTCTTTTTCCTTGCGCGCATTACGGATGAGGGTGCGCATATTCTGAATATCCATGTCCGGATATTGCTCAATCATCTTGGTAAAGGTTTCATCATTTGCGATTAGGCGATCGCGATAAGACTCTAGATGATGCAGCTTTGCGGTCTCTGCTTTGCTGATGCCTTGGATAGCATCTAAACGCTTTTGAATAGCATTTAACTCCTCTTCATCCAAAAAGCGCATGAGCTTGCCAAGATATTGTTTATGTCGACGGATTGCCTCAAAACTCTTAATCTTGTTGGTTTCTGCAATGGAAGCTTTAATGGCTTCATCCATTGGTATGGTCTTCAAGGCATCGCTACTAAGCGCTGCTAGAACTTCAGCCAGCTTTTGACGCTCGGTCATCAAGCGCTTTAGCTCAGATTTGCTTGGGCCCTCATCAAGATCTTCCTTCTTGGGGGTGCGGTTCTTTTCATTGACATGCATGGGCGTATTTTAGACGGGTATTTGCCGTTTCTAGCTGAATCACCTAATTTCTTCGTATTGGGAGAATTAGTAAATAATAGAGTTTAAAAATAGGTATCGATAAAAGTAGAGACATGAGTACAACAAGTCATCAAAACACCTACGACTTCATCATCATCGGCGCGGGCAGCGCGGGCTGCATGCTTGCCAAGCGTTTGACTGAGAATCCAGCTAAACGGGTTCTTTTGATTGAGGCCGGCAAGAACGATAACTACATCTGGATCCATGTGCCAGTTGGTTATTTGTATTGCATCGATAACCCAAGAGCAGATTGGCGTTTTAAGACTGCTACTGAAAAAGGCCTTAACGGACGCTCACTGCTATATCCACGTGGTCGGATTTTGGGCGGCTGCTCTTCAATTAACGGCATGATCTATATGCGCGGCCAAGAGGGTGACTACGCATCTTGGGTTAGTTCAACTGGTGATGACTCTTGGTCTTGGCAAAATGCATTGCGTCGATACAAATCATTTGAGGATTACCACGGTACTGCTAATCAGTGGCATGGCAAAGGCGGAGAATGGACAGTCTCTAAGCAGCGTTTGCGTTGGCCCATCATGGATGTTTTTAGAGAGGCTGCAGTGCAAGCGGGTATCCCAGCATCAGATGACTTTAACCAAGGCGATAACTTTGGTGTGGGTTACTTTGATGTGAGTCAGCGTAAAGGTTGGCGCCTGAATACATCCAAAGCATTTTTGCGTGACGCTGCCAAGCGATCCAACCTCACTGTAGTTACTGAAGCGATTGTCAATAAATTATTGATTGATCCAAGCTCTAAAAATTGCTACGGCGTTCAATATATTCAAGATGGTAAAACCATCGATGTGCATTGCACTGCTTCGGGCGCTGCTAATCAAGGCGAAGTGATTCTAAGTGCAGGTGCCATTGGCAGTGTGCAGGTTCTAGAGCGCTCGGGTGTTGGATCAGCTGCGCATCTGAATAAATTGGGCACCCCTGTCATTGCTGACTTACCAGGCGTGGGAGAAAACTTACAAGACCATTTGCAATTACGCATGATCTATAAGGTCAATGGCATTAAGACTCTCAATACCAAAGCGAATTCTTTGCTTGGCAAACTGCTAATTGGTATGGAGTATGTGTTTAAGCGCTCTGGCCCGATGTCGATGGCTCCTTCACAGTTAGGGGCTTTTGCATACAGCTCACCAGATCAGCCTTCTGCTAATTTGGAGTATCACGTTCAACCGCTATCACTAGAAAAGTTCGGTGAAGATTTACATTCCTTTAATGCGATTACTGCGAGCGTTTGTAACTTGCGACCAACATCTCGCGGCAGTGTTCATATCAGCTCGATTGATCCAGAAGCACCTCCAGTAATTGCGCCAAATTATTTATCGACTGATGAAGATCGCAAAGTTGCTGCCGACTCATTACGTCTTACGCGCAAGATTGTGGAAAGTCCTGCGCTCAAACCGTACACGCCTGATGAGTATAAGCCAGGCAAGCAGTATCAAACTGACGAGGAGCTCATCAAAGCTGCTGGTGATATTGGTACGACGATTTTCCATCCAGTAGGCACCTGCAAGATGGGGCGCGACGATGATCCGATGGCAGTGCTGGATACTCAATTACGAGTTCGGGGTATTCATCATCTGAGAGTGGTGGATGCATCTGCGATGCCAACGATTACTTCTGGCAATACTGCGGCACCTACGATGATGATTACGCAACGCGCCGCAGAATTACTTACTGGTGAATAGTTCGCAAGCCTTGCGCGATCATCAGCCAGAGAATCAATTGCCTGTCAGTCATTTACTGCTGGCTTTAGGAATTGTGGCGGTGTGGGGCACTAACTTTGTGGTGATTAAAAACAGTTTGGCGTCTTTCCCGCCGTTTTACTTTGCCGCATTGCGCTATATCTTTGTTTTGTTACCCTTTGTATTTTTCCTGCGCAGACCCAAAGTATCTTGGATTAATTTGTGTATTTATGGATTAGCCACCGGAGTAGGTCAGTTTGGGGTGATGTATTACGCAGTGAATAGCCAGATTTCTCCAGGCCTGGCTTCATTGGTAGTTCAGACACAAGTGTTCTTTACGATTGGCTTTGCAATGCTCTTTGCAAAAGAGGGGCTTAAGCCTTATCAAGCGGTTGCAGTTGCCATTGCCATGATTGGCCTAGGAATTATTGCGCTACACACAGATGCCACGACAACTTTCTTAGGTTTAGCCTTGGTGGTTTTTGCCGGCCTATCCTGGGGAGTTGCCAATACGGTGAGCCGTATGGCAGGTGCCATCAACATGCTGTCTTATGTTGTTTGGGCAAGCGCATTCTCAATACCTCCTTTACTGCTTGTTTCACTCATTTTTGAGGGTGGCGCCAGTCATTTATGGGAAGTCACCCTGGTGGCTCCCATGGGAGCTTGGATTGGGGTGCTCTGGCAGTCTTGGGCTAACACCCTTTTTGGGTATGCAGCCTGGGGTTGGCTCCTCTCGAAGCATCCAGCGGCTGTGGTGGCTCCCGCACCCTTGCTTGTGCCTATCTTTGGCATGGGCGCATCTGCCTTCTTTTTGGGGGAGGCTTTACCGGCCTGGAAAGTCGAGGCTGCAAGCTTGGTCATTGCCGGTTTGGTCGTCAATCTTTTCTGGCCCACATTACGAGAACAAAGTCGTCAGTTTTTTTAAAACGACCTTTATCGCTAGGGGCTAGTAGCCACTAATATTTAGTAGCACCGTGTTATTCAAAAGCCCTCGAAAGAGGGCTTTTTCTATTGGAGATTAAATCAGCTCTTTAACTTTCTTGTTTTGAATTAGCAAGATGGCATCACAGATTCAAACTGAGTACGCCTTTAATCAATAAACTCATTGCAATCGCTAAAGTGAAGATTGAGAAAATCAGTTGAGTGTATGAACCACTTAATTTTTTACCCAGTAGCTGTCCAATTAATAGCCCGCCCAAAGCCGCAAGCGCAAAAGGCGCGGCAACTAAGATATTTAAGCTACCACTAGCTGCCGAGAATATTGCTCCGCCACCAGTGATGATGGCGAGCACTCCCAGCGAGGTAGCAACAATTGATTTGATAGGTAGGTCGGTATAGCGAGTTAGTGCAGGTACGATGATGAAGCCACCCCCAACACCAAGTAGGCCAGATAGAAAGCCTGCAATACTACCGGCGAGCATGAGGGCGCGAGCGCAAGGCAGTGTCCATTGGAGTTTCCCAATGGCAGGGTTGATGAGGCAAGGTGGAGGCTTTCTCTTTTCGTCAGGGATGCCATTAATTTGATTGCGCGCCTGACTCAATAATCGGATAGCTACATATAACAAGATGAAACTAAAGAGTATCTGTAGGGGTGCATTCGGAATCTGAGGCGCAAGCCAAAGTCCCAGTGGAGATAGCGCTAAACCAAAGATCGCCATAAAGCCTGCCGCTTTATAGCGCAAGATCTTATTTTTGAGGCCCAGGATAGCGCCAATGGTGGAAGCTAGGGCAACGGCACATAGCGCAATCGGCGCTGCCTCTGCAATTGACAAGCCTAGGAAGAAAACTAACAGTGGTACAGATAAAATTCCGCCCCCCGCACCAGTTAGGCCCATGAGGACGCCTACTAGTATTCCTAGTGCTGGGCTGATGAGAGAGGAATAGTCCATTGCAATTTATTTTATATTAATATAGTATATAAATATATATACTATTTACGCACCCGAAAGAATCAGTTGACTACAAAGCCCACCCCCTTGATTAAAGACTTTTTTGACCCAGAAACATGGACCTATACCTATGTGGTTTATGAGCGTGAGGGAGCTCCTTGCGCCATCATTGACTCTGTGCTGAACTATGACCCTAAATCAGGGAGAACTAGTACCAAGTCTGCTGACGAGGTGATTGCATTTGTAAAGGCGCACCAACTCCAAGTGGATTGGATCTTAGAGACCCATGCTCATGCAGATCATTTAACGGCTGCCCCTTACTTGCAAAGTCACCTAGGTGGTAAGTTGGTGATTGGGGATCATATTACCCATGTGCAGGAAGTATTTAAAGGCGTCTTCAACCTTGATGATTCCTTTAAGGCAGATGGAGCTCAATTTGACTACTTGTTAAAAGAGGGTGAGTCACTTGCATTCGGCAACCTCTCCTTAAAAGCACTCTTCGTACCAGGCCATACACCAGCTTGTATGGCTTATGAAATCGGTGACGCTATTTTTGTGGGTGACACCTTATTTAGGCCAGATGTTGGCACAGCCCGTTGTGATTTTCCGGGTGGTGATGCAAAGACGCTCTATCGATCTATTCAAAAGATTTTGTCTTATCCCGGTCAAACCAAGTTGTATATGTGTCATGACTATCCACCCAATAATCGGCCTGCGACTGGAGTGAGCACCGTTGCTGATGAGAAAGCAAATAATATCCATGTGCATGATGGTGTGACTGAAGCGCAATTTGTTCAAATGCGTACTACACGAGATAACACATTAGAGATGCCAACATTAATTTTGCCTTCCATTCAGGTCAATATACGAGCTGGACATTTTCCTGAGGCTGAAAGCAATGGAGTTTCATATTTAAAAATTCCATTAAATGCACTCTGAACAGAGAATGACAATAAATATGCCTATCTCTAAGGCAGAGTTAAAGAAGATGCAGTCAGCTGCAGATGATGCTTGTAAGCTGATGAAGGTCTTATCTAACCGAGATCGCATGATGCTCCTATGTGAAATCGGACAAGCAGAAAAATGTGTTGGTGAGTTAGAGGCTGCATTAGATTTACATCAACCAACTCTTTCGCAGCAACTTACCGTTTTGCGCAAGGAAAAGCTAGTTAAAACACGAAGAGAGGGTAAGCAAATTTATTACACCCTATCTAGTGAGGTTGCAGTCGCAGTAATGAGTTTGCTTTATAAGCATTACTGTAAGAAGTAATCAATTATTTTGAAAGGCTATGATTCAATATGCCTTTTTAGAATAAACACCGTGTAGTAAAAAGATGGCCAAGAAGGCAATACCAATCATCCAGTGTGTCGCAATGACCCCATCCCGAATTTCTGCGGGGCCGTAGTACAACAAGGCGCCCGATACTAATAAGATGGTTAAAAAAGCCAATTGACTCAAGCCACTCCATAGCTTCCTCTTGGATTTGAGACCTGCTTTTAGATGAAAGGGTAAGGCTGAGCCTAGAGCTATCGTAGCTAATATGGCGGCAATGCCGTGCCATGCCAATACTGAGTGAGCTCCGAAAATAGCCCTTTGAATATGGAATTCATGGCCAAGTAAATACGCTGTTCCAGTGAGGGAGCAACTCAACATAGCAATTTGAACAAAGTATTTCTGCCATGTGGGCATTTTTCCAAGGCGATTTGTATTTTTCACGGGGATTGGGTATTGGGGATGCGGATTGCTTGAGCAGAAAAATAACTCAAGCAAGGATGGTGAGAATTTCCAGAAATACTCACTACCTTGGTTAAGGCATCTGCGTAGACACATCTACTGACGATTACTGAGTAAGACTCTGAAAACTCAACATGCTCTTGACTGATGGGGTGCACCATAAAACTTTTTGCACTGATATTGCGATTTGCAAAGTAGAGACTGCTCGTAGCAATCGCACCTTTTGTCATACTGCCGATCTGGATGAGTTCATGCGGTTTTGATGGGTTACGGATTTGAATATCTTGGGAACGATCCCCAAATACGCGGATATCCCCACCCGCGTTGACTGATCCAGTTTGGATACCGTTAGCGATTAATATTTCAACCGCTTTATCAACTGCATATCCTTTGGCAATACCGCCAAGATCAAGGCAAAGCGGTAGCGACGATCGAACCAAGGTAGATTCAATAAATTGGAGATCCTCAATACCCCCAAATGAGTAGTCATTGAGGTTGAAATGCCTAGGGAGTAGATCTGCTTCCATCAGACAATGACCAACTCCACAATTAAATACTCCTTGGGATTGGAGGAAAACCTCCTTTGCTACTCGCAACACTTCAGCCGTCCAGGGGTGAATCCGAATAGGCTCTACATAGGATCTGGCGTTGATCTGGGAAAGCTGGCTATTAGGATTGTGGAAACCCATCAGAGATTGCACTTCTTCTATGGCTAAAAAAGCCTCATCTAGTGCTTTCAATGTGGGTGATGGATCTTCAATCCTGATTTCTACGAAGGTACCTAAGAGCGGTTTGCAGCGAATCATTTTGCTTTTAGACTTAAGGCCTGATTTTTTAAAGCGATGTCATATAAAACTGCAACCCGTTTGACGCCATCAGTCAGATGTTTGCAAGAGAGGGTAGCGCCACCAATATTCTGAATATCTTGATTAAGCTTGATGGGGTCTGCAGCCGTCTTTCCAAGGAACTGTTTTCGCCAGTTGGCTTCTGCAACTTCGTAGCCATAAGATTCAACATATTCCAGAATCTCAATTCCAGTGACTGCACCCGATGGATTGAGTGCAACTGCGTAAGTAATCATTTCATGTTTACCGACAACCTCATCTACGATGAACCAACTCCCATCAGCCGCCCTCCAAATTCGATCTCCTTGAAAGGGGTGACGAATACTCGAGGCTGAGCGCATTTTGTCTTGCAGCTCATCGGTGATGATGATGGGATTTTTAATAAGTGATTTATTCGGTATCAGTATCTGCTGGGCTTGTTCAACGGATACATAAATCTTGGCCTGGGCAATGATTGGTGCAGTTGCTATAGCTAGACCAAGCATGAATAGAGGGTTGGGTTTCCAGTTCATATTTATTTCTTTAGTTCAAAGGAAATCCAACTTTGACGATAAATTCGTTTACTGAATGGCTATCCCAGACGCGAGCATTGGAGCACTCAGCTTCGCCGCCACCCATGCAAGTGCCACCTTTGAGTTGATAACGCCAAGCGCCAGTGACCCACCAGTCTTTTGCGGCATAGTGCATATTGGGCCCAACAAAAGTTGCACGTTGGACTTGATTGTGTAAATTTAACTCTGAATAGTCATTGTGAAAACGTGCCTCAACACCGGCGGACCATTTAGGTGCAAATCGATAGCTAGCGCCCACAAGGAGGTCGAGCATTGATTCTGGTACGTTGCCATTCTCGATAAACTTCAAACGTTCATTGGCTACAACTAAGTTGCCTGCCAAGACCAATCGATCATCAATGAAATTCGATTGCAAGAGTAAGCGCGCTTCAATTTCATCTTTGTTTCTGCCCCAGGTCGGCTCTAAATACAGGCCCACACCCACTGGTGATGTCACTGGATTGGTTAGTCGATAAATGGCTTCTAAGGAGCCGCCTTCAATACCGCTTTTCCTATAAGGAGTAGCAGGGTCATGACTAGATGGCACGCCATAACCACCGGTGCAACTTGAGCTATCACCACAGGCTTCTGGATTGGTGTAATTCTGGCTTGCGCTGGTGTAGTAGGAATTGATATAGCCAGCAATTTGTAAATCATTGGTAAGGCCATACTCCAACTCAGTTCTAGCTGTCCACGCATCGTAGGTGCCGGCAGCTTGTTGTTTATTCAGTTGCAAGCGCTGCTCAAACTCGAGCTTTCCTTTGGGCTGGAGATCGAGGGTGTAAATCCAACCAAATGCACCTTCACCCGCATTGGCGAACGAGAAGTGTAGGGCTGTGGCTAATAGGATGCTAAAGGCAACAAGTCTTTTGATAGTCATTTTCATGGTCTGCTGGTCTGGTCAATAAAAGTAAATGAGAATGATTCTCAATATACAGTAAATGAGAATAATTCTCAATTGAGAAAATGACCCTGAGAGCTTTGTTGTTGAGTTTTTGTCTAGAAGTACTCCCGATCTTGTAGTATTTGGGTCTATGGATTCTGAAGCCCTGGTGAAGCTGGTCACAATGAAGATGCCCTTCGGCAAACATGCTGGCCGAGCACTTGCAGATCTGCCTAGTAATTATTTGGCGTGGTTTGCGCGCGAGGGATTTCCTAAGGGAGAGCTTGGGCAGTTGCTGGAGTTAATGCACACCCTAGATCACAATGGCTTGCGTGGATTATTAGGCCCCATCCAACGGGCTCATGGAATTGCTCCTCGCAATCGAGAGCAATAAAGATTTATTTAGAGCGCACTATTGCTATGACGCGATTACGTTCATAGATCACATTGGCTGAGTCTGGCGGACTACTTTGGGAGAGGGTGGCCTGCAATGAGCTTTGCACCTGAATTTCTTGCACTAGCTTTTGAGCTAACTCGAGATTGCGGTCGTATTGAATCTGGACGCTGGCAACCTTCCCCGCTTTGATATGAGAGATCAATGTTACAAGCTTCTCAGCCGAATACTGATCAAAAAAGACGGGATACCACCCACCCACCGTGGGTTTAGATTCCGAACTACTTTTTTCAGCTGGTTTACTAGACTTGCTCTCGCTGCCCTCTAGCGCTAGGTGAAAGTCGATGCCAGTCCTCTGAATCAATTCAGCATAAGAAATTGGGGCAGTCATTTGCGCATCATCTGTGTTCTCAACCCAGTATGCCCAAGCTAGCTTTTTGGCGGGATCATAGACCAACTTATAGAGATGACTCGGAATGGTGACCTTGCCTTTGCCAATACTGCCGGCATTACCCACTGACCCGGTAAAGACATAAACATTGCCCGGTGCGCGCTTGATATACATCCTAGTCGGCTCTTCCACTCGTTTGGCCCAAATACCCTGATTGTTTTGCCTTGCTTGCGGCATCATATTTGCGAGGGAGAATGACTGCGCCATGCCCCGTTCACTTGTCATATCGCCAGCTGGTACGTTGTGACCCCGGTCATATCCGCTACCGCGATAGTCTGCCAGTAAGGCGCGTTCATGCGCTGGGAGCCTGGCTTCTTCGTAGAACTGATTGGTACGGCGTGGGTGTGGCGCCTGAAGTTTCTCGCCATTTAACTTCTCAACGGTATAAATGGGCTTTTTATCTGAAGGCGAGTAATAGACCGCAAAATCATCAAAACAGAGGTCCCGACCTACTTGGGCAGTGCTGGGTATTTGTTGGGCTGGGAATAGATCTTGGCATTGATCGAAGAGTGCCAACGCACTCAGTGGAAGCCAAAGCGAACTAAATAAGAAGAGTTTGGCCAGTAAATTCATTGCATGTCAGTGTAATGAGTGTCATCCCAAGGGGTTCAAAGTTTTGTGATCAAGCTAGCTATAAAACTGGTGTTGATGTGTGCTTGAAAGACTTTTGGCTGATGTTTTATGCGATCGCAAATCATGAAAATAGGCTAAGGCACAACTTGAGCTTGTGAGCGGAAAAACACTACCGGTAGAATATTTAGACCTTCAAAATACTAGATGTACGGGTCAGACATCTCTTTTGAAGAGTAAAAATAGTAAAAAAGTCGTAATTTAAGCACTTTTTTATTATATGAAATAAGCCCCTACTAACTTCTTTAAGCCATTGAATTTAAATGGATAAATATCAAATCTAGAGGTGTTAATAGAGATCACCTGCATTTCAAGACCTATAAGTTATGGAAATCATATTCCTTATTCTTGACTTGATATAAGAACCTTTTTAGAGTGACTCATGTTTTTAACTTATTGCATTGCAACATAAATCAGATGTTTGATTTTTGGAGTGCTGCAAGACTACGAATGATTAAATGTTTTTCTACCAAAGCGAGTGACATGCAATTAGCGCAGCCAGCAACGGCTCACGCTAAGGATTTGTTGGCTCACGCACTAACTCCTGTCTATCGGGTCATGAATGGTCTATTGATTTCGACTGTTTTTATGATTGTCGGACTCTGGCTCTCGGGTAACGGAACTCAAGCGGGTGCATTCGATTTAGCTCGAATCCTGGTTCCAGACGAAGCCCGTCATATAGTGTGGCCAAATGGTTTTGGCATCCTGTATCAGTATCAAGATGCAGCTCCCAAGGTATCTGCAGATGCTGAGATTGCTAATGTGCTTTACGGAAATTCATCGGCCATGCCTGGCAGTGGTTTATTTAGCGCCAAGCAACAAACAGTTGCTCTGTTGATGCCCTCAGTGGCGCACACTCAGGTAAAGCCGATATCCCATTTGGCTGATCGCATTCCCACTTCAAAAATTGATCCTGAGGCACTGGATTCAAAGTTGATGGTGTCTATACAGAATCAACGCGCAGTAGCCGATTTCTTCGAGAAGAAGTACAAATTAGATCGTGCCAAGATTGAGGAATATGTTTCGAATACTGTGTTGATTGCAAAAGAAGTCAAAATCGATCCCGTTTTATTGCTCGCCGTGATTTCTGTTGAGTCGAACTTCAACCCTGTTATTAAAAGTCACGCTGGTGCTGAAGGCTTGATGCAGGTGATGACTACGATTCATAAAGATAAGTACGCCCTGTATGGCGGCGCTACTGATGCGGTAAAGCCGGAAGTCAATATTCGGGTGGGCGCTTACATCCTCAAGTATTTGATTGCTACTAGCGGTTCATTGCGTAATGGCTTGAAATACTATGTTGGTGCTGCAAATGCAGAGAATGATGGTGGCTATGCCGATAAGGTACTGGCCGAAAGAAATCGTTTAATTAGTTTGTGTCAGCCAGCAACACCGAATAAATTCACTTTGAACGGCAAAGATTTGCGCTCATAAGATCTGTAGTTTTTCCCAGGGGAAAGATAAAGGCCACTCAGTTTATTGAACCGAGTGGCCTTATTACTTTCGAGTACAAGGCGAGATTAATTTACGCCATGAAGCTCCACATCAAATACCAGTGTTGCATTTGGGGGAATAACACCACCCGCACCACGTGGGCCGTAACCCATCTCAGATGGAATGATTAAGGTGCGCTTACCACCAATTTTCATACCTTGTACGCCTTCATCCCAGCCTTTAATGACATGGCCAGCGCCTAAGGGAAAACTAAATAATTGGCCACGGTCTAAGGAGCTATCAAACTTCTGACCTTTATGGTCAGGCGCCTGTTCATCAAACAACCAGCCGGTGTAATGCACATCTACATGATTGCCGGCAATCGCTTCTTTACCATCGCCCACAACGGTATCTACTTTTTGGAGTTCGCTCATGTTTATCTTCCTCTTTGGCTGAAATTGAGGGGCTAGTATATTCTGAGCGTAATCTTTTTGTTCGAGCAAACTAACATGACAAATTTCTGGCCTCATTCTGCATACAAAACCCTGACAGTGGGGTCTGACAAGCAATTGCTGGTAACCGATGATTTTCTGCGCACCTACTTATTACGCCCTGAGTTAAACCTTGTTCCTGAGTCATGCGCTGTTGAACGCGCCTTACATCAGCGCTTAAGCGAGAACCCTCGGGCAGCTATCGCCGATGAAGAAATTGCTGGCATGGCAGATCCTGATATTCAGGTGAACTACCAAGTGTGGCTGAGGTATCGGGCCAAGCTGTTGGCTGCTAGCTCTTTAGAAAACTTTTATATGAGCTTGTTTAAGGGTGATGGCGTAGATGTGCCACCTCTATTTATATCTCAACTAGCGCAAATATTTATTCGACATATTTTGGGTGAGGATTGCCATCCCTTGGATGCGCGTATGGGTGAGCTCTTCTTTCGGACTCAAAAGATCACTGTGTTGGAAGACGGCGTGGTGATGGGCGCGGATGATGAGGTCGTGACTCGAAATGCGCAGGCAGGGGAGACTGGCAACATCATGGATCTGCTCAAGAGCAAGTCGATGTCTATGCGCTCTATCGACTTAGATGTCTTGCATGAAGAAAATGCCGAGCTCTATTGGGAAAAGAGTGAAGATTATGACTTTGCAGTGCAGTTGAACTTTGGTCAGCCGCCTATTAATCATTTTTGCCGCGTCCTCGAGAAATGGGTGCAACATTTTTTAGGTGCCCAGGTGCGCATTACGCCGATGCAGCAAATCTCCGATCCAAAATGGTCTTGGCATGTTGGACTAGATGCTGCTGCGACGGATATCCTAAATAAACTTTACAACAAAGAGCCGGTTGACACCGACGAGCTTGAGAAGGTAATTTGCTTATTCCGTTTGGACTTTATTGATGAGGCTGCAGTGACCCAATCTCAGGCTGGAAAGCCGGTGTACATGGGTATTGCGATGAATGATGAGAAGCAACTCAAACTCAAACCGCAAAATCTACTCTTCAATCTACCTTTAGCAAAAGCTTCTTAAACGGTAGGGGAGGCGCTAGCCTTCTTACGATTAGCGCTAAGCCAAAGCAAAGCACCGGCAGTGACGGCAACGGGAAGCAGCGATCCTAGATTGAGGATATTCCAGCCCTGCGAGGTAATCAGCGCTCCAGAGCCAAAGGAAGTAAAAGCCATCGTGCCAAAGACAAAGAAGTTAATGGCTGCCTGAGCTTTGTCTCGCTCCTCAGGTCGGTATGCAGTCATCGCTAATGATGTGGATCCGGTAAATAAAAAGTTCCAGCCAACGCCCAATAAAAATAAGGCAATTAAAAATTGGTGGAAGTTGACACCAGTGAGTGCGATTGCAATACACAGGAGATTGAGGGCAACTCCAACACCCATGATTTTGAGTGTGCCAAAGCGCTGAATGAGTGAACCGGTAAAAAACCCAGGCGCGAACATACCAATCACATGCCACTCTAAAACTATAGCCGTGTCCGAAAACGGGAGTCCACAAATTTGCATGGCAAGTGGGGTAGCCGCCATGAGGAGATTCATGACGCCATACCCCAGAGAGGCGCCAATCACGGCAACCATAAAGACCGGTTGCTGCAAAATAGTTTTGAGACTTCTGCCGGCAGAAAGTGAGTGCTGAGTCTTGAACTCATCCGGAAAGTGAATGAATTGCATCACGAAGATGCCAATCAAGCCAGCTATCGAGAGGGAGAGGTAAGCCCCTAAAAAAGCAGTGTCAAAGAAATCCTTGGTCCAAGATGCGAGGTTGGGTCCAATGACGGCCCCTAGGATTCCGCCAGCCAGCACCCAAGAGACTGCTTTATCTCTCTGACTGACCGCAGTTAACTCAGCAGCCGCAAATCGATAGAGTTGCCCATTAGCACTGTAATAGCCGGCAATAAAGGTGCCGAGCACCAGAAGCCAGAAGTTTTTGGAAACGGCAGCGTAGGCGCACAGAAGGGCTGAAAATACTGCTACCAGGAGACCAAGCTGAAAAGAAATCTTGCGGCCAAAGCAATTTTGGGTTTTAGCGACGATGGAGGTTGAGAAGGCGCCCCCCACAACATAGCCCATGACAGGTAAGGTAGTCATCCAGGCAACCGGACTCAGACTGAGTCCAACTAGGCCATTAATAGCGATAAAGGTCACATTGTTGGTTAAAAACAAGCCCTGGCAGAGAATCAACAGTACAAGGTTTTTATTGAGCAGGGGGTGCTTATTCATCATGCAGTCCAGTTTACGATGTAAGTCGATATGGGCTCACCTCGGTGGATTCCCTTAAATTGATGCACTTGGACTCATTTGCAGGCTAAATCCCCTGAAATTGCTGGGGTCGATGATTTAAAATAGATTTCTCGGTCCAGTGCGTGAAATGACACCCAAGACAGCCAAAAGCGCCTGAAGTGTTGCGTACGGAATGCGAGAGTGGTTCGGTATAAGGCCGACCCCTAATATTTACCCATATCGAGGAAACATCAATGGCTTCAGAGACATCAAAGATCATTTACACGCTGACAGATGAAGCGCCTTTATTGGCGACCTGTGCATTCTTGCCAATCATTCGTACTTTTACGGCTCCAGCAGGAGTTCAGGTTATAGAAAGCGATATTTCTGTTGCGGCACGTATTTTGTCAGAGTTCTCTGATTGCTTAACGGCTGAGCAAAAAGTTCCCGATAATTTGGGTGAGCTGGGCCGCATGACTTTATTGCCTGATACCAACATCATTAAGTTGCCTAATATCAGTGCGTCAGTTCCACAGTTGCTTGCCGCTATTAAAGAATTGCAAGCCAAGGGTTACAAACTTCCTGATTTTCCAGATGATCCTAAAAATGATGCTGAAAAAGCAATTCGTACGCGTTACTCCAAATGTTTAGGTAGTGCAGTAAACCCTGTATTGCGCGAAGGTAATTCTGATCGCCGCGCACCAAATGCCGTTAAACGCTATGCCCGTAAGAATCCGCACTCGATGGGTGAGTGGAGCCAAGCCTCCCGAACACACGTATCACATATGCATGGTGGCGACTTCTATGCGGGTGAGAAGTCAATGACGATGACTAAAGCATGTGATGTGAAGATGGATCTGGTAACGAAGAGTGGTAAGACGATTGTTCTCAAGCCAAAAGTCTCGTTGCTCGCTGGTGAAATTATTGACAGCATGTACATGAGTAAAAAAGCACTCTGCGAGTTCTATGAAAAAGAAATTGAAGATGCCTACAAGACTGGCATGATGTTGTCCTTGCACGTTAAGGCCACCATGATGAAGGTGTCACACCCTATCGTATTTGGTCATGCTGTAAAGATTTTCTACAAAGATGCATTTAAAAAGCATGGCAAGTTGTTTGAAGAATTGGGTGTAAACCCAAACAACGGTATGAGTAGTTTGTATGAAAAAATCAAGACTTTGCCAGAATCCAAGCGCGAAGAAATCATCCAAGACTTGCATGCATGCCATGAACACCGTCCAGCATTGGCGATGGTTGACTCTGCTAAAGGCATTACCAATCTCCATTCACCAAGTGATGTGATCGTAGATGCATCGATGCCAGCGATGATTCGTGTGGGCGGCAAGATGTGGGGTGCTGACGGTCGCTTGCATGACACTAAAGCGGTCATTCCTGAGAGTACTTTCGCTCGCATCTATCAAGAGATTATTAATTTCTGCAAGACGCACGGTAACTTTGATCCCAAAACAATGGGTACAGTACCTAATGTGGGCTTGATGGCTCAGCAGGCAGAAGAATATGGTTCACATGACAAGACCTTTGAAATTACTGAGACTGGTGTAGCTCGCATTGTTGCGGATGATGGCACAGTCTTGTTGGAGCAGAATGTCGAAGAGGGTGATATCTGGCGTATGTGTCAGGTAAAAGATGCGCCGATTCGTGACTGGGTGAAGTTAGCAGTCAATCGTGCACGCCTGTCACATACTCCTGCCGTATTTTGGTTAGATGAGTACCGTCCACATGAAGCTGAGTTGATCAAGAAGGTACAAGCCTATTTGAAAGAGCACGACTTAACCGGTGTAGATATCCAGATCATGTCTCAGACTCGTGCAATGCGCTACACCTTAGAGCGCATCATTCGCGGTAAGGATACGATTTCTGTGACCGGTAATATTTTGCGTGATTACCTTACCGACTTATTCCCAATTATGGAACTCGGTACTAGTGCCAAGATGTTATCTATCGTGCCTTTAATGGCTGGTGGCGGTCTCTTTGAAACTGGTGCAGGCGGTTCTGCTCCTAAGCATGTTCAACAGCTGGTCGAAGAAAACCATTTGCGCTGGGATTCCTTAGGTGAGTTTTTGGCCTTGGCAGTTTCTTTGGAAGATATTGGTGATAAAACTAATAATTCAAAAGTGAAAATTCTGGCTCGCACTTTAGATGAGGCAACTGGCACATTATTGGATAACAATAAGTCTCCATCACCACGTACTGGTGAGTTAGATAATCGCGGCAGCCAATTCTATTTGGCGATGTACTGGGCTCAAGCTTTAGCTGCTCAAACCGAAGACAAAGAATTGCAAGCCCACTTTGCTCCGCTTGCAAAAGCCTTGACTGAAAACGAGCAAAAGATTGTTGCCGAGTTCAAAGCGGTACAAGGAAAACCAGCGGATATTGGTGGTTACTATATGCCTGATCACGACAAGTTCGTGGCTGTGATGTGTCCAAGCACTACCTTGAATGGCATCTTAAAAATGGCATCAGCTGCTTAAAATAAGCTTGCTTCACAAAAAGGGTAAACCGTTTGGTTTACCCTTTTTTCTTGTGCGCCCTTTAGCTGGATGCAGTAGCTCAGCAATAAATTGATAGGCGTAGGAGAATAAGGTCTACTGTCACTATTAGATTAAATCCATTGAGGAGACTTTGATATGTCCACAAATGAGCAAAAGCGGCTTTCCCAGGAAATTACTCCTAAAGCAGTCTTTGAGAGGCGCCGTGACCTAATCAAGCATGCTGCGGCCGGAGCTTTTGGTCTAGCGCTCGCACCTTGGTTCTCACGTGAGGCTCTTGCTAGTAATGCGCAAAAGTTAATTGCTACGCCAAACCCAAACTTTGTTCTGAAAGAGGAATCAACTAGTTATCAATATGTCACTGGCTATAACAACTTCTATGAGTTTGGAACGGATAAATCAGATCCCGCTGCTAATGCCCATAGTTTGCAAACTCGGCCATGGACTGTATCGATTGAAGGTTTGGTTAAAAAACCAATGACTTTAGATATAGATGCCTTGCTAAAGCTCGCTCCGATGGAGGAGCGTATTTATCGTATGCGCTGCGTTGAGGGATGGTCGATGGTCATTCCTTGGGATGGTTACTCTCTATCGAAATTACTGAATCAGGTGCAGCCTTTAGGCTCCGCAAAGTATGTTGAATTTATTACCTTAGCTGATCGCAAGCAAATGCCGGGACTGAAGAGCCAGATTATCGATTGGCCTTATCGAGAAGGTCTACGTTTGGATGAGGCTATGAATCCCCTGACACTGCTCACTTTTGGTCTTTACGGCGAAACGTTACCAAAGCAGAATGGCGCCCCAGTCCGAATCGTGGTGCCCTGGAAATATGGATTTAAGAGCGCCAAGTCGATTGTGAAAATTCGTTTAACAGAAGAAATGCCCAAGACTAGCTGGAGCCAGTTTGACGCACGCGAGTATGGGTTTTATTCCAATGTAAATCCTTTGGTAGATCACCCTCGCTGGAGTCAGGCGACCGAGCGTCGTATTGGCGACTCTAAAGGTGGCTTTGCTCCCAAAATCAAAACCCAAATGTTCAATGGTTATGGCGATCAAGTGGCGAGTATGTATGCTGGGATGGATTTGAAGAAATTCTATTAATGCAGCACGATAAGTAAAGCTGGATGAAGCTACTGATCTTCCTATTAGCCTTATTGCCATTAGATCGTTTGATTTGGTTGGGATTTACTGATGGTTTGGGCGCGAATCCGATTGAGTTCATTACGCGCTCAACAGGAACATGGGCGCTAGTTTTCTTATGCCTAACGCTGGCGATGACGCCATTGCGTTTGTTAACGAATTCAACGACGTGGATCCGGCATCGCAGAATGTTAGGTCTATTTAGTTTCTTTTACGCATCGCTTCATTTTGCCATTTGGCTTTGGCTAGATCAGGATTTTGATCTAATAGAGATGTTGAAAGATGTAGTGAAGCGGCCCTTTATTACGATGGGCTTTATTAGCCTGGTTTTGCTATTTCCACTAGCGCTGACCTCTACCCATTCGGCCCAAAGAAAATTGGGTCGTCGCTGGGCGCACTTACATCGACTCATCTATCTCATTGCCTGTACTGCAATTCTCCACTATTGGTGGCATAAGGCGGGCAAGAATGATTTAGATACCGTCACAATCTATGCAGTGGTTTTGCTATTGCTGTTATGTTGTAGGATTCCTTATATTCGTAAGCTCTTGGGCAAGCGATCTACCATTTAAGAATATTTCGCTCATGACCTTATTTCCACATTCCCGCGCCTCATTGATCTCTATATTGGGCATCCTATTGATTTGTCTTGGATCGTCCCAAGTCTTGGCGCAGCAGGGTGATCAGGGTGTCAAGACCATAGCTACTTTAGATGTTCCTCGCTACCTAGGTACATGGTATGAGATTGCAAAATTCCCAAACTGGTTTCAGAAAAAATGTATCTCCAACACCAAAGCGGTTTATAGCGCTAAGCCCGATGGCAATCTTCGGGTCCTCAATAGCTGTAAAACTGCTACTGGTGAGACTTCAGAGGCAGAGGGTTTGGCTCGCCAAATTGGTAGTAAGGATTCACCCAAATTAGAGGTGCGTTTCGCACCCGAGTGGCTCTCTTTTTTACCCTTAGTGTGGGGTGACTACTGGGTCATTGATTTAGATCCACAATATCAATTAGCTGCTGTGAGCGACCCTAGAAGAGAATATCTTTGGGTGCTATCAAGAACCCCTCAGGTCGACCCAAAAGTCTATGCTGATTTATTGCAGCGCCTAAAGCAACAACAATTTGATATTCAAAAGCTAGAAATCACTTCGCAGAAAAATGAAGGTACTTGAAAAGCGGATTGGCAATTACTTGCTCCCACCCGGAATTGAAATTTTCGAGCGCGGGTGGTTATCGGCAAATAATGTATTACTTTTTAGTGAGGAAGATGTATCGCTAGTTGATAGCGGTTACTGTGCACACCAGCAGTTAACTGTTGATCTAGTCACTCATGCGCTTAAGCAACATCACTTGGAAACGCTAAATAAAGTAGTGAATACTCATCTGCACTCAGATCACTGTGGTGGTAACACAGTCTTATCAGAGACATTCGATTGTGAGATATGGATACCAGAAGCAGAAGCAATCGCCATACGAGACTGGAATGAGGATTTGCTGAGCTTTCAGCAATTGGGGCAAGAATGTCCACGCTTCACGCATCATGCCCTGCTTGTGCCTGGCGAAGAAATTATCTTAGGACCTTATCGCTGGCAAATTCTGGCAGCCCCTGGCCATGACAACCATTCGATCATGTTATACCAAGAGCAGCATCAAATCTTGATCTCGGCTGATGCGCTATGGGAGGAAGGCTTTGGAGTCATCTTTCCTGAGCTCTGGGGTGAGGGTGGTTTTGAGGAGGTAGCGCAGACCTTAGAGTTGATTGAGAGTCTCCCTGTTGCCTTAGTTATTCCTGGGCATGGCAAGCCTTTTACGGATGTCAGGCAGTCAATTGAGACTGCAAAATCGCGCCTCGATTACCTCTCAAGTGATGCTGACCGCAATGCACGTCATGGTGCTAAGGTCCTGCTGAAGTACAAACTGTTGGAATGGCGTAGTCAGAAGTTAGCAGAGGTCAATCAGTGGATTGCAGGTACGCCTGTATTGGAAAGTATTCGCAAGCAGCTCAATATGAGCAGTGAAGATTTTCAAGTTTGGTTGGTAGAGGCTTTAGTGAAATCGAAAGCAGCTGCTGTTCATAAAGATCATTTGGTCAATCTGGGTTAAGTGCTACTCAGAAATTAAACGATAGCTTTCCATAAAAAGACCAGTCGTAAACAGGATAGCTTTGCACGACCTGTTTGCTGGCACCCACCGCGAATAAAAAACTTTTATTAAGGCGATGAGTCACCATGGCATCGAGCGGGACAAACCAGCCACCCCCTCCACCGGTATTCAAGATGATTCCATTCTCATCCCACAATCGAATTTGAGTATTGGGAGAGATATTAAATCCAAGTGTTGGAAAAATATTGAGATTACGTACGAGGGGTGGTTGATTGGGATTGCTAGCAAACGAATTACCCTTGGTATCAAATCCATACATATACCTGAGTAAAGGTGAAAAGTCTGAGAGTCGTGAGTCGCTGCCTTTGTTTGGTACATATACTGTGCCGATCTGAGGGCCGGCAGCCCATTGCCCGTTATTACCAAACGGAAAGACAACCCGAGCGCCTAATATACCTTCCCAATTTTTGAGAATGCTGGGGTGATTTCCCTAGACCGTGAGCATGGTATTACCGGCGTTATAAGTGCCAGATGACTGCTCGGCTAGAGTGGGTCCGTAAGTTGAAACATAGGAGGTATCGAGCCGCATAGTGCCTCGCCACTGGTCAAACTGCAGAGGCTGGTAGTAGCGAAGCTTCAAAGTATCGCTTTGGGTTTGTTCTCCAAAGGTATTGTGATATCCCCAAAATTCCAGAACCCGCTGACTCGAGTATTGATCGGATGCTTTCTCTAGATTTAAAAAGCCTCCTGAAAACTTGCTTTCATCAGCAGCAGCATTTCCTATTAAGCCTAAGGAAACTAGGCAGTGGGCAAAAATACGTAACAATCTCATATACGCAGTAATATAAATGACTCAGTCAATTACATGAAATAAGTAGAAGAATATGGAACATACCGTTTTAGTTACCGGCGCTACTGCTGGCTTTGGAGAGGCAACTGCGAGACGATTTTTAGCGCATGGCCATCAAGTGATTGCGCTAGGCAGAAGAGTTGAGCGCCTAGAGGCTCTAAAGGCATCTCTTCCGGCGGAGCAGCAGAAAAAATTACTCACTTTAGTCGTTGATGTTTGCAATAGCGCAAAGGTTGATGGACTCGCTGCCACACTACCAACTGATTTTGCTAAGGTGACAGTACTAGTAAATAATGCTGGATTGGCTTTAGGTCTTGAGCTGGCACATCAAGCTTTTCTTGCAGATTGGGATCGAATGATTGATACCAACATCAAGGGGCTAGTACATATGACGCGTGCCTTTTTACCGGGCATGGTGGAGCGCAAGTGTGGACATGTGATTAATCTAGGCTCAGTGGCGGCAAGTTATCCCTATCCAGGGGGTAACGTCTACGGAGGTACTAAAGCCTTTGTTCATCAATTTAGCTTAAATCTCAGGGCAGATTTAATTGGTACACCAGTGCGTGTTACTTGCGTTGAGCCAGGGATGTGTTCTGGAACTGAGTTTTCGAATGTGCGCTTTAAGGGTGATGATATTAAGGCTGATAAGGTCTACACCGGAGTGAAAGCATTAAGTGCGGATGATGTAGCGGAGGCTATTTATTGGTCTGCTAACTTACCAAGTCATATGAACATTAATTTATTAGAACTCATGCCAGTGCAACAGGCCTTCAACCCTTTTCATATTCACCGTGGTGAACTTTAAGAAAACTTAGACTGTCGGCTTCCATTTGTAAAACTTGGGGTAGACGCGCATCACCACTGGTCCATTGAAATCCCAAGATTTACAGGTTCCCAAATAGAGTGGCGGTTTGTTGTCATCCGGGTCAAATAATGCGCCTGGAATAGACTGGAATGCGGCGGTAGCTACATTGCTGAGAAGTTCGCGTAAATGAGTGCACCCCTTAATGCCTCCAAGGTGTTCATTGATCGTTTTGCGCCAACCCTTGCCAATGCGCGCTCCAATCAACGCATCCATTGGAGGTATCACTTGCGGGCATTCTGGGTGGGGATGGCTGTCCATGGCCACTTCAATTGCTTGAATCACTAACTCAGTATTGACGGTAATACGAACCCACATATCGTGGAAGGCTTGGCCCGGCTCCCAAGTTTTTCCGCCGGTAGTAAATGGCTGAAATTTAAAATCTCGCAAATGCGCTTCAATATCCCATAAGCCATCCTCGCGAGCATAGCCCTGAAAAGTAATTTCACGAGTATGAAGAGGATTTCTGGATGCTGGGGTTGAGAGCATGGTGGTAGTAAGTAAGAAGCTCGGAGGCGATATGTATCCATCATAACGGCTTCATTCCACGACTACTGTGAGAGTGGCTTTGTAGTATTCTCGGCAAGATATGGCCAAACCAATTTCTCTCGAAAAAATACTATTTAGCCAAGGCTTTGGTACCAGGCGCTATTGCAGCGATTTAGTCTATGCCGACCTAGTCAAGGTTAATGGTGTTCCGGCGGATGATCCAGAGGAGCGCATTGCTACCGAAGGGTTAATGCTTAACGTAGAGGGCAAAGATTGGGAGTTTCATGAAAAAGCTTATATTGCGTTTAATAAGCCGCCAAACTATGAGTGCTCTCATAAAACTACGCATCATCCCAGCGTCTACAGTTTGCTGCCTAAACCTTTTGTAGAACGAGGCTTGCAATGTGTCGGGCGCTTAGACTTTGACACTACTGGCTTAATTTTGATATCAGATGATGGCCAGTTTATTCATAAGATGACTACACCCAAGAAAAACATTGGCAAGGTTTATGAGATCACCACTCCTGAGCCCATTACCCAAAAGCAGATCGATCATTTATTAACAGGGGTTGTTTTGGATGATGATCCAAAGCCCTGTTTTGCCACAGCATGCAAGCAGCTTGGAGAGAATGTGTTGGCAATGACTATTGTTGAGGGTCGTTATCATCAAGTAAAACGAATGATGGCTGCGGTAGGCAATCATGTTGCCAAGCTTCATCGAACTGAAATCGGACAATTCATCATGCCAGTAGATTTGGCTGAGGGTGAGTGGCGTTGGCTTTACCCGGATGATTTACAGAAACTATCTCAGAGTGTAGGAGCTCCCAATGTCTAAACCCAATACACTTGCTCAAGATTTTGATTTTGCAAAAGTGTTACCTGAGTGGCGGGTAAATCTGGATACTCAAGAGCTAGAGCGGGTATTTGTATTTAAGGACTTTAAGAGGGCTTTTGAATTCATGACGCTGTGTGCAGATTTTGCTGAGCAGTTAGATCATCACCCAGACTGGTCAAACGCTTGGAATAAAGTATCGGTGCGATTGAGCACCCATTCCATGAAGGCCTTAACCGAGCTAGACATCACCATGGCGTGCACCATGGATCAGTTCGCCCTTAAAGTCTCAGCTTAGTTTCTTTTACTGCACTTCCTCATCATCTTCATCCTCTGAGGTGATGCTCATGAGGATGGTTGCTAAGAGACCATAAACTACTTCTGTAGCGATCATGCCATCTTCATCAAGCTCATCAATCAGATCATTTAAGCAATCTTCAGTGGGCTCATTCAAGAGCGTCATAGCGCATTCGCACCCGTAATCAAAATCTTCGTCGTTTTGGGTTTGAGTGTCGTTCGTCATAGGAATCCTTTAAGTGATGCTGCAGAATAGCAAATAAAGACTCGCAAGCCCAGCCCTATTATTTTAGTAGCGCAAGAACTTCTTTGAAGACGGGATTTTGCGCTGTCTTTAGCCACTCAAATCCGAGCATCTCCGCCGTAATAAGTCGTGCTCCAGCAATGTTTAGTCGATCAAGTGCAATTTGCTTATCAAGTGCCCAGCGTGAGCCAACTCCATCTACCACTACGGAAACATCGTAGCCTTTATCAATGAGATTAAGCGCAGTTTGCATTAAGCAAACGTGGGTTTCGCATCCCATCAGAATGCACTGTTGGCGATTATCAGGAATGGCGGCAGTCAGGCCATCAGCGCAGGCATTGAAATGCTCTTTCTCAATCGTTTTACTGCAAAAAGACTGAATAGAGTCGAGATTACTTCCTAAACTATTTGGACTTTGCTCTGTGCCAATAATCGGAATCTCGAGTAGTTGGGCAATTTGAGCCGTGCGAATACATTGCTTGAGCACTGCTTCACCTTGATCAATCGCAGGCATCAGACGCCCCTGTAAATCGATCAAGATAAGGATTGAATTTTCTGAGTGGATTTGGTTAGATTGGTTCACAGTGGCAGGCTCACAGTTTTAAAGTCAGGGTCATCATCTTGCCTGTGAGTCTGAAAGCCCAGATCAGAGACAAGATGAAGCATTCTAGAATTTTTAATCAAAACATATCCAATCATTTCTTGCAATCCATTCTTTTTGGCATGTTCAATAAGATCAAGCATTAAATGTGTGCCAATACCATGTGTAGTGTAGTTATCACTCACGCTCAGGGAGAACTCACAAGCATTTTGATTGGGCGGCGTCACATAGCGTGCAATCCCAATAATCTCCTCGGTACCAGTGAGGCTGGTGATTACCGCAAGTAATGCCATTTCTTTTTTATAGTCCAAGTGCAAGATGTCATCAAGAAAGTCATCTGGAAGTTTGGAGATTGCATGGGCAAATCGAAGATAGCGACTATCGGGCGAAAGGTGATTGAATAGCTCAATAATTCGCTCACGATCATCCGCTTGAATAGAGCGAATCTGGTAATAGCCCCCATCACCAAGCGCATAGGTCTTGTTGGTAAATGGGGTAGGTATATTCATGAGTGATCAATTGGGCAGTCTGATCGCCTTAGGATACCTTTTTTAGGTCCCCCCTAAAAGCTTTTAGCCCTAAAATGAATTTCTATTAATTACGTATTTAGCAAGCTCCTCATGATTTCTTTGCTTCAAGCCTTTGACGACCACTCTTTAGCCTTCTTTGTATTTGCGGCAATTAGCGTCATTATTGTGGGTATTTCTAAAAGTGGGTTCGGTGCTGGCCTGGGAGTGCTTTCACTCCCCCTGATGGCAAGTCAGTCCAGCATCAATGAGGCTTTAGCAATTATGTTGCCACTTTTGATCGCAATTGATTTAGTTGGACTGAGACGATTCCTTAAAAATGCCGATTGGCGAATACTGAGGTTAGTGTTATTACCTGCTGCATTTGGAATGCTTTTAGGCTACCTCTTCTTTTCGGCCATTACTCCTAAAATTCTCTCTCTTTCGATCGGTATTTTTACCTTACTCTTTTTGATTCAAAGTGTAGTGATGTCGCGTATTGATTTAAAAGAGGCTAGGCCATTTCCTTGGCTCGGTAGATTGATGGGGGGTGTATCTGGATTTACCTCTTTTATTGCGCATATAGGCGGTCCGCCAATCACGATCTATATGTTGAGGGAAAAAGTTTTACCTATCGTATACACCTCAACCTTGGGGATATTTTTCACTTGTATCAATTTTGGGAAATTGGTTCCATATGCCTATCTTGACTTGCTGAACTTTAAGCAACTAGCCACTTCAATCCTACTATTGCCCTTGGTGCCGGTGGGTGTCTATTTAGGGTTTTATTTAGCTGAGAAGATTTCAGTAAAGTGGTACTACATCATCGTTCAAATTTTCTTGTTGATCGCGAGTATTAAATTAATTGCAGATGGCTTATTAGCCTAAGCTAAGAAAGATTCATGAATATCTCCATTCGTCTTAAAGCAATTACTCTCTTTAGGGCAACTCTCTGCTTTGTGTTTCCAATAACTGTCATTGCACAGACATTCTCACCCTACACTCCCAAGCAAATCCAAGAGTTTAATAATCAGCCTATTGCCCCTGCGGAGACTCCTGCAGGCCCGGTTTACTTGGAGTCACCGCCTGTCAGTCAGAAACCAAATGCATCTATTGATTCTCACTACATTAAAAATCCCGATGGTGAGGAGCAGGCTGAAGCACAGGGCGCGGAGTCTTCTGCACCCTTTGAACCCATTCCTACGACCTTCACCTTTTAGTAGTTGCTAACTGTTAAGATTACTTCTACATTTTAGAAAAGAGTTATTCATGAAATCCCATGCCATTCGTTTTTTTCTTAGCGCTTTGCTTGTAATTAGTTTTGTAGGCTCTTCATCTGCTCAGGATGCGCTACCAATCAATGCTGCTGCTTCTGTTAATGGCGTCATCATTTCGAACGATGCTGTTGAGCAAGGTATTCAGGTGGCGTTATCTCAAGGTCAAAAAGATTCTCCAGAGCTGCGTAAGGCAGTTCTAGGAAAAATGATTGAAATTTCTCTTTTATCGCAACAAGCCGAAAAAGATGGGCTCGCAAATTCTGATCGGGCTAATAGTCAACTGGCTCTGATTCGCCAAAATTATTTAGCAGATCTCGAGTTATCTACATATATGTCAAGAAACCCGGTGAGCGATACTGATGTTCAAGCTGAGTACAACCGTGAGATTGCTACTCTAGGATCGCAGGGCATGATTGTGGAATATAAGGTGAGTGATATTGCTGTTGCTACTGAGGCTGACGCACAAGCTGCGCTAGCCAGAATTAAAAAAGGTGAGTCCTTCGATAAAGTGGCTAAGAGTGTTTCACTCGCGCCAAATAAGGTTCAGGGTGGGGCAGTAGGTTGGGTGCAAGCAGGACAGACTTTGCCACAGATTGCTACCGTATTAATAGGCTTGTCCAAGGGTCAGATTTCTCCGGCACCGATTCAGATGCCCCAGGGCTGGTACTTAATTAAATTGGAAGATAAAAAATTTAGCAAGCCTCCAACCTATGAGCAGGCTAAGGCAGCCATTCGTAATGGCTTGATGCAAAAAAAGCAGTTTGAGTTCTTATCTCAATTGCGTCAGGGTGCTAATATCGTCGTACGCTAAACTAGGGTAAGTTGACTTGCTTTACTAAAAAAGGGCGCCTATGGGCGCTCTTTTGCATTTTTGTCCATCTCTAGTGGTATTTCTCTATCTCAATGCTTTTCATTCGGGAGTAGATTGAATCAATCACCAATAGAACTAGGGAGACGTGTATGAGTAAAAATCCATTTGATTTAGGCGGAATGGCAAATCAGACCAAGGGTATGAAGGCTGCTCAGGCGGTTGGCCAGGCAGCGCTTACTAGTGCTCAGGAGATTGCCCAATTAAATCAGCGTGCTGCACAAGATCTCTCCTCTCGAATGCAAGCCAAAGTAGCAGAGCTGATGAAAACACAGGATCCTAAGGCGGCATTTGATTATGTTCATGCTGAGGTATTGCAAGACGCTGCCAAAGAGGTGGCCGAGTATCAGTCCCAACTCTTTCAAGCCTTAGCTAGTGGAAATAAAGAGTTGGCAAAAATTGCTGAGGCAATGATCAAAGAGTCTCAACATGATTTAATTCATTTTGTGAATGAGGCAACACAAAATTCTCCTGCCGGTGCTGAGCCATACACCTCGATATTTAAAGTCTCCTTTAATAGTGCCCTTGAAAATTTTGAATTAATTCGAGCGGCCATGACGAATTCATTTTCCAGCCTTGAGAAGGGTATGGAGAGTATGAATCAGTCTTCAGATAGGGAGAAAACTGGCTCTGCACTAAAACCTAAAAAGTAAAAGTGATACTTGCATTAATAGGTTTTTTTGATCTAAACCTTTGATGGTTGGGGCTGCCATTAGGCCAATATCCAATCGAAAATGGCGCTATGAGTTTTTGACTGGCATCTCCGTTCATGACTGTATCCATATTACCCATTTTCGAAACATGCCTATATATTAATAAAACACACCTAATTCAATATATTTGCAATAAGTATGATCTAATAAAGATTCACATATGGGGAGTAGCCTGCTCAGCTTTCTGAGTCTCTTATGCCGACAGTCCGACCTTTAGGTCCGGTATAAGGGTGAGTCAATATCAAGGCAAGACCATTTTAATTTTTATAAATGGCTATCCCGTGAATTTTCAGTCTTTAAATTTGATTTGCCCGTTAAAAATCATACCCAGATCCCTAATCTGGCGAATTTCTCATATTTTTACGTCTACTAGGCTAGATAATTGGTTACCGCACCTATTCTCTAAAGTTGTCGTAATGAATCGCTTAAGTTCTGCGCTTATCTTTGTGGTTAGCATCCTATGTGCAGGAGGAGTGAATGCACAAGGTCAAAAACCACTTTCACTCAATGAGCTGATTGGAATGGCCCTAGAGTCCAGCCCTCAAGTACTAGGCGCAAGAGATCAATCTAAGGCGATTAAGGGGCAACTCTCTTCGGCTCGCGCGATTCCAAATCCTGAGTTTGAAATGAACACTGGACAACAGAGGTCAGCAACTGGGCCGCTCACTACGGGCAATGTTTCCTCCTGGTCGGTAACTCAGCCTCTGGACATGCCATACACCCGCTATCCCAGAGTAAATGCTGCTGAAGCAAATGTCCGCGCTGCAGAGGCGACTCGGATTGCTTTTGAAATTGAAATGATCTCTAGAGTCCAGCAGCGTTTTTATGAATTGATGCGTCGCGATGCAGAATTAAAAGCTGCGGAAGAAGATTTAGGTTTGACAAAGCAAATTCGTGATCGCATGCAAATTCGTTATGACGTCGGTGATACCGCACGATTTGAATTGATTCGCGCGCAAACTGAATTTCTGAATGCACAAATTAATACTGAATCAAGCAAGTTGAGGGTTGAGCAGGCCAAGGGTCAGCTCAGGCAAGTAGTAGGACATAGCTTGCCACCGGACTATGAGGTGGTTTCGCAACCCTTAAAGATGGAGCCATTACCTCCCTTGCCAATATTACTCAGTGAGCTTCATGCGCAAAGCCCTGAGTTGCAGAAGGCAAAAGCAGAAGTCGAGGCAACCGAATCCAAGCTGAGTTTTGAGCAGAACTCTCGCTTACCTCGACTCTCCATTAAAGCCCAGCAATATAACGACCCTAACTTTACCGATCGTCTTTATGGCTTGGTGGTCAGTATTCCTATTTGGGATTTTAAGGGTGGTCAGATAGCGGAGGCAGAGGCTAATGCTTCTAAAGCCAGGAACCAATTAAATGCCCAGAGTCAAAGTCTGGAGCAGCAGTTAGAGACTGCTTATAAGCTTTACCAAATGACGAGCTATCAGGTAAAAATATTGGACCAAGAGGTTGTTCAGTTGGCTTCGAGTGCAAGACGAATTGCTGAAGTTTCCTATCGGTATGGTGAGCGTGGCATGCTTGAGTATTTAGATGCGCAAAGAACATTCAGGGTGGCTCGTAATGACTTGATTAAGGCTCGCTTTGATTTGGCTTCGGTCCTTACGGAGATTCAGCGTTTAAGAGCAACCCCAGAGTGGATTGCAAAAATTGAGAGTGGAAAGCAATGAAGCAAAAGTTCACAGTAATGATGGATCAGTTAAAGGCTTGGTATACCCAATACCTGGCAATTGCAAAAGTCTATGTGCAAGAATGGACCGCTGTTGTCATCAAAACTCAAAATGATCTATATGTACTTACCCATGAGTGGTTTACCGCCCACCTGCCTCGGGTGGCTCAGCAATATGACAAGAGTCCTCAGTGGACGCAGAAAAGCCTTTTTTATCTTCCGTGGTTTTGTTTATTTTTGATCATCCTCAATTACTTCAACGTATTTGATCGTAGCCCAAGCATTAAAACTGTTCAAGATCCAAATGTGGTGATTGTGAATAACGACTTGCGGAATATGATTACCGACGGTCGCATCTACACCGGTACCTTTGTAGAGGAACTGCGTGCATCTGGACGTGTTGATTTCAATGAACTATTTTTATCGCGTATTGGTGCAAATGTCACGGGTCGTGTGTCCGATATTTTGGCGATACCGGGACAGCGTGTTAAGCAGGGTGATATTTTGGCAAAAATTACTTCAACTGAATTGACCCAATCTCAGCTGTCTTACTTGAAGGCAAAGAGTGCTAGTCAGCTGGCTGATCAAGCCGCTAATCGTGCCAGAATTTTATACAAAGAGGATGTAATTGCCTTAGCAGAGCTACAAAGACGCGAGGCTGAAGCGAGTAGTGCAAGGGCAGAGTTTCGAGCCACGAACGACCAATTACGCGTTCAGGGAATGGATCAACCTAGCATTGATCGTTTGGCTAAATCAGGTGTGATTGAATCAATCAATAATGTCATCGCAACCATCCCTGGTGAAATTGTTGAGCGCAAAATTAATAAGGGGCAGGTAGTTCAACCTGCTGATGCTTTATTTACAGTTGCTGACTTAAGTACTCTTTGGGCTGTTGCGGAGATTCCAGAGAGTAATGCCTACCTTATTCATAAGGGTCAGAAAGTAACCTTAGTTATTCCGGCCTTAAGAAATGCATCAATTGAGGGTGTTGTTGCTCACGTCGATTCGATCGTCAACCCGCAAACACGCACAGTTGTCGTCAGAATGGAAGTGCCCAATAAAGATAGTCTTATCAAGCCAGGCATGTTGGCAACCATGATGATTGAGAGCCAGCCTACTGAGCGATTACTAGTGCCCTCTAGCGCGGTGATTCGTGAAGATAATCATGATCACGTATTTATTCGTGAGGATGAAGATACCTATCGGATGGTCACGGTTAAATTAGGTCCAGAGGGCAAGGGCTATCGCCCAGTCATTTCCGGTCTGAAGGATGGTCAGGAAATCGCCGTTAATGGTGCCTTCCATTTAAATACTGAACGTAAGAGACAGTTGAGTGGTGGTTAGTCGCGATGATTGAAAAGATTGTTCGTCTCTCACTGCAGCAGCGTTTATTAGTTGTCATCATTGCGCTGGTGTTGTTCGTTGCTGGATTACTGGCAACTAAGCGCCTATCGGTCGACGCATTTCCGGATGTAACTAACGTCCAAATCCAAATTGCAGCAGAGGCCCCAGGCAGATCTCCGGAAGAGGTTGAGCGATTCGTCACAGTTCCAATTGAGTTGGGTATGACGGGCTTGCCCGGCTTAACTGAAATGCGCTCACTCAATCGCAATGGTATTTCAGTCATTACTTTGGTCTTTTCAGAAAAGACAGATCTTTACTTTGCCAGACAGCTGGTTACGGAGCGCTTGATTGAAGTGGCCTCTGCTATGCCATTGGGTATTACTCCCGTTATGGCGCCACCGTCGACTGGTTTGGGGGAAATTTATCAATACACACTCGACCATCCATCGGATGGCGATAGGCAGCTGACGGTTGAAGAGCTTGAGGAGCGTCGCACGATTCAAGATTGGATTGTTCGTCCGATGTTGCGATCTATCGCAGGTGTTGCAGAGATTAATACGCAAGGCGGTTATGCACGCGAGTACCAGGTCTTAGTCAATCCTGAAAGATTGCGTCACTATCAAGTAGGTCTTCGAGATATCTATGAAGCACTTGCCAGAAACAATGCTAATTCCGGCGGTGGGCAGTTACCTACTTATGCAGAGCGCTATCTCATACGTGGCGTGGGACTCATTACTAAACCCGAAGATATTGGAAAAATTATTCTCAAGGAAGTAAAGGGCATTCCGGTCTATGTGAAGAACGTAGCTGAAGTTACTATTGGTAGCGAAATTCGGCAGGGAGCTGCCATTAAGAATGGCTATACCGAGAGTGTTGCTGGGATCATTCAAATGATCCGTGGTGGTAACGCGCGCGAAGTGGTTAATCGTATTAAGCTCAAAGTAGCCGAGATTAATGAGGGCAAGTTATTACCTGACGGACTGCAAATCGTGCCGTTTTACGATCGCACAGATCTTGTCAATGCGGCGATGTTTAATGTCGCCAAAGTATTGATTGAAGGCGTCATTCTCGTAGTCATTCTGCTATTTTTATTCTTAGGTGATGTTCGTTCATCTCTCATTGTGGTGGCGACTTTAATTTTGACGCCGCTATTAACTTTTTTGGTAATGAATCGGTATGGCATCTCTGCTAACTTAATGTCCCTTGGTGGTCTCGCGATTGCGATTGGCATTATGGTGGATGGATCTGTAGTGGTTGTAGAAAACACCTTTGCAAAGCTAGGTGAAAGACTCAAAATGGGCGAGTCGAAGATTCGTATTATTTTGGAGGCTGCTACTGAGGTTGGTACTCCAGTGCTGTTTGGTGTTGGCATCATTATTTTGGTTTTCATGCCGCTTCTTTCTTTGGAGGGCATGGAAGGAAAAATGTTTGCGCCAATGGCCATTACGATTGCAATCGCATTAACCATCTCACTCATTCTTTCATTCACCTTATCGCCAGTTTTATGCTCTTACATCCTCAAAGGTGGAAGTGAAGATGACACAAAGGTTGTGGCTCGTTTGCGAGCTCCCTATGAGCGCTGGTTACATTGGTGTCTTGCCAATCCAAAGTTGGTTGTCAAAAGATCATTAATAGGATTAGTTGCCAGCATCATTGGCTTTGCCCTTCTTGGAAAAGCTTTTATTCCTGTGATGCAAGAGGGCTCTATTACGCCAGTCATCGTACGTGCCCCTAATATTTCTTTAGATGAATCTATTAAGCTGGAGTTTGAGGCAATTAGACGCATCATGACGATCCCGGATGTGAAGATGGCAGTATCTCGCCTAGGAAAGGGTGAGTCGCCCGCAGACCCTGGACAGCCTAATGAATCTGATCCGATCGTGACGCTCAAGTCTACAGGTGATCGCAAATTTAGTCAGGAAGAAATCGCTCAGCAGATCCGTGACAAGTTAAAGACTTTGCCAGGTATCGAGCTCTCTATTTCCCAGCCAATCGCAGCAAGGGTTGACGAGATGGTCTCCGGTGTTCGCTCACAGGTAGCCATCAAAATTTTTGGAGATGATTTAGTTACGCTGCAAAAGCTAGGCGGTCAAATTAGTCAGATTTTGACCAAAATGAAAGGCAGTAATGACTTACGTATCGAGCAGGCTTCTGGACAAAATTACTTAAACATTACTATTAACCGTGATGCAATTGCCCGCTACGGTATTAATGTTTCTGATGTCAATGATGTGATTGAAACTGCGATTGGTGGCAAGCAAGCCAGCATTGTGTATGAAGGTGAGAGAAGATTTCCCTTGCTATTACGTTATCCAGCCCCTTACCGAGATAACGTAGATGCAATCAACAATATTATTTTGCATTCTCCAGACGGCGCTCAGGTACTCATGCGCGACCTAGCAGATATTGCTCTCGTCGATGGTCCAGCGCAAATTTCTCGAGAGTCTGGCAAGCGACGTTTAGTCGTAGGTGTAAACGTAGATGGGCGAGATCTGGGAGGCTTTGTTAAAGAGGCCCAAGAGTTGATTGCCAAACAGGTGGAACTTCCGCAAGGTTATTCACTGCAGTGGGGTGGCCAGTTTGAGAACATGGAACGGGCGATGGCGCGTTTGATGATCATTATCCCGCTAACAATCTTGGCGATCTATTTCCTACTCTTCATGCTTTTCAAGTCCTTGCGCTTGGCTGGACTGATTATTTTGGTCTTACCATTTGCCTCGATCGGTGGTGTATTTGGTTTATTTATATCTGGAGAGTATCTATCTGTGCCAGCGGCGGTTGGGTTTATTAATCTTTGGGGTATTGCTGTATTGAACGGGGTGGTGCTGATTTCATTTATTAAGCAATTACGTGAAGATGGTTACTCTATGGAAGATGCTCTATTACATGGTTGCGGCCACCGCTTTAGGCCAGTCATGATGACTGCCTCAGTCGCTATGTTGGCTTTGGTGCCAATGCTATTTTCTGGTGGCCCAGGTTCTGAGGTGACACGCCCGCTAGCAGCTGTGGTGATCTCAGGTTTGATTACCTCAACCGCATTAACATTACTGGTACTCCCAGTTTTATATAGATGGTTTGAAGATAAAGAGGTGGAAGCATGATGGAAGTGAAGGCGGTCATTCGCCCAAATAAATTAGCTGCACTCAGAACAGCATTATTGGAAACCCCGGGTTTTCCAGGCATGACTGTGACTAAGGTTGAGGGCTGTAGCGCGCCTAATCGAACAGCCAAATTCAATATCAAAGATGAGTTAACTGACTACTCGGCAAAAGTGAAGATTGAAATCGTCTGTAACGATGAGATTGCAGAAGTCCTGATGGACCGTATCGTGACTATTTGCCAAACAGGCCAAGTAGGGGACGGTGTAGTGTGGTGTACTGAGGTGCCGAAGGCTTTCTTCATCTCTAAAACTTCTGTATAGCTATCCCCTTCAATTCTTCGGTATGATGTTTTGGGTAAGTTGCTAAATTATTGCCAATCATCTTGGAGGCTAGTTTGAAAAATATCATCGATCGCATTGATCACATTGTTCTGACTGTGACTGATATTGAGCTCACGACTCAGTGGTATGAAAAAGCATTGGGTTTTGAGCGTGAGTTTTTTACTGGCCCAGAAGGTCAGCCGCGTTATTCATTGCGATTCGGGCAGTTAAAAATCAACCTTCAGGATAAAGATACTGAGACGCCTACCAAGGCTAAAGTGCCCACGATAGGTTCGGGAGACTTTTGTTTAATTTCAGGAATTCCCTTGGATGACTTCATTGCACATCTTCAGAAACATAGTGTTGCTATTGATGTTGGTCCAGTACCTAGACGAGGTGCCCTTGGACCCATTCGTTCGGTCTACTTGCGCGACCCAGACAATAATCTCGTAGAGGTTGCTGAATACGTCTAGTGTTGATCTGGATCTGATATGCCCAACTGGCGCGCAAGATCCAGAAAGTCTTTTGCATGGTAATTAGTGAACTGTTCTACATGCAGATCATTGCGCAAATGATTTTTACCAAACTCCAGTGGGCGCTCAATAAATGCTGTTTGTAATCCACAGGCATGGGCAGCCTCTAGATCATCCTTATGCGCTGCAACCAACATGACTTCTACAGCAGTCAGGTTAAAGATGTCAGCTACACCCAAATAGGTTTCGGGGTCTGGTTTGTAATGACGGAAAACTTCAGCCGAAAGAATTAAGTCCCATGGCAAGCCTGCATTCTTTGCCATGTCAGCTAATAAGCCCATATTACCATTTGAGAGAGTCACAATCGTGAACTGACTTTTAAGTTTGTGTAGACCCTCAACAGCCTCTGGCCAGGGATTGAGTCGATGCCAAACAAGATTGAGATGCTGTATTTGATTTTCAGATAAAGAGTGGACTTTAAATGCCTTAAGCACATCAATCAGAATCATGTGATGGAGATCGTCAATTTTGGTCCAAGGTAGTTCGCCAGAGCGTACCCGAGCCATAGCTGGCCTATAACCTTGGCGCCAGGCTGTAGCAAAGGCATCGGGATCAACCGGAAGCCCTAGTCGAGTGACTTCTGCGGCTATGGAGCCATGCCAGTCAACAACGGTGCCAAATACATCAAATGCCAGTACCTTAGGTGCTTTATTCATGAGGGAGATTCTTGCTTGCTATGAGGCTTTTGTCAAACAAGCGGCCCACACAGAAATTGCTGGGAGTTGATAAAATATCCAATGCCCCCAAAGGGGCCATTGCATCTAACAAGGATTGAATATGGGTGGTATTTCTCAGTGGGAGCAGCTTAACGTTGAGCTCACAGCGGCTCTTGGAAGCTCCGTTCATTTTGATACGGCTCATCAGGCGGTTTATGCCTCAGAGGCTTCTAATTATCGTCAAATTCCGATTGGGGTTGTGACTCCGAAAAATACTGAAGAATTTGTCAAAGGTATCGAGATTTGTCATCGCAACAAGGCTCCGGTACTCATGCGTGGCGCCGGCACCTCCATGAATGGCCAGACGGTCAATAATGCGGTGGTCTTTGATATCTCAAAGTATTGCAACCACATTCTTTCCTTAGATCCTGCGGCTGGTAATGCTGTTGTTGAACCCGGAGTCATTTGTGATTCACTACGTGATGCTGCTGAATTGCATGGCTTAACTTTTGCCCCAGATCCTTCTACCCATAGCCGCTGTACCTTAGGCGGTATGGTCGCTAATAATTCTTGCGGTGCCCATTCTGTGATGGCAGGCAAGACGCTGGAGAATACCGAAGCTTTAGAAATTCTGACTTACGATGGTGAGCGTTTTTGGGTGGGCCCAACATCCGATCAGGAGTTACAAGAAATCATTGCTGCTGGTGGACGTAAAGGTCAGATCTATCAAGACTTGCTGACTTTACGTGATCGCTATGCTGATCTCATTCGTGCGCGCTTCCCGAATATTAAGCGTCGCGTCTCTGGTTACAACTTAGATCAACTCTTGCCAGAAAATGGATTTAACGTTGCCAAGGCTTTGGTCGGGACCGAGGGGACCTGTGCATTAACACTCGCTGCTAAGGTGAGGTTGGTGAAGAGCCCTGCTAAACGTGTTGTGTTGGTATTGGGATTCGAGGACATTTACGTGGCAGGTGATGCTGTACCCGAGTATCAATCTTTTAACCCCATTGCAATCGAAGGCCTGGATTACAAAATCATCCGCGGTTTGCAAGAGCGGAATTTAGCAAAAGCGGAGATCGACTTATTACCAACTGGAAATGCTTGGGTAGTTGTGGAGTTCGGTGACGATACCGTTGAAGGTGCAATTGCTCAGGCTGAAAAAGCGCAGGAGTATTTCAAAACAAGAACTAAAGGCCCCAGTCCGTCGACTTGGTTAGAGTCCGATCCATTAGTGCAAAAGCGCATTTGGTCGATTCGTGAAAATGGCGCATCTGCTACCCATTTATCCATTGATCCAAATTCTCCTGACCCAGTAGTGGGATGGGAGGACGCTGCGGTTGATCCAGCTCGCTTAGGGGAGTACCTGCGAGCTTTCCAGAAATTAGTGGACTCATACGAGTATGAAACTTCGCTCTATGGACACTTTGGAGATGGATGTATCCATGCACGTATTACTTTTAACTTTCGATCCGCAGAGGGTGTTGCCAAATTTAGATCTTTTATTCGTGACGCGGCAACCTTAGTAGTTGCATTTGGTGGCTCGCTTACAGGTGAGCATGGTGACGGTCAGGCCAGAGCAGAATTCCTCCCCATTATGTTTGGTGAAGAGTTGATGGGCGCGATGCATGAGTTCAAACGCATTTGGGATCCTCAAAACAAACTCAATCCTGGCAAAGTAGTTCACCCTTACCGCGTAGATGAGAATCTGCGTATGGGCCCAGAATACAAAATCGTCAATATCAAGACGCGTCTGAATTTCTTGAGCCAAGAGGGCAATGGCTTTCAGAGGGCGGTTGAGCGTTGCGTTGGTATGGGCAAGTGCCGTAGTGAAAAAGTAGGCACGATGTGTCCAAGTTATCGCGCTACAAAAGAAGAACGTTTCTCTACTCGTGGACGCTCAAGACTCTTTTGGGAAATGATCCAGGGTGAAGTGATTCAAGATGGCTGGGAAAGCAAGGAACTTAAAGAAGCTTTAGATACCTGCCTCTCTTGTAAAGGCTGCAAGAGCGACTGTCCAGCTCACGTTGACATGGCTTCCTATAAGGCCGAGTTTTTATCTCACTATCACGAGACCAACAGCAGGCCTCGTCAAGCCCTCACTATGGGCCGCATTGGCGATTGGGCGCCATTGGCCAGCAAGTTTTCTTGGCTGCTAAATGGCATTATGCAAACACCCATCATCTCTAGTCTTGCCAAATGGGTTGGTGGCGTGGCGCAAGAGCGTAGCCTGCCTAAATTTGCAAGCCAGTCATTTAGGAAGCAATTTAAGCCAACAAAGAATGCAAATATTGGCCAGAAGAAAGTCATTCTGTGGGTAGATACATTCTGCGAGCATTTTCATCCAGAGGTTGCTAATGCAGCTGTTGAGGTACTTGCCCATGCAGGCTTTGAAGCGACCTTACCAAAAACGCCTCTATGCTGTGGCCGCCCTTTATATGACTTTGGATATTTAGATCTTGCTAAACAGAAGCTAGAGAAAATTCTAGATGCAATCGGAAGTGAGATTAATGAAAATCCCAATTCCCCTATTGCAGTAGTCGGTCTTGAGCCAGGCTGTATGTCGGTATTTAAAGATGAATTGCTGAAGTTTTTCCCGAATGATCCAAGGGCAACTCTTTTAGCATCGAGTAACTATTTATTAGGGGATTTCTTGCATGAGCAGGGCTATATCCCGCCACCGCTGGACTGCAATGTCCTAGTCCATTCACATTGTCATCAGAAATCACTATTTGGCACTAAGGGTGATATAGCCTTATTAGCCGCTTTGGGTGCTAAAGCAAACTTCATTGATAGTGGTTGCTGTGGCATGGCTGGTTCATTTGGATTTAATCCAGAGCATGTTGGAATATCCAAAGCGGTTGGTGAACTAGTGTTGCTACCAGCAATTCGAGCCGCCGAGCAAGAGACCATCATTCTGACTAATGGCTTTAGTTGTAGAGAGCAGATTGAGCAAGAAACTGGTCGCAAGGTAAAGCACCTAGCGGAGTTGCTGCTGATGGCGCATCAATCTGAAATATAGTTAGTGGATACTCACTATTGCGCACCCTTCCAATCCAATAATCATGAAGACCATGATTAAATTCCCTAAAGATAGTCTAGATAAAGATAGAATAGTCGTCCAGCGGGAATATTGGAATAAGTAACTTATTGCGCCATTACATAATAGTCAAAGGAATGAAAAATGGTCTTCAAAAAATCACAGTCTATTAAGTTTTTACAGCCCACAATGGAGTCCTTTGAAACAATAGTGGGGCCAGCTACAGAGGTTCATGGGCGAATTGTTGCGAATGAAAGTTTACGCATTGATGGACGCGTAGTTGGAAATATAGAGTCACGCCAAGGAAAAAACGTGAGCATTGCTCTTGGACGTACTGGCATGGTGCAAGGCGATATCAATGCTTTTAGGGTCCTAGTTGCGGGGCGAGTAGAGGGTAATATTTATGCCACTGAGCGCGTGGAGTTGCACGAGGGGGCGGAAGTGCGTGGAGATATTACTTATGGCCAGCTGGGTATTGAGCACGGTGCCAAGTTAAATGGTTTGATGATTTCCAAAAGTGGCGAAGAACCAGAGGGTGCAACTGATTCAACCGCAATTTTCCAGGCAAATTGGAACAAAATTAAAAGTCAATAATTTAGGAATGCATGCTCAAAATATGAAATGAGCCTGTATTTATTCAGTATCGCTAATCTCATCTTTTGGATAGATGTCAGTTTCACCAAAAGAGTGCTTGGTGGAGGGCATGGGGGCATCAATTAGGCGCAGCTCACCACTCAGCTTTGCTCCTTTTTCTACACTCATTTCAGCATATTGAGTAAGACCAGTAATTTTTGCGCTGGATCGAACGTTCAAATGATTCGTAACATTGAGGCCTTGGGTAACTTCACCACGAACTTCAACAACTTCCGCATTAATTCTTCCATTAACAATTCCTGAGGTGTCAACCAAAACTTCTTTAGTGTTCAGTTCACCCTCTACAAGGCCTGCAACCACTGCCATTTCTGGTACCTCAAAGGTCCCCCTGACAATGACCCCTTCGCCTACAAAAAGTGATCCTCTAGGATTGTTATCGGCCATCATATTTCCTGAATAAGTAAGTACATCCTAATAATATAACAATACCAACGACTTGGAAAAAGCTTCACAGGGGCATGTTACTAAGTGAACTTTTAAAATGCAGTTTAATCCTTGGCGCTTGTGGGTATAGATAGTTCCACAAACTGATCCTTTAGGTTCTTAAGAGTAACTATTTTGCTCTCAATTATGGGGAGTTGCGTCTGAAATGTTTGGATTTTTTGCTGGTAAATAATCTCTAAATCGTCCATCTCCTTACGGGAAATGACCCCCCCCATTTGTTTTGCCATTTCTGGGTTGAAGCGGATCGCCACCCTAAAGCCAAAAAAATGGATACTCATGCCAATCAGAATAAATACGCTAAAGGATAAAAGCGCAATCTTAATGACGGTTTTACGGGTAATTTTTATCTGCTTCATGGATGAAGTAGACCCAGAAATCCAAATTAACTGCATTATTAACCCTTAAATTGTCCTGTAAGAATTCTAGCATTGAGGTGCATTGAGGTGCATTGAGGTGCATTGAGATTTTTTCTTTTTTGTAGGCGTATGTAATGATAATTTGATACGATGCTTAATAATGAAGGTTTCATCGTTTTCTAAAAAAGATGTCTTGGGTATTCAAGATAATTTGTGCGTTGCAACAATTTAATGGCGTTACATCAATGCGGCCTCACAAGCACTATGCACAACTAGAAATTATTGGCTCAGTATTAAAAGATGCTCGAGAGAAAAAGAATCTAGCCAGAGCAGAGTTTGCCAACTCATGTTGTTTGTCCACCAAAATGATTTTGGAGTTAGAAGAGGGCGGCATGAGCTCTTTCTACACATTTGAATTAAAGATCGCTACCGCTAAACGAGTTGGCAGAGTCTTGGGCTTAGATGAATCATCCTATTTGACAGATCCCAGTGCCACGGAATCGATTGACGAAACTTTAATTGAGTCAGTTGAAGTTCAAGAAACTTCAGCCTCTAAAAAACATGAGGTAGCCGGAGTTGATTCAGGCTCAAAGAACCCCCCGCCAAGAAACGAAACCATATTATCCGCAGTGCTTGCAAATCCTCAGGTTTCTAATTTGGAAGAGACGCTGAATCAGGTTAATGTAGAACACGGCTTTAAGTTAAGTACTGCTGGTAATAGTGTAGTAACAATAAGAGTGATGACGATCGTATTTAGTTTTTTAGTGCTGACGGGCGCTATTTATGGACTAAATGATCGGTTCAACATCATCAATTTAGCTATTGGACTAGTAAACCCCCCACAGAAGGCCGTAGTAGCCAACGATGTTCAGGATTTAAAGCCTGATGAAGACTTAGCTCTCAAGCCCGAGAGTTCTGACACTACAGTAAAACCACCAGAAACTCAGCCAGCTCAAGCGCTTCAAACTACTCCTAGTGAGCAATGTCCTTATAAACAAGAGGCACAATTGCCCACTTATCAATCGCCGAATCCCTCTAAACGGGGAGATATTGTGAATATCAAATCTCTTATTAAGCAAGCCGTTTGCGTTGTAGATAATTCAGGGAAACAAACCGTCGTTAATCTAGAGTCAAATGCTTCTTACGCATTTCGAGGTACCCCTCCATTTGTGGTGATTACTCAGGATTTAGACAGTGTTGAAATGTATTTTCAGGGTTGGAGAGTACGCTCACCAAGTGTAGGTGCAAAGCAGATTAAATTACTGGAAGTTTCCTTGTAAAGTTTCCACAAGCTAAAAGAAACAAAATTAAGGTGTGCAAATGTTTGAATTTTCTAAAAAAAGTAATCCCAATACAGATACTCAACTGACTTATTTGACTACAGTTGGGGCCGGTTCCATTATGAAGGGTGACTTTATTCATAGTGGAAACATGCTTTTATTAGGGCATTTAATTGGCGATATTTCCCAGGCTGAGGAAGAAGGTGCTGGTAATGGCTATACAGCTGTAATTGGATCAACTGGATTCTTATTAGGGAATATTTATAGCCCACATGCAATCATTATTGGAAGAATCGAAGGTTCGGTTTTTGCAAAAGGACGTGTTGAAATTTATCCTGGAGCGGTAGTCATTGGGGATGTTACTTATGCGCAGATTAATGTGCACCCAGATGCTAAGGTCAACGGCAATCTTAGATGTTTATTGCCAGATGCGGTTGAGCAAAAAAATCTCACTTTGAGCAATGAAGGGATACCGAGCAATGTTGTTCTATTGGCTAAAGCAGAGTGATATTAAAAATTAGTGTGATTGTTCGATTGATGAGTTGCAGTCAACAAGCGCGCTCATAAGCTAGAGATGTTGACATAAAGATGTCTGCTCCGATTAAAATCCCATCCCTCCTTCTAGGCCTCTTTGTTTTATTAATAGCTTCAGGGGGGCTTTTTTACAGCTATTACACTCGGGATCTGCCTGAATGTAAGGACGAATACATACAAATATTGTTAAACCAAGAGATTCGGAATCACGAGGCATTGATTCAAGATTCACGCACACTCTCTTTTAATAATATTGCAGAAGTTTCGCATCGCGATGGGATGCGTATTTGTTCTACTAATCTGCTCACTACTCAAGGTACTTATGCTGTAGGCTATCAGGTAGTCAATCGAGAGATGGAGAGCGATACAATCTGGCAGCGATTAACAGGCCCCACAGATTATTCAGTCAAGATCGAGTATGTAAGAAAAGTAGATTAAAAATAGTTATTTGGGATAAGCAACGTTCTTCTGAAAATTTTCGGTGTTCCAGCTTTTACTTAAATCCCCTGTTGGCCCATAGACAACAAATATATATAAGACGCCGACGATTAATCCTGCTATCAAACCTATCTTAAGAATTGAGTAATCACGTTTCTCTGGAACTATTTTGTTAGTAGGGAGTGGTTTATGCGGAGTGAAAAATTCTGGTAATGCCGCCTCTAAGGTGATGCGAGCTTTTTTAATGTGCTGATAAGCCTGTTCTTCACTCCCGCCTTGTTCTAAACCAAGTGCAGCATTTTCATAAGATTTGCTCGCGGATTCTAAAAGCTTAGCAATGTGAGCATAGCTTTTTTGGCGATTTGTTGTGTCAGGAGTCATAATGAGGTTGTATTTTTATCTCAATAGCTTGTTGCTAAGGTTCACAGAAAAAATCTGCCTACTATGTACAGAATTATTCCCGCAGCGAATACATAGGCTATAGACTTAAGTAGGGTTTTTTCTATAGTGTTTTCTATAGTTTTTTCCATACCATTTTGTAGACTTTTATTCTGGGCTATTTCCTCAGAAATAATATTTTTAATATTCCAAAGGTCCTTGCGGATGACATTTAAACTCTCATCCAATTTTTGATCTTTTTGCTGTAAGAGCGCGCCGATTATCGAAAGATGTTTATTAACTTCTTTCAGCTCATTAACAACGGATTCATCCAGATTACTCATATTTACCCGACACTAGAGATAATTTATTTACTACATTTTTTAATCCTAACCGATGACATAGGCCTTGGGGTGAAATTAAACATCGATATGATAAATAAGGCTTCATAGTAGGTAATTAATAGAAAAAAGTCGAATTTGCTTAGTGTTTGCGGAGCTCGGTTGCCTTTTTGTGCTTACTTTAAGGGGTCTCAAAAGATATGCTTTATAGTTAGCTAATAATAGCAAATTCAATTTGCAGGATGATCAACTCGATTTCGCCTGAACTATGCCCAAACAACCAATATCTATTGCTGTAAAAATAAAGAAGTTGGTGATGAATTTCACCAAGTGGCTTCTTTATGCATTGATCATCCTCGTTTTAGCATACGCTTCTTTCAAAGTTTGGGAATATAAGGGCGAATATGAGAAAGAAAATGCAGCAAAAATCCTCGCCAAAGAACAAGAAATAGAATTCAATGATTTGAGAAAAAATCTAGCAACCTACGCTCCTTTATTGGTTGGCAGTCCTTCCTCGATATTGACAACGCGGGCGAATGGAAAATTCATTCTTGCTTATATGCTTGGAGCAGACGTTGAGGCATTTCAAAATGCATTTGAAAATAGTGTACCCATCGTTTATGTAGGCAGCCAATTGCTAGGTATAGGGTGTAAAAAGTCAGATTGTGAGGAATCTAGCGCCGCTTTTGTAATTGAGCCCGCCAATGGCAAAGTATATCTAGCCCTTAGAAAAAGTGGGGAGTTGACCTTTTATGGACTAGAGGATAGTAAAACTATCCCTCTAGCTTTTGAGAAGTGGCAAGGCTTCAAGAAAGCAGGAGTGCAATGATGAAGATTGTCATCAGCTTTTTAATCATGTCATTTTGGGTGACAATCGTCCCTGCAAAATCTCCACAGGAATCTCAGTCTCTCAAATCAAATTTACAAAAATCTGAACCAAAGTTAGCAAACGATAAAGACACTATATTGAGTAAAAATACTCAAAGTACCCTGTACTTATTATCAGGCTGGGGAAAGGCGGAAGGGCCTTATGTTTGGTTTACTGTTTCCGCACATTTCAATGAAAATCAAACAGCTCCAAATAGTCAAACTTTCAACTTATTCAGTGCAAGTGGCGCCATCGATTGCAAGGACAACAGTACCTTCTATTATCTAATTTCTTACATGTATTTTGATGCCAAGACCAAAAAGCTTAACGAGATTTACTCTGAGAAAAATAAATCTAATGTCATGAAAATTGAGCCCACTACAACTGAGTCGGATATTAAGAAGATTGTTTGCAACTAAGCTAGACATTCGTTTATCTAGGGTGAGTATTCAGATCCCCCATCTTCTACCGTAACGCTTAGCAATTGACTATAGGGAATTCAAATGGAGGGGGACTATAAAAAGGTGGGTGTTGACAATGCCCTTACGCAAAAAGAAGGCTTGAATGAGAATACTTTGAATGTAAGCAGAGACTATGCTAATGATTCAATTCAAGCAGCTGAGTATTTTTCAAACTTAGTCGCCAGCTTGCAGCAGTTTGTACAGGCAGCAAATCAAAATGATTTATTGAAATATTTTCATGAAGGTAGCAATACAACAGCTGTTCAGCGGCGCATACTGGATCTGATGATTTATGGCGAGGAGTTTGGAGTAGAAACTAGGCATGACCATTTAACTGGCTTATTGGACCGCACTAGTTTTTTAGAAAAACTCAAATTTACTTTATCGAAGACTCTTCAGAAAGATCATTTAACAGCCATAATATTTCTTGATCTTGATGACTTCAAAGCAATCAATGATCAGTATGGCCATAGCACTGGAGATGAGGTGATATCAATTATCGGCAGAAGAATCTCTGCGTCTATTCGTGCACAGGATTTAGCCTGTCGGTGGGGTGGCGATGAGTTCGTTTTGGTGTTACAGGCCATCACAAGCAAAGATTTAGTCAGTCAATTAGCCAATCGATTGCTAGCAGCAATCTCGCAAGCTCTTCAGCTTGAATCTCATGAGTCATTGCAATTAACGCTTAGCGCAAGTGCTGGCATTGCAATCTTGGATGGTATGAATCTCAATTCAATCGACTTGATTGAGAGGGCTGATAAAGCAATGTACCTAGCTAAAAAGGCTGGAAAGAACTGCGTCGAGTTTTACTCTTAGGGATTTATTTTTTTCGAAGATGCACTGCTGGAATGCGCATTCCTTCTCGATATTTAGCTACCGTTCGCCTAGCAATTTCATAGCCTTGATCGCCCAGTAACTTAGCAATTCTGCTGTCAGAAATGGGTTTTACTGCAGGCTCTTCTTGAATAATTCGCTTAATCAGTTCTTGGATTGCTGTCGAAGATATTGTGACGCCTTTATCGGAGTTTAATTGGCTACTAAAAAAGTATTTGAATTCAAAAATACCGAGCGGACAGGATAGATATTTTTGTGTCGTCACTCTCGAAATTGTGGATTCATGCATTTCTAATGTTTCTGCTATTTCACGAAGAACAAGTGGCTTCATTCCAATTGCGCCCATGGAAAAAAATTTTTGTTGATGTTTGACTATTTCATTTGCTACTCTGAGGATCGTATCCTCTCTCTGAGCTATATTTTTGATAAGCCAACTTGCCTCTAGAATTTTTTGCTTTAAGACTCCATCGGCTTTTCCTTGGCCACTCTCTTTGAGTATTTTGGCGTACTCGCCATTGAGTGAGATTCGTGGTCTAGCATTTGGGTTTGATTCGACAATCCATAATTTGTTGATGGATTTGACCACAACATCAGGCAGAATCCATTGGTCGTTTTCGCGGTCGAAGTAAGCGCCGGGATTATGTTGCAAACTGCGGATGAGCTCTACTGCTTTGAGGACTTCCGCCTCAGTTTTGCTGCTTGCTTGTTTGATCTTAAGCCAATCTTTTGAGCCAACCTTACTTAAATGGGTATTGACAATATATTTGGCTAGTTCCCATGCTGATTGATCGGGTGTAGGCTTTTCCAAAATACGATCAATTTGCAGGGAAAGACATTCGGCTAAATTACGTCCACCAATGCCGGGCGGATCTAGTGACTGTAATTTTTTGAGCGCAGACTCCAATAGATGAAATGTATTTGAATCTTGACTATCGAGTTCATTTTTGATCTCAGTATGAATTGATTCGAGATCATCAATTAGATAACCTCTATCATCCAGACAGCCCGCTAGGTAGGTGATGATTAACCGCTCTTGTGGACTGATATGAAGGAGATGAATTTGCTCCTCGACATACTCTAAAAGGGTTTGTTGATGAGCTATGCGCTCATAGCGCTCTGCCCAGTCGTCATCATCATCCTGCGATGCTCTATTGCTTGAGGTCCATGAGTTTTGTGTCTGTTCAACCCGTTCAGAAGATTGTGAGACATTAAACTCAATTTCTGGATTAGGCTCAAACTCCAGTAAGGGATTATCTTCGGCGGCCTTTGCTAATTCCTGCTCTAGTTCGTTATTGGATAACTGCAATAACCGGATTGTTTGTTGCAGTTGAGGTGTTAGGGTGACCTGCTGACTAACTCTAGTATTAAGCGAAATAGCCATTTTTATATTTTCTTGTGGTTCGCTAGTGAAAATTCTATCGTTGCTGACCTAACTCAACGCTGTAAAAGAGGGTTTTTGGAGGCTTTCGGCCCATATAATTTGTCTAAATTTGATCTATTTCTCGGTTGCAAGAGTAGAGTGCAATCAACTACAATCATTCTAACCATTTATAATAAAAAATCCATATAAATTAAAGGGTTAAGAAATTTTCTGGGTATTTTTAGGAAACTTAGTCTAAATTGAACTAAGCAAACTAAGCAAACTGACCGTAATAAGGTATCAATAGACTATATAAAGCGTTTCATATTATGGAAAATCCTGTCATTACAGAGCACCGTATACGTGGTGATCGCTTTTACGCCATAGAAAAAAACAACAAAATTGCTTTTTACACGACTAATATTGCTGCAGCACGCTATTGGGTGAAAAATGTGATCGACAAAGAGGCCCTTGCCGTTGAGGAATCATTAGAGGTTAAGCCTGAGGGGCAGAAATAGGCTTGATTTTGATGTTTATTTAGGGTTAATTCTGAATACTTCAGCAATTGTCCTAAAAGTGGCAAAACCATCTTAAGTGATTCAATTTAGACCATAAAATCGTATAATCGTCCATTCATTTGGATTATTAGCATGGTTTATTCCCCCCACCTTTTTTTAACCTTTATTTTACTTTTGGGCTCTTCTGGGTCGAGCATTGCAATGGCTCAGGCCGAAAATGATATGGTGAGTGTGGTGGATAAAAAAGGCTATTCCATTGCTTACTATAAAAGCTCTATTAAGGCATTGCCTCCAGAGTCAAAAAAGGTGTGGATTATTACCAATCGCCAAAAAATAGATGAGCCCACGAAACAACGCATTGGATCCGTGCGCAGCAATATTTTATTCAATTGTAAATATATGACTTACTCCACCTTGGCTACCATTCAATACTCCGAACCAAATGCACAGGGTAAGAAGGTTTTACAAACAGAGACTGGCTTCAACTTAGCGGATGATCCAGTGCCGGAGGATAGCGCTCTGGCAATCATACAAAAACAAGTCTGCAATCCTTAACTTAATTCCAATCTATATGCCTATCATTACCTATCTCCCCGAATTAATTGAAAAAATAGATCCTCAATTCCACATAGAGCCCTCGGCTATTGCTAAAACCATGCTTCGAGAGATTAGTAAAACCCCATTGGCAGGGGTGCATGCCATTGATGGATCTGGCTCAGAGTTTGCGGTAACTGTCCTTGATATTTATAAAGGATTACTCGTGATGAAGCCCGAGACCGAGCCTCCTAGGGGGATCAGCAGCATTATTGGCACTAGTCAGATTGTTGTAGCCTGCAATGAAAACTCAAAGATGCAGTTTCTGTCTAGTGATTTTAGGATGCATGAAGATGGTAGTTTGATAACCTGCGCACTGCCGCAAGATCTTATTGTGATCCAGCGTCGTAAAGAGTTTAGGACATTGGGGCCCAGTGATGAGCAGTTTAATTTCGTTTTGTCACTGGGGGCTGGTCAAGAATTACTGGCAAGAGTGAGCGATATTTCTGATCATGGTATTTTGCTAGATATTCGTTTGGGCGCAACAGAGGTTGAAGTGGGGCGCTATTGGCATTCAGGATACTTTGAGCGCCAAAAATCTCGCTCAGGTGGTATCGATTTAATCATCCGCAATGTTCGACCTGGTAAGGCGCTTGATCGAATTCGAGCAGGCTGTGAACTTTACAACCCTAGCAAGAATGCGCTGAAAGATTTTGAGTCCACTAGAAATGCCATTGAAAATGCCCGCGTACAAGGGCGCTTAAATCGCTGGTATGCGGCGGCTAGTTGGTGTGAATAAGCGCAGTGTTTGCACTCTAATTTAATGAAGCTAAAGTCATGAGCTTGTTTACTAATATTACAAGTGGAAAATTGATTATGATCTTGAGTACGATCATGCTCATTCCACTGCTGTATTTTTTTATTCGTGATTTTTATAGCAAAGTGGTTGATGATGTAAAAAATACCGGTTCATCAGCGCCAGTTGAACCTGTCATGGTGACCAGCTTACATAAGACAAACCAGCTTGAAGAGGTGATCAATCAAAAGATCGCCAATATGAAGTTGGATTTAATGGCTGAACGCTTGCGCATTACTTCTACGGCTGATGTGTTAAAAAATCTTGCATTTGAAAGACATCTTCCTGAAACTCTCTATCAAATTTATTTTGAGACTCGAGCTTTCCCCAGAAAAAATATAGAAGCTCAGCAAACAGATTTGGAGTGGCATGCCAAAGCAGGCATCACGGAGCTTAAGGTAGAGCCGATGCCATTAGATGATGGTACTGTTATTCAATTTACTTTACAAAACTATCCCTATACGCTGAGCGCTATAAATCATCGCTTTGCGAGAACCTATTTTGTTGAATTAACTCTCCGAGATGTTGATAGCACTCGCTTATTTGTAGTGCGTATTAAGGCTAATGAATTAACCGGCAGAGAGATTTTGGAAACTGCAATTATTGAAATGAAATCTGGTGAGTGGATAGATGATCTCGCTAGTTGCCGCCTATTAATGGATAAGCGCAAGACTGAGGTTCAGTTAATGGCAGAGCATCGTGAAGTAGAGATGTTAAAAAAGCGTTTCATTTTAAATAACGCTAGCGATAAGCTTGGTGGAAGTAAGTTTAATTCTAAGCCTCGTAAAAGTGAATGATCATCGTGTTTAAAGAAAATATTTTCTATTCACAAAAAAATATTTATTTTTGGTTTTTAACCTTTTCTGGATTCCTATTTGCAGTCTCTTTATTGGTGTTGCTTGGAGCGGCAAATGATTTATCAGAATCTTCTACGGAGTTAAAGCAACTGAAAGTCGCGATGCCAGTACTGGAGGATTTTGTTGCGACTCAAAAAATTGATGTTCGCCTCAATAAAAATCAGCGACGCTTAAAGTCAGGCGATATTCCAAAATTGGTTGATGGGGCAATTATTCCAGTAAATACAGACGAGGCAGTGAATCGGACTTTTCAATTTTTTTCAGAATTTGAAAATAAACGTTCTGCATCATTGCTGGCAGTTGAATTGCCCACTGTAGAGTCAATTGAGCTTGGGTCGCCCGCTGAAGCAGCAGGAATCAAACCGGGCGATTTAATCCTATCTGTTAACTCAACAAAGATTGAATCTGCTTTAGGTTTTTATCTCGCACTAAACGAAAAGACTTCTTCGGATGTAAACGTTAAATTATTGAGAAATAAAAAAGATAGTTTTACTGTTGTAATGCGTATGCCTGATAGGACGTCAATAACGGGAAGTAATTGCGGGATTAAATTCATTCTTCCGGGTGATGTGATCTATCTGACAGAAGTTGAGACAAGGCGCCTTGCAGAGCAATATCGTCGGGATATATTGTCAACGATCCCGGTAGATTGGCGAGCCGAAGTGTCCAATGATTTAATGCAAATTGCTAGACGCCTAAATGCAATTGCTAAAAACGTGATTGACCCAACCGGTGTAAACCCAGTCAAATTGCAAACCAAAGATATAGTTGTCTGGCATAGTAAAAAAGTTGCAGAGAACATTGATATTTACTTTTCCCAGAGACGTAAGATTGAGGCTAGAAATGTATCTTATATGACGGGGATCGGAGATGCATTTGTTGGTTTTGTGTGCAGCGTGTTTATTTTTGCTGTGGCACTTGTCATATTTTGGTATCAGCGTCGTGAATCTGGAAAAAAGTCATGACAACATTGCAAATGCAAGATTACTGGTTAGGAATGCGTATTAATGGCGGCCGTTATGCGATTTCAACAAAATTCATACATGCCGTCTTTTTACACCCCGAGTCTGAGCAGTTGATGAAAGATCTTCGTATAAATGGTGTTGTAGTTTATAAGGGTGAACCCATTTGCTTGCGTAATCATTTTCAATTACTGCGCTTTGATCAACGCGGAGATAGTTTTGTGGATTGGCAGCAGACCCTAAAGCAATCCAGCGCACCTTGGATCATTGTTTTGAGAAATGGCCCTCAAGAAGGTTTGGGTTTTAGGGTCAATAATATTGTGGGTCCTTTTTACGCTGAGACGATACCTGATTCTTCATTCTTTTATCACAACGGCGCTGATTATCATTTGGTAGGGGTCTCTTAAGACCGACAATACCGATCAGTCACTTAATCGCTAGTCGAGATCATTTACATGAATAAGAAAAATAATAGTCATATCTTTTCACAGCGCCCTATTCTTTTGTGGCAATGGGTTGCATATATCTCGTTTGTGCTGGTATTGGCTGCCAGTATTGGTGCTTTTCTCTCTGCACGCTCTTGGGTAACGGAAGGCAAGTTCCTGCAATCAATTGATAGCGAACAGATTGAAGTATTACGTTTGATTCCTTTCTTAAAAGAGTTACAGCAACAAACAAATGGCCCAATTATCTTAGAGCCTGCCTTTTTTGCGAACTTAAAAAAAGCTGAGATATTTTTAAAATCAGCGACTTCAGACTTGAAAAATCAGCCTGAGTTAAATCCTAATCTAGAATCTGCTGTGTCGACCAAGGGGATAAGTGAACCTACTGCATTGAAGTCTTTGAGTAGCGGAGTAGCGGCTCCAGTCATTAAAAATTCCAGCGCTACCAAGGATGTAGAATCATTCACTCCTTTGTTGCCGCTATCCGACAATACTATCATTGCATTCTTTCAAAGAGTGGACTCAAAGCTTATGCAAGTAGTTTTCGGTAAACCTGAGAAATATGCCATCAAGTCCGATAAAAAAAATGATGATGAGAAACCTGAGCAGATAGAGCCAGCCGAAAAAAACAAGAAAAATCCAAAGCCTTCTACTCCCCTAGAGGTGCTGATAAGCGCTAAAAATACTGAGCGGGCAATTGGAGTGGTACTTGCGCAAGAAAAAAACTTAAATGATTTGATGGTCTTAGCAAGGTCTGGTGAGGTCTTAATTGGACCTAAAGGCCCGCTAGACTTAGACAAATTACCCCTTGAATCTGCAGTAAAAAAATATGCTGAATGCATAAATGAATATGTCAAAGCCTACAATGCTTGGCAAAAGAATGTCACTGATATTGCGACATCTGTAGATCTCCAAAAAGCACTCGCTGCAGTGATTGAGCAAAAAGTGCTCCTGGAAATTGACATTGGTAAAAAAACAGCCGGTAAGTCAAATCTCAAGCTCACAGATGTAGCGCCTAAGACACCGCAAACTCCTTGGTACTCGAAGTTACCGCAAGAAAGCGCATCAGTACTGAATGCTTATGTTTTGAATATGAGAGTCATTAAAGAGTTTGCCAATGACTATGGGTCTTTACGTCTTGCTGCGCAAAAAAAATCTCAATCAATTGAATATTTTGATTTTAAAAGTGCCGGCGGATTTCTGGGTTTAACTTTAGTTTCGATCATTGCTGCCTTTGGAATTATCTTGGGTACTTATATGGCGCTTGTGAATACCAGGCGTAATGCGCAAAATTTACAGCGGGCATCAAAACAGACTAGGGCTGCCGGTCAACTATTAAAAACAATTGACTTAGGCTTTGCTAGTGCGCCAAACAACAAAACATCCAAGACTAATTCACAAAGCGGTGATCCTGACCAGTCGACAGACCAGCTCAATGTGAAGACGGTAATGAACGTCATTTCTGAGTTAAGTGATGATTTAAAAAATAAAATCAATAAAATTGACACGCACTTTAAAGTACTTGCGCAGCTCAATACAAAGTTACGTCATTCGATTGACACTCTGCATGAGAAGAGTGGCCAGATTCGTACAAATGTAACTGATAAAAGTAGTAACTCACCTTACAGTCAAGAGATGGGCATTAGTAGGGGCGGGCCTTTAGACCAGCTTCAAGATGCTTTTTCTGCTTTAAAGCAACAGGGTGTCCGTCTTTACTTGGCCATACTGGATAACCATTCAAGTAAACAGCTTGCCGTGGAAACAGAGCAGCTAAATTTATTGGTAGAAAGAGTTGAGGCTACAGTATCGAAAATGCGTTCGACACTGGCTATTGCATTAGAGCAGGCACCCCCCGTAGATGAGCAAGCGCCATTGATTTCTTTAGAAGCTATTGAGCTCTTAAGTATGGATGCTAAACAGGTAATGCGTGATCTTCAGTTATGGCAAGGTGAGTTTGATGGCTTAAATAAAGCTTTTTCTGAATTAAAAAGAGAAGCAAGGGTCTAATGCAATTGATTTTTTATAAGGCGTAATGTAAATATGGCCGAAGAAAAACCCCTGTTTTTAATCGATATTGATCGTGCTATTGAAGGTCTGGAGACGGCTGCCCCCAAAAAAGGTTCGGTGTCAGCAGTCTCGATTGAGCCATTAATCATGCATAGCGTTGATTTGGCTAATGCTCTAGATGGCGCTGGATTAGATACTTTAAGTGAGATGACTAGTGAACTAGCGCAGTGTTTTAAGAAAAATGATACGCAATCTTTTTTGATGCTGGATGATCTAGTCAGTCTAGTGAGGTCAGAAGTCGCATTCACGCATCCATCAGTAGCGAGCGGGGTCTCTTGTACTCAAGAGCAATTAAATCAAGCAAAAGTATTATTTGCCGCCAATTTATCGCAAATCAAAAATGGTTTGCCGATCACCAAAAATCCTGATGCATTAGCGCAAGATCTTCCTGCTGAGGCAACTCTTGATATGACTCAGGAAGCGATTGAGACTATCAGCAGCAAAGAAGAGGAATTGGTCTTTAGCAAAGCGTTAATCTCTGAGTTGCCTGCTTCTCCAGTTATCCCAACTATCCAGGAATTATCGCCAGAACCTTCCATCGCAGAATTGAGCGCTCTATTTGCGCCGCGTCTTTATGAAGAGTCTCCGGTAGTTTTTATTCCTCCTGAGCCCAAAGCATTCTCTTTTCCCGAGGGTTTGACTCGTCCTCTAGAGCGCGAGAATGCATTAGATTATTCAGGTAGCCAGCGTTTCTTAGATAAGCACTTTTCCTTGGATCGCACTCATAACCTCAATCGTATGCAAATAGCACGAAGTTTAGTTACCAAGACTGACAACTGGAATGCTGTAGAGCTTGATTTCTTGCTCGGGCGTGAGCAAGATGAGCTCACTAAAGCTGGTCAACAATCATTACGCCATGTATTTGAGAATTTGACAGAGGAGCTCTTGATTGATGAGGTGTATGCCGATCCTGAGATCGTGCAACAACTAGTCACGATCATTAGCATTTTGCCGCCTTGTCCGAGTATTTTTGCAGTTCAGCAAGATTTAATGATTTTTATTGATTTAGATCACATATCCTTATCAGCGGAACATCTGTTGTCTGCAGGCAAAATGATGGCCGAAATTGGGGGCTCACTCGAAATGCATCATGAAGGGGTTCGTTTATCGTGCCCATCTAGTTTATTAAGAATGCCCATGGTCTTTTTTGGGCGGCACGGGCAAAACTATGCTATTTCTGCAATCCAGTATTTAGGGGAAGAGCCTCTTAATAAAGCGGTGGATAGCAAGGTAGATGCATTGGGTGAGATTTTGCATCCCGCCAGGATGATTAATCTGCTAGTAGGTAATCAGCATTACTCTATTTATGCACATGAATTTTTAGGGGTTCAGAATATGAATATTCACCTCAATATCCCTAAATTACTAGAGCGACCTTATTGGTTAGCCGGCATAGCTTTAGATGGTATGAATAATGTGTATCCTTGGGTAGCTCTAGATCGGTTTACCAAATAATGCCGCTTTTTAATCGTTTTTTGATGGGGTTCCTATTAAGTACGCTCTCTCTAGGACTTCATGCTGCTTTACCTCCTGAAATTGAACAGGCTATTAAGCGATTTATTCAGAAGAGCCCCACTGTCAATGGCTTGCGGGTGGAGACGGAGTGGCTTGAGTCGAACTTGACGATTCCAGCCTGCTTAGGCGGTAATGTTGAGATTTTGACCCCCCTAGGCTCGCGTTTATGGGGAAGGTCGATAATTCAATTGCGTTGTACTAAAGCTGCCTGGTTAATCAATGTCCCGGTCAATATCCATGCTTATGGGGATTATGTTGTGGCTAGCCGATACCTCCCCTTTGGCCAAAAGCTCGAAATTGGGGATATTCGAGTAATTGAGGGTGATTTAACTGTTCTACCAGATGATGTGCTAAGAAACCCTAGGGCGGCTTATGAGCGGATTTTGGGTAAAGCTTTACAAATGGGCATGCCCATTGGGCTAAACGATTTAAAAGAATCTGCCGTAATAAAAGTAGGGGATCCCGTTAGGATCCAATTGACAGGCAAAGATTTTCAGGTTTCTGGTGAAGGCATTGCCCAAACCCCTGGAATGATTGGGGATATGGTGAGAGTGCGTTTGTCTGATGGACAGGTTTTACAAGGCAAGGTATTGAGGCCGGGAATTATTGGCGTTAATATGGAATAAATTACTAATTTGAAGTAACATTGATATTAAGAAAGTACAAAGGTTGTGCTTTCCTGAGCAGCACTGAGGAGAATGAGATGAAAATTAACGAGAATGCACCACTAATTCCGCCAAATGTTGGAACAGCGAAAGCTGTGCCAGGTTCAAACTCAGCCGCTAGCACTAGTAATGCTGCATTAAATCAAACTCCAGCACCAGCTGTGGCTCGCCCTGCAGTGAACTTAGATATTGGACTGACAGCTAAACTTGCTGAAGCACAAAGTAGTACCACTGAAGCTAATCAGGTTAGCGATGATCTGCTAATTAAAAAACTGCGTGATAAAGTAGCCAGCGGTCAATTTGAAATTGATTACGCACAAATCTCCCAATCAATGCTAAAAGACGTTGTTGCAGCAATTGGGCAAAAACCAAATCGCTCGCAAAGTTAAGGTCTAAGACCTGCTTAATTCAGCTGGTTTGGTCTTAATATCGCTCAGATTCTGAGCTTCCCATTGTTTTTCGAAAGAAATCTAGATATAAGATGGTAAAAGCAGACTCATCAATGTCTTTTGATGATTTATTGAATTTCTTAAACGGTATTGCAGGTGCTATTGGGGGTTTGCGCGCCGCATTGGAATCGAGCAATATGGATCAACTACCAGCTTCACTGGATAGTACTAATGAGGCCCTAGACGCCATACAGAGTTATCCAGGCGGCACTGACAAGCTCAAGCAAGATATTCATCAATTTGAGCCAGCACAAACGACCCAATTATTAGCGCTATTAGAACAAGCCTCGGTTAACCATCAAATCAATGGCGATCTGATTCGCTTAGCAATGCAACGCAGTTCTGCCATGCAGTCTTTTATTGCACAGCAAGCTCCTAGCGCTACTTACGGAAGTGATGGAGGGGTACCAGGATCAGTGGGCGGTGTACTCTCCCGCAAAGTCTAGGAAAAAAACTTTGAAAGAATTAAGTATTTAGCTTTGTCCGAATACGGATCATGCCTTGCGTATGAATCTGGCTAATGCGCCCAGGTGTAATGTTCATGACAAGGGCAATTTCTCGATAAGAAAGATCTTCCTGGTAATGCAGTGCCATCACTAATTTTTCATTATCAGGTAAGCCTGACAATATGAGGGCTATCCGTTCTGCAAATTGACTCATTGCTACCGAGCGCATCGGGTCAGATTCATCGGTATCTGAAGGCATGAGATCATCAGATAAATCGTCAAGAGGCATTAAATGCACCATATTGGTAATGATGGCATGGTACGCTTCAATGCTCAAATCAGCACCTTGGGCAATTTCTTTTTCCGATGGGTGCCGTCCTAAGGTTTGCTCTAACTGGCGAGTCACTTTTTCTATACCAACTAATTCATCCCGCTGATTGCGCGGCAAAATATCATTTTTGCGACATGAGTCATAAATGGCGCCCCGAATGCGGGTTTTAGCATAGGCCTCAAACGGTAAATTGGGTTGGGGTTCATAGCGTTTGAGAGCATCTAGTAAGCCGGTTAATCCTTCCTGAATGAGATCGTCTACTTCAACATTAGGCGGTAAGCGAGAGCAAACCTGGTGGGCGATCCGCTTTACCAAGGGTAAATGAGTGCGAATGGCTTCATCAATATCAAGAGACGCAAAATAACTAGAAGGCTTCAATGACAGATCGCTTAATCGGTTAAGGGGGTCTAAAGAGGAAGTACTAAATACTTAACTGCTAATTTTCGCAGAAATTGCTTTAAAAAAGCCCATTGGTAAAACAAATTCTTCTTGCGGGCCTTCGCTTGGCGGGTTCCAGCTTAGATCATCTGTATCCAAAGTGACCCGCTGAGCAGTTACCGCAGCAATCCAGCCAATCAATTCAATCTCCTCATGCAAGGCAGATCTGGCAGCATTTTGTAATCGTTCGAAGGCGGCGGTACCTGCAGCCTCATCTTCTCCCCCAACGATGATAACTGCAAGTGGTTCATCCACTTGAAAAATTGCCATTTGGCGTAACATCACCAAGGCTTTGGTAAGCGATGCTTGATCGCCGGCGGTTACTAAAATCCGCTGAATATTGCTGCCATAAAATGCCACAATTTGAGCTTGCGGATCAATCGTGGGAAAGATGACATAGTCAATACCCAACTGCTCTTGGATCAGTCGAACATCTAGCTGGGGATATTTTGCAAAGCGGTGCTCCACTTCAGATCGTAGTTTAGTACTAGTGGCATACCAAAGATGTTCATCAATTTGACGAATACTGCGGGAAAGTGGAACTGCATTATTAAAAACTTGGCCCAAATCATAGCGTGTGGGATATAAGAACCCTGACATTGTTTTACGTTGCGCAAGGGGAATTTCGTCGACTAGCAAAACGTGGTTATTGTGTTGCTTAAGACTTTGTGCTGTACCATGACCTAAATGAATTGTGCTGTCTGCATCTAAGGTGCTTGCAATGCAAATAACGCGACACAGCTCTGCGCCAAAAATATTGCGTAGCCCCTCAGCTTGATCATTACCACTCACTACTGTGTTCATGAATTGACTTTGCGAATCCAGTCACCTAGGTGATCGGATAAAAGAGCGGGAACCTGTTCGTCAGTGATAGAAAACGTTTCAGAAAAAGCACGCATTGCCATAGCACGATGACTTAGATAGTTGATATCGGGCAGACTTAAATCTTCTGGCACCCGCTGACCATTCGAAACAAATAAAATCGACAAATCATGACGAATGACGCTATCAATTACTGGCGCCAAGTGGGCTGCTTCGTCAATCTTGGTAATGATGACTGAGTCTAATTTATTGTTGTGGCTATTTTGCATTGCTTGGTTATGCAAATTAATTACCTCTTCTTGGGTGCGTAAATCGGTAGTAGAGCTCATTACCAAAATCCGTTTTGCACGATCTGATCCATTTTGGAGAAGTTGGCATTGCTCAACCATCAGAGTATCGCGCTGACTCACGCCTGCGGTATCTAGCAAAATAATTTTGCGATTAGAAAATTCTTTAATTTTGCTTGCTAAATCTTCACTATCGCGCAGTGCTGTAACAGACAGACCTAAAATTTTTGCATAGGTCTTAAGTTGTTCTTGAGCCCCAATTCGGTAGGTATCGGTGGTGAGCAGTGCCACTTGATTGCGGCCATAGCGCAGAACACAACGCGCTGCGATCTTGGCAACAGTAGTGGTTTTACCTACACCAGTCGGACCAATAAAGGCAAAGACACCACCGCGATCAAAGATTTCAAACGCCCGAGAAGTTTTGATTAAGCACTTTACTTGTTCACGCGCGTTTTTAATGAGCTGTGGGGTATTAAAGTCGTCTGGTAAGTTACGCGCAATTTGAGCGCATAACTTAGGAGAAAAGCCACTATTCAGTAAGTGCTTCACAATCTCCGTTACGTGCGAGCTTTCTTGTTGTATGTTGCCCCATAAATTACCAGCCACATGCGATTGCAACAAATACTTTACTTCACTAATTTCAGCAAGCAATTGCTCTACTTTTGGATTGCTGGCCGCTGCGTTCGCTGGCAGCATGCTGATTGCGGTTGCGGTATCAGTGTTGGTGCTCGCTAATATTGAGGGCGCGGCGCTGCTAGTACTGGGGGCACTTGCAGCAAAGATTTCACTAGCAAAAGGGACTGGATTGAGCGCTGCCTTAGCATCTGCTTTTGCTTCTGCAAAGGCAACCGCATCTTGTTTCTTTTTGGCGCTAACAGCGGCGCTAGCGCTAGCGCTAAAGAAGGCATCGTTATTCGATGGATTAACAACATTTACATCTCCGCGACGAATGCGTTCAGCGCCATTAAAAGAGGCGGGCGTAAAAGTTTCTGAGCCTGGAGCCCTGACTGAGCGCTCTGTGCGATCAGAATGTTGCGCTCTGGCGGGATTGCGGCGCAAAGAGCCTAATGGTAAATCTGCGCTAAACGGATTACGAGCACTTGGCGGAGCAATCGCACGATCAAAGCTAGAGCCGAAATTACTACCTGAGTTACTGCCTAAGTTACTAAAGGAGTTGCTGCGTCCAATCGGTCTGTCTGATGAGTAATTGGGTGAGTAGCCCCCTGGTTTTTTTGCAACCTTACTACTGGCTAAAGAGGGGTCTGAGAGTGAAGCAAGATCTTCGGAGCTAATGGCAATGATCTCTACGCCTTGGTCAATATCTGTGGTCGAGATCACCATAGCATCCGGACCCATTCGCTTGCGAATCAGCTTTAAGGCTTCTGCCGAATTAGAGGCTGTAAATTTTTGGGGGCCCATAGCGTTGCTCCAAATAGGGTTGCTGTGAATATTTTAGGGGTTTTTGCCCGTTTGGGCACAAAGTACTTTGTAAAACTCAAGGTTGGATGTGGGCGGTAACTCACTCAAGGCTAAAACAATCGCTTGGGGGCAGACCCGTCTTGCAATCCGAGATAGCGTCATACGGGTCCGAGTGCCACTGACAATGACTGGTGGAAGATTTTGACTCTCTAACTCTTGAACCCCGCTAATCACTTCTTCACCAAACATCCTCGCGAGTGAGGGTTCTATGAGGCCATCTGGTGCAATAGCCCCCTGACCAATAGATTGCTCAATTAAGCGTTCAAATTCAGGTTGTATACCTAGCACTTGGAATGAGCTACCTTCACCGAGAGAGTCTTGCACAATGGTGCGTCTTAGTGCATAGCGAATATGTGACAAGACTTCAAGGGGATCATTGAGTTTGGCAGCATGCTCACTAGCCACTTCTAGAATGGTACGCATATCTTTAATCGGAATACTTTCATCGAGCAAGAGTTGCAAAAGACGCTGTAACTGGGCAAGACTCACCACTTTTGGGATAACGTCCTCTACTAGCTTGGGGTAACTCATCTTAAAATGATCAATGAGATCTTGAGTCTCTTGACGCCCCAAAAGTTCAGCGGCATGCTGATGTATTAAATGATCTAAATGGGTGGTGATTACTACGGCTGGCTCAACTACCGTATAACCTTTTGCGATTGCCTCGTCGCGCAGCTTGCGATCAATCCAAACTGCAGGCATGCCAAAAGTGGGATCTTTTACTGCTAAACCAGGCATGGTTTCATCACCACTTTGCTGAATTGCCAGCAAACGATCCGGTAAGCATTGACCGCGACCTACCTCTGCACCATAGAGCAAAATACGATAGGTTTCAGCATTGAGTTGCAGATTATCACGAATGTGTACTGAGGGAATTAAAAAGCCGACTTGAGAGACAAACTTACGCCGAATCGCCCGAATCCGTTTTATCAAATCACTTTCATCACCTTTATCTACTAGCGGAATAAGTCGGTAGGCTAGCTCTAAAGACAGAGGCTCCACAATTGGAACATCCTTCCATTCCAATTCTTGATTGACAGCGGCTGGCTGTGAAGCGGCTAGTTCAGCTGCTTTGGTTTGGCGATTAATCTTTTGATGTGCTAAGTAGGCTAAGCCCCCAAAGAGCGCCGCAAAGCCCAGAAAAATAACGTGCGGCATGCCCGGCAGAACCCCTAGGATTCCCAATACCCCGGCTACTACACCTAGCGCGCTGCTATTGGCTTCAAATTGCTTAGAGACCTGGCCAGAAAAATCATCTTCAGTGGCAACGCGAGTCACCAAAATACCAGCTGCAGTAGAAATAATAAGAGCAGGGATTTGTGCAACCAAGCCATCACCAATGGTTAAGGCGGCAAAAGTGGCTAAGGCTTTTCCAAAATCCATGTTGTGTTGCAAAACCCCAATCAGTATTCCGCCAATGAGGTTAATGACCAAAATCATGATGCCCGCCATGGCATCGCCCCGTACAAACTTGGAAGCACCATCCATGGAGCCAAAAAAGTCTGCTTCTTGAGCCACATCAGCGCGCCGTGATTTAGCCTCTTCTTGTTGAATTAGGCCGGCATTAAGATCGGCATCAATTGCCATTTGCTTACCGGGCATTGAATCTAAGGCAAAACGGGCAGAAACTTCAGCGACTCGCCCCGAACCTTTGGTGATGACCACAAAGTTAATAATCGTAATCACGATAAAGATCACAATACCAACTGCGAAATTACCCCCAATCAAGAAAACCCCAAAGGCCTCGATCACTTTTCCGGCAGCATCGGTGCCTTTGTGACCTTCCATAAGCACTATTCTGGTAGAAGCTACGTTAAGGGAAAGGCGAAGCAAAGTAGTGAGCAACAGCACTGTCGGAAAGGCAACAAAGTCCTTAAAAGTCTTAATATTGATCGCAGTAAAAAGAACGATGATGGACAGTGCGATATTGAAGGTAAAGAGTACATCTAACAAAAGTGCTGGCAAAGGCACCAGCATCATAATCAAGACAAGCAAAACTAAGACGGGTATAGCACCTTGCGCTGATGGCTGCAGCTTAGTGAGCTCGAAACCTAAGATCTTCATATCTTAATTAGTGCGGCTAAACAAGAGGACGTGAAGAAAGCCTTCAAAAGTTGCCTTAAAAGTAAAAACGTAAAAAAGTAACAAAACCACTACATATGGTAGAAAAGGAAATAATTGCCACTAAATATACCCCATTCACACTAAAAATAGGGGTAAAAAAGCCCCAAAAGTGTGAAAAAAGGCAAAAATTTCCTCATGACCTGCTGGCTGTGATCTTGGGTAGACCAAGTTTGCCCTTCAGTCGTTAAAGCTAAAAGAAAAGATATGAATTGCTTTTCTTAAGTGCTGAGGTCCTGCAAGCTGTGTTTTATTTGCTTTTGGCTTTGGTGTACTACCCGATTCGAACGTGCGACCTACGCCTTGAGATGAATCGTGCTTGAGCCAACCTGCAGAGGTGCCGTGGCCGTGATCTCGGCTGTTGTTTTAATCTTTGTGACTGAAACCGGGATGCTGGCGCTGCTATTAGGGTCACTGACAGGGGTTTTAGAGGCAATTAATGATTTGGGGACCAACAGAGGCGGCTGTGGAATTGAGTCATTGATGGCGCTGGACATGGAGTACCTTTCTTGGGGTCGGTCAAGGAAAGCTGCACCCTCCTTCACGACTACCGCAAGGTAGCTCAATATAGTATAGGCTCGAATTTTGGGATCTTTCAGTTATTTGAAATGCCATGCAACTTCATAGATAGCAAATAGTTTTGATGTTGCTCCCAACGAGCTTTTCCTGGGGGCTAGAAAGCTATATTTATATATTTAACGGGGTGCTCTCCTTGCGACAGCTAATAAGGGCAGTTACTACAGCGAGCGATAGAGTTTGCGCATATTTTGAATTTTCCAGAACTGCTGCTCTGCAGCATCATAGACTTTGGTGAAATCGCCCTTAATCGCCTTTTCAAAAATAATCAGACAGCGGTGGGCGTGTTCATGTTTTTGTAGGGTGGCCAGAGTCAAGAAATAGAAGGCTTTGTCATAGTCTTGGGGGATAGCAGTGCCTTTTTCATACAAAGTACCTAGGTTATAGGCCGCCACTCGGCTACCCGCATTAGCTCCCACAGTGAGTAATTCCACGCCCCTAGGGATGTCCTTGGGTACGCCTTGGTCAATACCTGTTCCGAATACATATATGTTGCCCAGATTGCAATAGGCATCCAATACCTCATCTTTGATGGCTTTTTCATAGTATTGCACCGCTGTTTTCACGTTACGGGCAATTTCACCCATACCCAATTCATACATCAGACCCACGTTAAAGTTGGCATAGCCATTACTGTTTCGGCTATACGAATTGAGCCATTCAAATAACTTATTGACCTGCTCAGGATTTAATTGCCCATCAAAGCACATTCTCGTCAGAGCAAAGGCAGCTTCTTCATCAGCCTCATTAACGGCGATGTCAAAAAAGACCTCAAAAGCGGCCTCGAAGCGACCGCGCTCTAGGTTAGAGATGCCAGCCTGCAAACGGGGATTGTCAAATTCCATGGTCATGGGAAAACACCTTCATAAATGGTCAAAACTAGATCTAAGGATGATTTTAGTGAGAATTTCGTGGTGTGGGCAAAAAAGGCATTAATTGACCAGATGCCATGATTGATGCGGATATTAGGGATGCAGATTAGTCTATCCAAAGCATTTCTTATCTTGCCCTCAGGACTCACTTTAGACCAAATTAGGATAAATCATAGTGTAATAAGTAATTGATTACTTACATTTATATTAAAATAAATCTAATTAAAACAATGACTTATGTTATTCAATGCTAGTTCAGGGAAGTAGAGTGAAGAATACCTAAACACTTTCCTTGGCACCACCGTAACAGAATAGGTATGAGGAGCTATTTGATGTTGGTCCTCTCTAACTTGAAACTAACTTGAAATAACGGAGAAAAACATGGCAACGGTAATTAACACCAATATGGCTTCCATTTACGCTCAAAATAACTTGAGCGTTGCGCAAGGCAAATTAGCGACTTCAGTACAGCGCCTATCATCAGGACTGCGTATTAATAGCGCGAAAGACGACTCTGCTGGTCTCGCAATTAGTATGGGTATGCAGTCTCAAATTTACGGCATTGACCAAGCAAACCGCAATTTAAGCGACGTTATTGGTATGGCTCAGGTGACTGAAACAGCGCTGGCAACAATCCAGGATATGTTGTTACGCATGAAATCATTAGGTACTCAAGCAGGAAATGAAGCTTTAAGTTCTTCTCAGGTTGCTCAAATTACTACTGAAGCGACTGCAATCGTGGCACAAATTGCCTTAACACGATCTGAAGCTGTTTACAACGGAATCAGCCTGGTTGGTACAACTGCAGGTTCAACTTATGGCGTTCAGTCCGGTGTTTCAACATCCACTACGATTGATTTCATAACAGCAAATGCTGCTATTACCTCTACTGCCAGCACCTTTTCAAGCATTGACACTGATTTGCTAAGCATTTCTTCAGAGCGAGCCAAAATGGGCGCCTTGATCTCACGCGCTACATATTCTGCTCAAAACTTGCAGGCACAAAGTGCTAATTTAACTTCAGCGCGTTCTGCTATTGTGGACACTGATTTTGCATCAGAAACTGCAGCATTAACCAAGGGTCAAATCATGCAGCAAGCATCTACAGCAATGCTAGCACAGGCTAATCAGATGCCAAACGTGATCTTGTCACTGTTGAAGTAATTTACTATGATGGTGGGGCCAGGGTAAAAACTGGCCCCTATTAACTTTTTTAAGGAGTAAAAGATGAGCGAGATAACAGCAAGAAGCGTAGCTTCATCTGCGGCTAGTTCGTCTAAGTTAAATCAACCCAACGGAACCACTTCAGGCACGGTTGGAAAAACAAACACAGATGCAGCAGTTGTTGCAGCGGCAGCTAGTGCAGAATTTAGGCCTTCTAATATTAACCAAGTGACGCAGCCATCACGTGAAACAGTTGCGAGAGCAGCCGAGCAAATGCAAAAGTTTGTCAGTACCATGGGGCGCAATTTGAATTTCTCAATAGATGGAACGACAGGTCACCACATTGTGAGAGTCACCAATCCCGCAACTGGTGAGGTAGTCAGACAATTGCCATCAGAAGAGATGATTAGAATAGCGCACAGCCTGACCCAAATCTCTGCTCTAGTAAATCAAAAAGCCTAATGATTTGTTGCCCGCTTTGATAATGGCACAAAACTTGCAACACTTAGGATATTAATACGTCAGTTTTATGGGCTGACTCCTTAAGGCGATAAAAAATGGCTACATCAAGTATTGGCTCTGGCACAGCAGCAATTGACGTAGCTGGCATGGTCGAAGGTTTAATGGCCATAGAGAACAGGCCTTTGGTTGCATTGCAGTCGAAAATTATCAGCCAAAATTTACTGATTAGTGACTTGGGGCAGTTAAAAAGCAAAGTGGCAGCATTCCAAACAGCCCTTCAGGCTGTTGAAAATCCAGACTCTTACTCTGCGGCAGTTGCTAGCAGCTCAAATGAATCGGCAGTTACGGTCTCTAGTTCAACGGGCGCATTAATTGGTAGCCATGAAATAGAGGTTGATAAGCTAGCCAAGCCTGCCCAATATATCTTTGCCAATTCAGCCTTTACAGCCAATGATGCATTGGCAGGATTCACGACGGGTACGTTTGATTTAATAGTAGCGGGTGAAACTAACAGCTTAGCTGTAGATAGTGCAACCACTATTGAAGATTTGAGTACCTTTATTAACGGACTAGGTTTAAATGTTGCCGCCAGCATTACCCAAACGACATCCGGCCAATATGCTTTGATCATTCAGGGAACTCAATCTGGTGAGGACAATGATGTCACTTTTAGTGCGCATGATGCATTATCTGCAGACTTTGAAACTAATAATGCCTTGGCTGGATTCACCGCTACTGGTACATTTGATCTAATATTCGCGGGCGAAACCAAGAGCTTAGCTGTAGACAGTACAACCACTATTGAAAATTTGAGAACCTGGATTAATGGGCTTGGAATAGATGTTGCTGCCAGCATTGAGAGTAATGTATCCGGTAAATATGAATTGATTATCCAGGGCACTCAATCTGGTACTGAAGATGATGTCATTTTTGGTTTACGTGGTGCATCAATCTCTTCAGCTGCAGCTGTATTAGGATCTGATACAGCTTATGGTAATCAAGCTCAAGATGCGGAATTTACCTTAAATGGACTTGATTTTAAGAGGGCTACCAATAATATTAGCGATGTACTATCTGGTACAACATTCAATTTAGTTAGCACTACAGTTCAGGCCGCCACCATCACTCTAGCGGCCGGCCCTGATAACGGTCAGGAGGTAATTCAGGCATTCATTACCGCGTTTAATGACCTTACTGCGATGTCCAAAAAACTCACGCAAAAGGGCGAAGGTTCTACTGCAGCTGGTTCCTTAGCGGGATCGCCCGGAACCCTATTTTTTATCAATCAAATTAAGTCTATGCTCTCAACAGGCATTACTTATGAAAGTGGCGGCGTTTCTACTGCCTTGGATTTATATGAACTAGGTATCGACATCAATTCAGATGGTACGCTTGAATTTAATGCGGTAAATTATGCTAGTACCGATAGTCTTGCAACTATCTTAGCCTCTGGAATTAATATTGGTTCAACGAGTTTTTCTGACACCGAGAATCTAGATGCGTTTTTGACTTCACAAATTGAGGTCGGCGGTGACTTAAATGAATCCATTAGTAACGAACAAGATGATCTATATCAAATGAGTGAAAAAGAGGTGGCATTGCAAATGCGCCTCGATTCTAAGCAAAAAAGCTATATCAGCCAGTACTCTAGCTTAAATGCGCTATTATTCAAATTAAATAATACTAGTAGCGCTTTAACCAGCGCATTAGCAGGTTTGGTTGACGGTCAGAATAATAACTAGTTAATTGACGGATTTCGAAAAGTGTAATTATGAATAAAGCAGCCTTAAAATACGCAGATGGAAATAACCTAACCTCGGTGATGGCGGCTGATGCACGAGAACTTATTGTATTGATTCATGAGCGTATATTTGATCATTTAACTACCGCAAAAAAGGCGCTTGAAAACGATCAGATGCCCGCCGATAGTTTTGTTAAGGCAAGTGACTTGATTATTAAAGGCTTGCTTGGCTGTTTAGATTATAAAAAAGGCAAAGAAATTGCTGAAAATCTGAGCGTAATTTACCTTTGGTCAATACAAGAATTGATTTCTGCTCGCGCTGAACGTTCGGCAGATAAGGTGCAGGATGTGATAAACACATTAACTCCACTCTATGAGGCATGGGTAGAGATCTCTGACAGAGTTTAATAGTTACTAAGTGGTGTGTTTTTAGTCAAAAAACACATAAGTAAGATTTAGGGGATATTTTAGGTGGAAGAGGTGATATGCCAATACCAATACCTTCAAGCCTAACCATCAACCCAATGGTGGATGTCCGTAAAAATGACTTAGTTACCCCACCATCTGCTCCATCTACTGTAGAAAGCCTGAATGCAATTGATCCGCGTTTAGCGCTCAATATGCCAATGCCAGTAGTGGACTCGGCTGCAGGAAATGCTGTCAGAACTGCCCTGCAAAATGGTAATCTTGCAGAATTAACAACTATGCTGGAGTCTGGTGAACCCAGTGCTCAGCAAGCAGTGTTATTAGAAATTTCGAACCTTGCTTTGGGTAAATCTAATCTGTCAGCGAAGCTTACGCAGGCTAATTTAAACAATCTAGTATCTGAGAGTTTAAGCAGGATGGATAGTTTGGGAGGCGCCGCCTTAGGGCAGTTGCTTTCTGAAACTTTGATTGCTGATACCCCAGAAATAGCTCCCGGTACACAAAATCAAGTCAACTTAAATCAGACTAAAAGCGTAGTGGTGAATTGGCCAGTAGTAGATCCCAGTAAGCCTGGCACGCAGGATCCAAAAGTGGTCATGGGGGCTCTATACCTAAGTTTGCAAGCTTCTGGTATTTTTGCGGCCGATCAGTTAAAACGTGTGCTATTTCCTGCGGGCAGTGCCGATGACAAAATGGATTCGTTTCTGACGGCAGGTGACAAGCAAAAAGCCAGTGAACTTATGGCGCAATTATCAAACGATGCGCCAATCATTCGTGATTCGATGCGCCTATTATTGCGTGGTGACTTATTGTGGCAAGGTCAGTTAATGCCCAATGTTCAGGGTCGTTTATATCGTGAAGATGCCTGGCAATCAGATCCTCATCAGCCAAATCAACTGGAAAAGGGTAGTCGTATAACCCTAGAAGTGGGCTTACCTAACTTAGGTCCATTAAAGATTATTGGCACTCAGTTTGGCGAAAGTCTGCAGTTAATCGTTCAGGCAGATCCCGCGGCGCAAGCAAGCATGTCGAAAGCGTTTGCTACATTAGAAGACCAATTGCACACGCAAATTGATCCCGAGACGAGGGTTAGTTTAGGTCAAATAGAGGCGCCTGAGTAATGCACGATAAGGAAGAGAAAAAGATCCTCAAGGCAGTTGCGCTGAAGTATGAAATGAATAGCGCCGCGCCTAGGATTACGGGGCAAGGGGAAGGTTTTATTGCTGAAGCTATTTTGGCAAAAGCGAAGGAATTAGGCATTCCGACCAAAATAGAGCCTGAGCTAGTTGAGTTTTTAATGCAGCTCAAACTAAATGAATTGGTTCCCCCTAAGCTATATGCTGCGGTAGCAGAAGTACTCGCATGGGCATATGAATTAGATGGCAAAACGCTCGAAAAGCCTGTGGAGGAATAACTACTCTAATACCAAGTTACTTTAAAACTAAAAAAGTTTGAAGTAGAAAATCAAACCTTACAAAAAACCTAAGCGCTGAGAGCTAGACTTAGACCTGAAGATTGGTCACTTCTTTGTAGGCCTCAACCAGTTTATTTCGTACAGCGATCATGCCTTGCAGTGAGAGATTGGCTTTTTGGAGAGAAACAATTACATCCTCTAATGAGGTATCTGATGCCCCAGTGGAAAAAGACTGAGCTTTTGCTTGGGCGCTATTTGAAGCGGTATTGACGTTCTCGATCGCATTTTTCAGAATTGCCGAGAAATCAACCCCGTTGGCGCTTTGAGCATCAGTAGCGACAGGTTTACCACTGGCTGCAGCAGCAAGTGCTTGCATCCGGGTAATCATGGCATCTACGTTTGGAGTACTCATTGTCATATTATCTAACAAAATCAGTTATTAATAAAGCCAGCTTCTTTATAAGATTTCAGCTTATAACGTAATGCTCGAGCCGAAATTCCTAATATTTCTACTGCCTTGGTTCTATTGCCATCCACTTTGGCCAAAACCTTCAGAATATGATCACGCTCTACTGAATCAATGTCTTGCCCAATCTCATCAATATCTGATGCAATATTTGTGCCACTTTTCGGTGCATCCATAATAGGCTCTTCAGTGGAGGAGAGGTCAGGAATAGCATTTTTTGCTATTCCGAGTGAATTCGCTCCTAAATCCCCCAGTTCCAAATCCCCAGCCAAAATTTGATCACCATCAGCAAGTAATACGGCTCTTTGGATAATATTCTCTAATTCCCGAACGTTACCTGGCCAAGAATACGTTTTCAGTAGTTTTTTTGCCCCCTCACTCAACACCAGTTCATCTCGGCCAATGTTCATGCGGTAACGGGATAAAAAGAAATCCGCTAGTGGCAAGATATCCAGCGGCCTCTTACGAAGTTCAGTAACGTGGATTGGAAATACTGCCAGTCGAAAGTATAGGTCCTCCCGAAAATGGCCACTCTTGACTTGCTCTTGAAGATTGCGATTGGTTGCTGCTATGACCCTAACATCGGCCTGTATTAGCTCAGTAGAGCCAATGCGTTCCACCATTTTGTCTTGCAACACCCGTAATAGCTTGGCTTGCAAAGTGGCAGGCATTTCACCAATCTCATCTAAAAAAAGCGTGCCTTTATGAGCTTGCTCAAACTTACCGGTTTGGGCTTTAGTTGCGCCAGTAAAGGAACCCTTTTCATGTCCGAAAAGAATGGATTCAAGTAGGGTATCGGGAATCGCTGCACAGTTAATTGCGATATAGGGACCATTGGCTCTTTTGGAATGTAGATGTATATGACGCGCTACCAATTCTTTGCCAACACCAGATTGGCCGGTGACCAAAACGCTCGTGTCGGTCCCGGCTACTCTCTCGCAGCGAGCAAAGGTTGCTATTGTTTCGGGATCAGCGGCAATTAACTGATGTGCGGGGCTGCGAATCTCAGAGCCGACTAGTTGTGAAGCTTGGGTAGGGGTTACTACTTCAGATGTTTGAATAGATTCGGGTTGATTGCGCGCAATGATATCAATGAGTTGTTGCGGTACAAACGGTTTAATTAAAAAATCCCTTGCACCAGCTCGCAGGGCCTCTACCGCTAGTTTGGCGTCTGCAAAGGCGGTCATGATGACAACCGCAAGATCAGGACATTCTTTTTGTGCGATCTTTAGTAAATCTAAGCCAGTCATTCCTGGTAATTTGTAATCGGTTACTAAAACCGTTTTTAGGTCGGGACGCAATAAAGGAATGACTGTTTCAGCCCGTTGGTGCGTCACAAAGTCAATTTTATTCATGCGTAAAGTGACGGCAATTGCTTCTCTGAGGTCTTCATCATCTTCAATCAAAATTACGGGAAATGGCTGTGGGTCGCTGGCACGCATAGAAGTTTTCTGGGTTAATGAATTAAAGAAGAATGGTCATAAGGTAGGCTGATCTTAAAGACTGCGCCCTGTTTAGAACTCTCCGCGCTAATACTGCCTCGGTGCGTTTCAATGGTATTTTTGGCAATAGAAAGACCAAGCCCAGTGCCATTGGCACTCGTGGTGGCAAATGGCTCAAACAAGGAATTGAGGATCTCCTTGGAGATGCCTGGGCCTTGATCAGAAATCGTAATCGTTAGCATTTGCTGATCGCTTGAAGCCATTAAGCTGACCGTTTCATTGGCTTTAGAAACTGCGAGCGCATTTTCTAGAATTGCGACAATGGCATTGGATATTGCTTTGGGCTCAACTAACAGACTTCCATGATTGATATTGCTTGTTGTGACCGACAGGCTGACTTGCTTAGCCTTAAAGAGAAATTGAATGCTAGCTTGAGCATCTTCAATGATTTGGGTGGCGTTTACTAATACTGCCTTATTTGGTTTGTTTGAAATAAAGCGCAACATATCTTGAGATAGTTTCTCAAGATCTAATAGTTGCTTACGCAGGCGATCAGCAAACTCCTTAGCGGTGTCAGTATTAATTTCTCCATCGCAAAGATGTGATGCATAAAGCAGTGCCGTTGCTAGCGGCGTACGAAATTGATGGGCTATGCCGGCAGCCATGCGCCCCATGGCCGCCAAACGATTTTCTCGTTGTGTTTCTTCATGCCGCGAAATGTTGGTAGTGATGTCTTGAATTTGAATAAAACTGCGCGAGCCTTCATTGATTCGAATGACTTGAACCGTTTTTTGTAAGCGTTGATGGGCACCATTTTCTGCAATGACATATTCCCCTGGGGTAATAGAGGGTAGCCAATCAGCTGGAATTTCAAAAGTCACTCCTGGTTTTAATTCAGGAAGAAAAATCAGTACTGCTGGATTATGTAATAACACCACCTCGTTTTCCAGCAAAATAACCCCGGCTGGGATGGCATTGAGCAGAATCGCCAGACGTTGATTGGATTTTTGTAGTTCGCTACTGAGCTGATTGATCTTGTCCTGCAGGGCTGCCTGTTGGGCCTCGAGTTTCTGAGATTCTGCGTAGAAAATCGCAAAAGCCTCTTCCAGATGTTTGGTGGCATCTAGTGTTTCCTGCTTGGGGGGCAATTTACTGATATTTTGGGTCAATTAACTATTCTTTAAGGAGTGGCGGTAAGTAGGCAATATTTGCCGTTTTTTTATCCAATTAACTCCTAGGATATCAACATTTAGGCAAAATAGGCAAAAATGTTCTATATATAGTGTTATGATCTTTTTCAGAATCAGCCCTGACATGACGGAATCTATCAAAATTGAGTGAAGAAACGCAACCCGGATTACAGGAAAGCGAACGAGATGCGGCAGTAGTCAATATTGGCTCGCAGGTGGCCGCTGCCCCAGTAGCTCCAGCCAGCGCTTTTAGCGGGGGCGGTGTAGCCCTCCCCCAAAGTTTAGTTGGCCTACAAAATCGCATAAAAGCACTCAATGCCCAGCAACGTCTAATTTTGTCAGCAGCAGTATTTTTGGTCATTGCTGTACTGGTATTTGTTTCTGTCTCTGGAAAAAGCAAAGATGACTATCGCATTTTGTTCTCGAGCATTAATGAGCGAGATGGAGCGGCGATCGTAGCGGCTTTGCAGCAAATGAATGTGCCTTATAAGTTCACCGAAGGCGGGGCGGCCATATTAGTGCCCGAATCAGCGGTTTATGAAACTCGCCTCCGTTTGGCGGGTCAGGGCCTACCCAAGGCTGGTAATGTGGGTTTTGAGCTGCTTGAAAACCAAAAAATGGGAACGAGCCAATTTGTTGAGCAAGTTAACTACCAGCGTGGTTTAGAAGGTGAGTTAGCCCGCAGTATCAGCTCCTTAGCGCAAGTCAAATCTGCAAGAGTGATGTTGGCAATTCCTAAGCAAACCGCATTTATGCGCGAACAGGAAAAGCCGACGGCCTCCGTCATAGTGACAATGCATCCTGGACGTTTTTTAGATCCTCAGCAAGTTGCAGCGATTACCAATTTGGTGGGCTCCTCCGTTCCAAACCTTGGTCCAGCGAATGTCACGATTGTCGATTCGGAAGGCAGTTTGCTTGCCCCTAATGCACAGCGTCTGGCAGGCTTAGACAGCACGCAACTAAAGTATGTTGCCGAACTTGAGGGTGCGCTATCCAAGCGAGTGCAATCGATCCTAGAGCCCGTCACTGGTAAGGAAAATGTCAGAGCCCAAGTCACGGTCGATATGGATTTTGGCGAACTAGAAAGAACTGAAGAAACTTTTGGTCGTAATTCGCCACCCAATCAATCTTCGATTCGCAGTCAACAAACCAATGAAGCTGCCACACCCAGCTCGACTACCTCTGGTGTTCCTGGCGCTTTAACCAATCAAGCACCAGGTGCTGCGCAAGCGCCGATTAATACTCAAGCGGCTACTGGCGGAGCGGGACCACAAAATCTCAATGCACCTCCTACAAGTTCAGGTTCTAGCGCGAGCAATATCAAAAAAGATGCCACGATCAACTATGAGCTTGACCGGGCTATTCAGAGAATTAAGTCTGAAAAAGGTCAAGTTAGGAGAGTGTCTGCTGGCGTGGTGGTGAACTACAAACAGCCCCCTGGCGTTGATAAGGAAGGCAATCCTCGAAAGCCAATTCCCTACAATGCTAAAGAGCTTGATCAAATCAATAATTTGGTAAGAGATGCTGTGGGTTTTTCAGAAAAGCGTGGAGATAGTGTCAGTGTTGCCAATATCCCATTTAAGGTTGAAGTGAGTGATGAACCACCATTTTATAAACAAGCTGGGGTCATTGAATTAAGCAAAGAATTTTTCAAGTTTGCAATTATTTTAGGTTCGCTTGGTTTAATGTTTTTTGGAGTCGTACGTCCCTTACTCTTTCCTCCCAAAAAGGACGAGGTTATGGAAGAGCAGCGTATTGAGGAAGAGTTTGACGAGAAGATTAAAGCTGAAATGGCGCAGATGGATCCTCGGGCGCGTGAAAAGCGCCGTATGGAAGTGGAGCTCTTGCGTGAGCGCCAGCGCCTTGCTGAAGAAGAAGAGCGTGCTAGAGCTGAAGAAGATCGAAAACGGACAGAGGAAGAGCGCAAACGGATCGACGAAGAGAAGAAGCAAGAGTACGAAGAGCTACTTCAGTACGCGAAAGATTTTGTGGAAAATAATCCTCGAGCTGTTTCTGCAATTTTCAAAGAGTGGCTGTCTGAAGATGCGGCTAAGCAAAATGCTGGTAATGCTGAAGCTGCGCCCGCCGCATAACATGAGGAGAATCTGTTTTGGCTGATGAAGCTCCCGTAGAAAAATCGCTATCGATAGCAGAGGCTCTGAAAGAGGGTGTCAAAGCTGCGCCTGTTGGCGGTACGATTTCTTTCGATGATTTGGACGGCGCTTCTCGTGCTGCAGTAATACTTTTGGCTGTTGGTGCTGAATCTGCGGCTAATGTGATGCGTGGCATGACTCCATTTGAGGTGCAACGCCTATCAGGAAAGATGGCGGTCGTGCGATCTTTGAGTAGAGATTTGGTGTTGGAAGTATTGCGGCAATTTAAGGATGTTAGTTCCAACAATACACAAGTTGCATTTGACACTGATGACTTTATGCAGAACATGCTTACCAAAGCAATGGGCGCGGAAGGAGCTTCAGATCTTCTAGGCCGCCTTGAGTCTACGCTGGACATGTCTGGTATCGAAACCCTGAAGCGCATGGAGTCAGATGTTCTGTACGAGCTCATCAAAAATGAACATCCGCAGATTATCGCAACAGTAATGGTATTTTTAGATCCCACTCAAGCTGCTGGCTTGCTCAAGCTATTCCAAGATGAGCTGCGTAACGAACTCATCTTACGTATCGCTCTTTTAGAAAAAGTGCAGCCAGCTGCTCTGAAAGAGTTGAACGAAGTAATGTCCCGCTCTTCAGGCCCAGATTCGGATTTTCGTCGCAGTACTGTTGGCGGCGTAGTACCTACTGCCGAGATTTTGAATATGCTCTCGGGTGGTTTGGATAAAGTCGCCCTAGAAAATATTCGAAACTACAACAGTGACTTGGCTGATGCCATTCAAGAAAAAATGTTTGTCTTCGAAGACTTTTTGGAGTTGGAAGATCGTTCATTGCAGACTTTATTGACAGAGGTTCCGCAAGAGACACTCATTATTGCATTGAAAGGTGCAAGTCCTAAATTACGTGAAAAAATCTTTAAAAATATGGCAAAACGCTCTGCCGATACAGTGCGTGAGGATCTTGAAACAAGACCGCCTGTGAAGGTAATTGAAGTCGAGTTAAGTCAGAAAGATGTGATTGCAATCGCTCGTGCCTTGAGTGAGGAAGGTCGAGTCAATATGGAGAGAGGTAAGTCCGCTGATGCCTTCCTCTGATGAGGACTCCCTGCTAACGCGATGGGAGCCACCTTCTTTTGATCCCCCTAAACCTCCTAAGCCACCTAAGGTGGCTCCGATTCATTACCCCACCGTTGAGGAAGTCGAAGCAATTCGACATGACGCTTATGAAGAAGCCTATGAGCTCGGTTCTAATGAGGGTTTTGTAGAAGGGCGCACAGCTGGTTACGACGAAGGTAAGGCAACTGGCTACGACGAGGGGTATAAAGCGGGGTATCAAGACGCTGAGCAAGAGACACTTCGTTTGCAAAATGCTTTGGGGCAACTTTTAGAGTCGCTTGTTGGAATGCCCGAGGCAATTGCAGCACCTTTAACTCAGTTTAGTTTTGAAATCGCCTCACGTTTAAGCGCTAACAGTTCAATGGAGCGCGCTCCATTTGTTATGGCTGTGCAAGAAGCGCTGATGCGTTTACCTCGACCTGGTGAGAATCTCTATCTCCGCTTACGCGCTGAAGAAGTAGAAACTTGGAGAAGGATTATTGAAGACCCAGGCTTGCCATTTAATTGCACGATCTTAGTAGACGCCGATGTTCGTCCAGGGCACGCTTATGTAGAGGTGAGTGGCGCTCGCATTGATGTGGGGGTAGAGGCGCGTATTGCATTAGTGAAGGCGGCTTTAGGTTTAGATGGAGCCGTAATGCAGGAAAAAAAAGAGATTGATTCAAAAATCACTACTGAACTTTTAGATCATCAGTCTGATAGTGAGACGTATCCTGAGGAAGATGTACAGAGCGATTCTGAAATTGATCCCGATAGTCAGGCGAATCAAAAATGAGTGTTTTGCAAGCTCGGGAATTAGTAGATCAGATTGAGATGCGGCGTCAACATTTAATGCAAACGCCTTATTCAATTCGAGAAGGAAAGTTAAAGCGCGTCTCCGGAATTGTTTTAGAGGTTGAAGGCTTGCCGATGAGCATTGGGTCGGGCGCTACCATCCTATCTGAATTGGGCGGCAAGACTTACGATGCCGAGTGTATTGGTTTCAATGGTGCAATTACCTATTTGATGCCGATTGATGCTATGGAAAATATTTCGCCAGGTGCATTGGTGTATCCAGCAAATACGCCCTTTAACTCTGGTGCAGGTTATATCTCCAGTAGCGTAGATGAACCCTTGACGATTGGCGAGAGTTTGCTAGGCAGAGTAGTCGATGGTTTAGGTCGACCAATCGATGGTAAGGGTTATGGTGAAAAACAATTTTCACCCATCATCCAAAGAATGTTAAATCCCTTGGATAGAACGCCTATTCACGAACCCTTGGATGTTGGTATTCAAGCAGTAAATGGTTTGTTAACAGTAGGTCGTGGCCAGCGCGTTGGAATATTTGCGGGTTCTGGTGTGGGTAAAAGTGTTTTACTAGGTATGCTTGCGCGCAATTGTGTTGCCGATGTCATTGTGATTGGTCTTGTTGGCGAACGTGGGCGTGAAGTGCGGGAGTTTTGTGAAGACACTTTGGGCCCTGAATCATTCAAGCGCGCCGTTGTTGTTGCGGCACCTGCAGACGCTTCTCCTTTGGCGCGCTCAAAAGGAGCGTCATACGCAACCGATGTTGCGATTTGGTTTCGAGATCAAGGTAAGCATGTAGTGCTGATTGTGGATTCACTTACCCGTTATGCAATGGCTTTGCGAGAAATTGGCCTCAGCTTAGGAGAGGCGCCGGTTGCACGTGGCTATCCTCCCAGTGTATTTGCCCGCATGCCAGAGCTAGTCGAGCGAGTTGGAAATGGCGCCAACCCCGATGGCTCGATCACTGCTTTTTATACTGTGTTACTGGAGGGTGACGACACTAACGATCCTGTTGCCGATACCGCACGCGGTATTTTGGATGGACACTTCTTCCTCTCTAGAGAATTGGCTGATAGCGGACACTACCCAGCTATAGATGTAGAGAAGTCAATTTCTCGTGTCATGCCAAAAGTAGTGTCTAAAGCGCACTTGCTCTCTGCCAGAAGAATGAAGCAGTTATACAGCCGATATATGCGAGGCAGGGATCTCGTCTCAATGGGTGCCTATATTGCGGGTAGTGACCCAGAATTAGATGCTGCTTTGCAAGCTTGGCCAAAAATCCAAGCCTTTTTACAGCAAGACGCCGATGTAACCGTTTCCATAGACCAAACGGAAAGTTTGTTGGCTGAAATTAGTCCGCCTAATCTGTAAATCTGATGAACGCCATAGAGCTCCTACATCGTTTAGCCAAAATACGGGAAGATCAAGCTATGGCGCGGGCAAAACGCGTAGCTAGTCAAGTAAATCAGCAAAAAGCCTTTAAAGATCAGGTGCTTGCATACGCCAAAGACTATGAATCCCAAATGCTTGCAGGTGCAAAAGGAGGATCTTCGGTAGCCTTCATCCAAGATGCCAATGCTTTTAGAGAAAAGCTGCTGCACAGCGCCATTGAGATGGATGGGCAGATTCAAGGCTTAGCCAGAGCCTCTGAGGACACCTTAAAAACAGCTACTATGGCCAGAATGCGTACTCGGGGGCTATCTAAGTTGGTGGATAAAATGCACCGAGAGGCCAAAAGAAAACAGGCTAAAGCAGAGTTAAGCCAGTTTGAAGATAACTTCTCAGCAAGGCTGAGTTATAAATCTGGCACGAAAGATGCATAGTTGGTAGTGTTCCATTTGGAGAGAGCATGCCAACAGTTAGTCAAATACAGATGCAAGCAGCATTTAGCCCCATAAGCGAGGCTATTGCTCAACCGGGTAGTCTTGCCGGTGGCTCTGCCATGCCTATTGGTTTTGATACTTTCTTGACATCCTTAAACCAAAAGATGCTAGCCCGCATGGATGCGAGGACAAATTCAGATAAATTAAGTGGCCTAAAAAATGGTTTAGGCACTCTAGGTATGCAAAATTTGCCTGGATTTACAAAGCAAGATAAAGATTCTGCAAAAATTACCGATCCTATGCAGTTGCTGGCAGCTCAGTTAGCAGCGCAAGGCCTCATTAATCCAGTCGTTAATCAGCCAGCAATGGTAAATCCATTGCCTAATGGTGGTGTTGGGGTGAATGCGGTAGATTCAAGCAAGACAGCGGCTGGATTGAATTTACCTGGCGCTCTTGGTCTGAAAGGTCAAAACATCAATCCCCAGCAAAACTGGTTAATCACACAAGCGCTTGCAAAAGCAATGAGGGATACTGGGCAAGGAAATAACTTAACTCCTCAAAACCCCCAAGTTGCTCAGTTAATGCAAATGTTGCAGCAAGCGCAACCTACAACGGCTGTCCAAGCCAGTGCCCTAGAGCAGTTAAAGGGACTGGTTGCTCAAGCGAGCCAAACTAGCCAAACAGCAGCTAGCCAAGCCCCTAAAATTACGCTGACCCCAGAGCTCGCTAGTGCGATCCAGGATCTAGCGCAGCAAGCGCAACCTACAACGGCTGTCCAAGCCAGTGCCCTAGAGCAGTTAAAGGGACTGGTTGCTCAAGCGAGCCAAACTAGCCAAACAGCAGCTAGCCAAGCCCCTAAAATTACGCTGACCCCAGAGCTCGCTAGTGCGATCCAGGATCTAGCGCAGCAAAGTAATTTGCCATTAACGCCCCAATTGGCTAGTTTATTTGGCCAAACTACACAAATGAAGACGCAAGCTTCTTCATCAGACCTTAAGCAAGAAGCGGTGACTATTGCTTCGACCCTAGGAGTTGCAGAAAAGCTCACCTTACAGACTTCACAAGACAGAAGTATTGAGATGGATCGTCAAAATACTCCGAGTACGGTTTCTCAAAACACGAAGAACACTGATAATGCTTTGATGCCTTTATTTGCAGGTCAGGCATCCAAAGAAAATAAAGGGCTTGATACCTTACCCCGCCTTACACCTGAGTCTGATTCTCAGAATCCAGAGCGTGAGAAGATAACAGAATTAGCTGGTCAAGATGCCAATAGCCTAAGCACTCAATATAGTGGCCTTGCGCGCTTGGATAGTCAGACCTCAGAGGCACTCCAAAAGTTTCAAATCAAGCAAACAGAAGCTTCTTTAGTGAGTGGTCCCTTACATAGTGAGATCATGAGTGCTGCTAAGTCTGGTGGCGGCCGTATTATGTTTGAATTAACGCCGCCAGAGCAGGGTACCATCCGAATCGATCTACATATTAACCAAAATGGCTATGCTCATTTGATCGTCGAAGGTGCAAGTGATGCCACAAAATCTCGCTTAGACCAGGGCGGTCAAAACTTAAAGCAAGAATTTGCACAAATGGGCCTCAATCTTTCCCTTGATCTTAGGCAGGAAAATCAGTCTCAACAGGCATCTGGCCAATCCTTTAATAATGCCCGTCAGGACTATTATGCTAATCAGCAGATTGTGAATCCCAACCCTAAAAACCTTGCAGCAATAGGTCTTATGGGTTCGGGTCATAATACGGGTGCTGGCGGAACAGTTCATCTGTTTGCTTAATATGATGAAAATAAAAGGGAATTAGCATGGCTGATGAAGAACGCGTAGAGCCCACCTTAGATGTAAATGGCGGGGTACCTCCTCCACCTATCGTAGAGCAGGTACAGGTTGAAGAGGAAAAGCCTAAAAGCAAAAAAATGCTATTTTTAATCATAGGATTGATAGTAGTATTGGTTGGAGTAGTTGGCGGCTATTTTTATATGCAACATAACGCTGAGCTTAAAAGACAGCAAGAAGCTGAAGATAAACGCCCTGAAAATATTCTGAAGAAGCAATTGATGGAGCGCAAAGATAATGCAGCCCCTATTTACATTGCTCTAGATGAAATGATCGTAAACCTCCCTGGCAGAGGAGGAGAGCATTACCTGCAGACCAAGATGGTACTTAGAACAAATGATGGATCTACTGAAGATAAGATCAAGAAGTTTATGCCCGTTATCAGGGATAAAGTCATTACAGTTTTATCCTCACGCCAAATGCAAGAATTAGCGACTGTAGAGGGCAAAACAATGATGGCTCGCGAGGTCGCACTGGTAATTAATTCAATTATTGCCCCGCAGTTAACTGCTATTTACATACTTCAGCAACAACCATCAACAGCTGATATTCAGAATTTAGAGAGAATTGGCGCTGTACCAAAAGAAACTTCTTCAGGTCAGAAGATTACTGGTGAAGCTGCCAGGGCTGCGGCAGAATTTTGGAATGTTACGGAGATGGATCTACCTGTTCAGGCGGTTCTATTCAATACTTTTGTAATGCAGTAAAATATCTACTAGACAGTCCACTTAGGAAGATATGGCGACAGGAGCAATCAATGTCGAGATGAACATTGCGGCTGAAGATCAGCAGTCAATGTTCGACAAATCGAAGATTATTGCTCGTCGGCGCATGCCGACGTTGGAGCTCATACACGAACGCTTTTGTCGGGCGGTCCGTTTATCCCTGTTTAACATGATCCGAGCACCGATTGAGGTGCAGATGCATATGCCGAGCGTTAAAAGCTACGAGCAATTTGTATCCGAATTCCCTGAGCGCACGAATATTAATATTGTTGGCATACGTCCATTGCGCGGTGTTGGATGCTGGATCGTAGATCCTGGAGTTGTCTATATCGCGATTGATAATATGTTTGGTGGCGAAGGTCGACTGGCGCCTAGACTGAGTTTGCGTGAGTACACACCCACTGAGTTGCGAATTATTCGTCGTCTTGTTGATGCACTACTAAATGACTACGAGAAGGCTTGGAAAGCAGTTTACGAAATTAAGTTTGATTTCATGCGACAAGAGACTAACTTTGGATTCGCCAAAATCACTTCTCCTGGGGAGATGGTGCTCCATTCTAAATTTACTATTGAGATCAATGGTAGGCCAGGTGATGTCGACCTGTGCATTCCATTCTGGGTAATGGAGCCAATCAAAGCCATTTTGTATAACAACATGCAAGGCTTTGCAAGTGAGCCGGATGAGCATTGGACTAATTTATTAAACGATCAAGTTCACGAGGCTCCAGTGACTGCAGTAGCGGTATTGGCACGTAAGCAGATGCTCTTGCGTGAAATTACATCTCTATCGGTTGGGGACATTATTCCAATTGAGATTAATGATCCAGTTACAGTTTATGTTGATGGCTTGCCAGTGATTAAGGGGCAATATGGTGTAAAAGAAGGCCGCTATTCAGTCAAAGTAAGCACGATTCAACATCCTGCAGAATTTTTAAAAAGCCCCCTAGAAAAAGCGCGCTTAGGCCCAAGTATGATGCGAAGTGCGGAAAAAGGGGAGTTGTATGAGCAGTCTGGGGAGCACTCTCAGTCCCATAGTCCAATTCAAGCTCCTAAACCCAATGAAACTGACGTTTCAAGCGATACAATAGGTCAGCTTGCGGATGAGCTAGACCCCAAATGAACCCAGGTATCAAGCAGGCATAGAAGAGATTAAAGAGGATCAAGATGGCTGAAAACGATAATGATTTAGCGAAAACACTAACGAGTGCTGATGTTTCTGGTTCCCTTCGTAAAGCCACATTTAATAACTTAGAGGATGGCGCGAAATCTGGCGCAGATTTTAATGATATTGATTTAGTGATGGATGTACCGGTTCAAGTCACAGTTGAGCTTGGACGCGCAAAAATGCAAATTCGCAATCTCTTGAATCTCACTTATGGTTCTGTTATCGAGCTCGATATTCTTGCTGGAGAGCCGCTAGAGGTAGTTGTGAATGGATGTCTAGTGGCCCAAGGTGAAGTGGTAATTGTGAATGATCGTTATGGTATCCGCTTGACTGATATTGTTACCCCCGCAGAGCGTCTGCGTAAAATTAATCGTTAATTTTAAATGGGCACATCAGTTGGTGGCATGCTGCTTTTCTCATTCATCTGGCTGGCACTCGCTGCGGCACTGATTTGGGTTGTAGCATATTTAGTAAAACGTGATTCTGCAGTGCGCGCAAGCAATCCCCATGTCAAGATTTTGGCACAACAGGCTCTAGGCCCAAGAGAGCGAGTCGTTATTGTGAATGTACTCAATCGCATTTTGGTAATCGGGCATACCCCAACCCAAATTAATTTGTTGACCGAATTAGATCCTGAAGATGTAGCTAACATGAAACCTCAGCCCAGTAGCACTGATTTTGCCAATCAGTTACGCGCTTTGGTCAAAAGGAAAATCGGTTGAAAAATAAGATTACCTTTTACATTACAGGGGTAATAGGACTACTCGGGTTTTTCCCATTGATTGCTTGGAGTCAAACTTTACCGCTAGTAACCACAAAGCAGGTCGGTGGGGGTACATCCTACTCAGTACCAGTTGAAACAGTACTGGCTCTTACTGCGCTGAGTTTTTTGCCTGCGGCATTAATTTTGATGACCAGCTTTACAAGGATTTTGATTGTATTTTCATTGCTACGTCAGGCGATGGGGCTAACGACTATGCCGCCCAATATCGTATTAATAGGGCTCTCCTTATTTTTGACTTTATTCATCATGAATCCAGTTTTTGATTCTATGTATAAAAATGCTTATCAACCATATTCTGTCGGTAAGATGGCTTTCCCTCAAGCGATAGAAATTGGATCAAAGCCCTTAAAAGAATTTATGCTGAAACAAACACGTAAGGACGATTTAAATTTATTCGTCAAGTTATATGGCGTAGAAATTGAAGCGCGTGAAGATGTTCCGTTCACGGTTTTAATTCCAGCATTTGCAATTTCGGAAATTAAGACAGGTTTTTTAATTGGCTTCGTTATTTTCTTACCTTTTTTAGTGATTGATTTTGCAGTTGCTAGCATCTTAACTTCTCTTGGTATGGTGATGGTTTCACCAATGATGTTTTCCTTACCATTGAAGTTGATTGTATTTACCTTGGCAGATGGTTGGGTCTTGCTCTCGACCTCATTAGTCCAAAGTTATATAAATTAACTGTCATGGAGAGTGGGGTCGTTCTCGATTTGGTTTATCAGGCCTTGAGGATGGTGGCAGTTTTAGCGGGACCCATACTCATGGCACTATTAGTCGTAGGATTAATCATTGGTATTTTGCAAGCAGCCACCTCGGTTAACGAGTCCACAGTTGCATTCATTCCAAAGCTAATAGTATTTGCTGGTGTTGTTATTGTTGCTGGCCCAGTCACTCTGTCTTTGTTTACGGATTACATGAGAGAGCTCTTTGCGCGAATACCAGGATTAGTCAGTTAATTCATGTTGACCATAAGCGGCCTACAAATTGAGCAGTACATGGCGATCTTTATGTTCGCCTCGTTAAGAGTTTTTGGACTACTTTTGACTGCACCCATGTTCGCCTTAAGAACAATTCCGTTACAGTTTCGTCTATTTGTTGCTTTGGCATTTGGTATTTATCTTCTGCCACTACTAGGAACTGAAAAAATTCCATACCCAGGAAGTATTACTTTTTTTGCTTCGGCGATTGAGTTAGCTATTGGTGCTTTCATTGGATTTGCTGTACGCATAGCATTTATGGTGGTTGATATTGCAGCAGAAGTGCTATCTTTTTTAGCTGGCTTTAGTTTTGCATCCACTAACTTTTTCGATCCTTCTTTGGCGTCTGGCTTGGTGTCACAGTTTTTAGGCTTGGTGGTTTTGGCGCTTGCATTTACACTCAATATTCATTTAGTTTTAATCGATTTAGTCTTGAGTAGTTTTAAAACAGTGCCATTAGGCGTTTGGCCGCAATCTTGGACTTCTAAAGGATTGATAGATTTATTTTCCGCATCATTTCGTTTGGGCTTAATTCTATCGATGCCAGTACTGCTGGTTTATATGATGTTTAATCTAATTCAAGCGTTTTTAGGAAGAACTAGCCCGCAAATGAATTTATTTTCTGTGGGGTTTGCAATTAGCATACCCTTAGCCTTTTTAGTAATCTTTTTGATCTTGCCAGATCTGCAGTTTATTTTAGAGCGCTCTCTTGAAAATCCTTTGCAACTTATCCGTCAGGGTTTGGAGATGCCTAATGGAAAATAATCCGAATTTAAAAATCCCGCTTAAATCAATAGGTGGAGTTTTACTAATTATTGCTAGCTTTTCTGCAGGCTGTCAGAGTGTAAATCCATCAGATATGCCCCCTCTAGTAACAATTTCAGTTGAGGAGGGGCTTACCCCAAATGAGCAGTTAGTTTTAAGACAAAATTCACTCAATCAAGCGCCAGATGGTCCCGATGAATGTGATAAGAAATTCCCTTTTTCAATTGCGACATCTAAAAATGATCCATATGCTGATACTGGCCCTGAAACATGCAATAAGTTAAAAATACGTGGCCAACGCATGCAATGTGAAATTGATTCTCTTGTATTGGAAAAACCTGTATCGAATACGACAGGAGCTAAAATAGAGTTGGCCAGTTGGGCTCGTTGCAACGGAAAGATAGCCGATTTATTAATTGAGGGCTACTATTTGCCTGCCAGTGAAATTGAAAGAAGGTTGCAGATTTGCAGCTCTAATTATTATGCTGATCCTGGTAAGATGCCAAAAGCAGGTTGGTATCAACGATTTCTGAAATGGTACACTAGCAATGATTTAACCCCACCACCAAGTGATGCAGCCCTTGAGGTGGCATTAAAGCAGTCAACACCGCTTGATAGTCGGCAAGATACTGCAGGTTTGATGAAGTGTGAGTGGATGTTTGGTAATAGTCGCACCCCTCAGATAGATCCACTGCCAACTTCAAGCAATAGTAATGTTGCACCCACCAGTCCCGCTAAGAAGCCCGCTAGGAAGTAAAAATAAGCATCCTCCGATAGTTCAACTTGCCTAGTTGTTGGTAATGGAGCCTCAAATAGACCGGTTTAAGTGGGTATTTAAGCCTTCTAAAAATATATTTGCAAATCTTTCTTAAACGAAATTGCAAATATTGCCGTAAGCAAACTCATGATGAATAGAATGCTCAGCCCTTATGCTTTGGCATTAGCCCTTGCTCTTTGCCTATTGCCTACGCGACCGGTAATGGCATCTGATCCTGCTCCAACCGCCAATGTAGCGGATAAAGTTGTTGATAAGGCCAAGGTAACAGTATCTCCAGCGCCATCAAGTGATGATGAGATGAGTAAGGCGCTGACAAATAAAATCAGTAAGGGATCGGGCGATATTGTTATTCGAACTAGCGACTTACCGGCTGGTGGCTCCGCCCCTGTTTCTAAAGAAACAAAAAATAAGCCTGTAGTAAAAGCGTCCACTAAGCCTGCTGAAAAAGAATTGCATGCTCATCAATGGTCGTATTTTGATGGACCAGGCGGCCCAGATAACTGGGGTAATTTAGGTAAAGAGAACTTAGCCTGCCTCAAGGGAAAGAGTCAGTCGCCTATTAATATCAATGTTGATAGGGCTGTCAAAGCAGAATTAAACCCCATAGAGTTTATTTATAGAGCATCACCTTTATCCATCATCGATGATGGCCATACCATCATGGTGAATTATGGTGAGGGCAGCAATCTGATGGTGGATGGAAGGCAATATCGACTAGTTCAGTTTCACTTCCATAAGCCTAGCGAAGAGGCAATCAATGGAGAGCGCACTGATATGGTGGCACATTTAGTACACCAGCACCATGAAGGCAGCATTGCAGTTGTCGCAGTCTTAATGAGCACAGTTAAACCAGCAAGTTCGAGAAAATATTGGTGGGGTGATGATGCTGTTAAAGAAAATGCTTTTATTAATACCCTCTGGAATAACGTCCCATTAGTTAAGGGTAAGACCGAGATGCCTGGAGTCATGATTGATATTAATCAATTATTGCCAGCGGATAAAAACTATTTCACGTATATGGGATCTTTAACAGAGCCACCATGTACTGAGAATGTTCTTTGGCTTGTTCTGAAAAATCCGATTTATGTTAGTGAGGAGCAAGTAAAGAATTTTGATCGCATGTACCCGATGAATGCACGGCCCCTGCAGCCTAAAGGCGATAGATTAGTTAAAGCGACTAAGTAGTGATAGATCGATAAAGTGACTTTAAAGCCAATGCCATGAGTCAAATAAAAAAAATTTCTAATCAATCTCTCAGAAATATTAATATTTCTGAGAAGATTGCTTTTGAATTAAATAGCCATTCTCAGATATTTGATTTGGTAGATATGGCTATCGCATTTCATCAAAATGGAATGCTTGAGGAGGCTGGTTTAATTTATGAAAAAATTCTCATTAAAGATCCGGGGCATACCGATGCTATGAATTTATTGGGCCTTATCGCTTTGCAAAAAAAAGAATACCCGCATGCTATAGCCCTTATTAACAAAGCAATTTCTGCATCGCCTCATAATAATGTACCTGAATTTCATGCAAATCTTGGTTGTGCGCTTCACCAAGAGGGGTTATTGGATGAATCAATAGCAAGCTTTGATTTGGCAATATCTTTAAATCCTTCCGTTGTGCTTTACTATACGAAACGGGGTCTAGCCCAGCTAGAAAAGAGGTATTTTGACAGTGCTATTAATAGCTTTGATCAGGCGATAAAGCTCAGATCACAAGATCCAATGAGTTTTTATTATCGAGGTCTTGCTCAATTAGAAAAGAAGTATTTTGATGATGCTATCAATAGCTTTGATCTGGCAATTAATCTAAAAGATGATTTTCCTGAGGCTTTTAATAATCGCGGTATTGCGCAATTGGGGCATAAGTATTTTGATGCCGCTATTCACAGTTTTGATTGTGCAATTCTTCTGCGACCCGATTATTCAGAGGCCCTATGGAATAAGGGTCTAGTATTGTTAAAGCTAGGAAGGTTTGAAGAGGGGTGGATGCTTTATGAGGCTAGGTTAAAAAGGGCTCCAGCATTTCCTTTGGTAAGACAAGAACTTCAATATAGCTATATTGAATTGGATCAATTGGCAAATAAGTCTGTCTTACTTTTCAGTGAGCAGGGGATAGGTGACACTATTCAGTTTTATCGTTATGTAAAAAAGATTGCCAATCTAAATGCTCGCGTAACTGTCGCAGTTCAAAAATCTTTAGTTGACTTATTGTCGGAATCAAACCCCTTATGGAACATTATCAGCATTGAGGGGGCATTACCGGAATGTGACTACAGAAGTTCGTTGCTAAGTCTCCCTTTTGTTTTACAAGAAAAATGTATTGATATTCACTCTGACAATCCTTACATTTTTAGTAGTCCTATTAAAGTATCGGAATGGAAAAATAGGCTTGGCCGAAAGCAAAAGCCTAGAATTGGATTGGTATGGAGTGGCAATACCTTATTTAAAGAGAATGCCAATAGGAGCGTCCCCTTACTTCAGATAATTTCATTCTTACCAAGCGATTTGCAGTATGTAAGTCTGCAAAAGGAATTAAGTGATTTTGACTTAAAGGTATTGGAAAGAAATCCTTTTATTTCAAATTATGCAAACAACCTAACTGATTTTAATGAAACCGCGGCGTTAATTGACTGCTTAGACCTAGTCATTACCGTAGATACTAGTATTGCCCACCTTGCTGGGGCTATGGGCAAGAGGGCATGGCTCTTGCTGAGTGATAACGCCGATTGGCGTTGGTTAATAAACACCGAGTCTTCGCCATGGTATCCAACAATTAAAATCTTTAGACAGGATCAATTGGGGGATTGGTCAAGCGCGCTAAAAAAGATTGAACTAGAACTAATAGCTCAATTTAGATAAGCTTCCAAATTTTCTAATTTTTATCAAGATTTACTATCTTTTTTGGTAATTATTGCCAAATCAAGCCCTTAATAGGCAATTTTTGCCTATTAAGGGCTCTGCCCCATATTCCCCCCATTTATTCTGGTCCTCGCCAGAAAGGGCGGGCATATATTCATATATTTTCAAAACTGGCACGCTCCTTGCATATTCATTCATGAGGACTTTCCCCTCGGTTTAGATCATTCCCAATTAGGGGAGGAGATGAAATGAATGCAGTGCCGCAATACGACTCATTAATGTTTGGTGAAACCGCGCTGAAGTTGCGTACTTATCGCCAGCAAATTTTGAGTAACAACTTGGCAAACTCGGATACTCCTGGCTTTAAAGCTAGAGATATACGCTTTGCTGACGTGTTGAAGGCGCAATTGGAAGGCAAGTTACCCTCAACAGGTGTGTCCATGACGACAACTCATGCTGGGCACATTGAAGGCAGCAATAGTAAGGATGACCCTCGTCTAATGTATCGCGTACCAAATCAGCCGTCTAAAGACGACAACACAGTCGATAGTGACGTGGAGTTGAGTGAGTTTACGAAAAACTCAGTATTTACCGAGGCTGCACTCCGTTTTTTAGGTGGCACTCTAGATAGTCGCTTAACCGCCATTAAAGGGCAGCCCTCATGAGTCTACTTGCTGCTTATGATATTGGGTCTTCAGGGTTAACGGCGCAAGCTATGCGCTTGAATGTGACCGCCTCCAATATTGCCAATGCCGAGAGTGTTGCTGGTCCCGATGGCCGACCTTATCGTGCTAGACAAGTTGAATTTAGTGCCTTGATGAAACCAGGCTCTCCAGGATCAGGGGTTGCTGTGAAAAGCATTGTAGAGAGCGATGCCGCACTTCGAATGGAGTATCGGCCAGGGCATCCCAAAGCCAATGCTGCGGGCTATGTAGAAATGCCTAACGTGAATCCAGTTGAAGAAATGGTCAATATGATCTCAGCATCACGTTCTTATCAAATGAATATTGAAGCAATGAATGTTTCACGTCAATTGATGTTGAAGACCTTAGATTTAGGTCGCTAGTTTTTTTGAACAGATAAAGAGCTGAGGAAGATATGACAACAACAGGTCCGATGAGCAACATCCCGGTATACGATCCAGCTCTAGCTAAGAGCACGTCTGCTTCATCTTCATCGATTGGAACATCGGCAGCAGATGAAACTCAGAATTTTCTAAAGTTGCTAATAGCGCAGATTCAAAATCAAGACCCAATGGCGCCAATGGATGCCTCTACCATGACGGCACAAATGTCTCAGCTCAATATGGTGACGAGCATGAGCAATATGAACACCTCAATGACGGCGATGCTCAATCAAATGCAGAGTGTTGACTTTATGAATCAAGCATCGCTCATAGGACATAGTCCAGCAGTGGCAGGAAACACAATTGCTTTTGATGGAACAAGCCCAGTGATCTTGGGTGCAAATGCTGCAAATCCGATGAGCTCAGCAGTGGCAACAATTAAAGATGCTAGTGGCAATGTAATCAATAGCGCAAGTCTGGGTGCTGTGGTTGCTGGAATGAGAAATTTTGCATGGGATGGTACAGATGCGGATGGTAATACAGTAACCGCAGGGACATACAGCATAAGTATTAGCGGAACAAATACATCTGGTGGAACTGAGTCTCTAACAGCTTATGTGGCATCCCCTGTAGCTGCAGTAACTAAGGGAGCTAAAGGCGAAACGTTGCTCACCTTACAAGATGGAAGACAGATTAATGCATCAACAATCCAGCAATGGGTCAATTAAATCAATAAAGAAATTACGATAAGGAGTCGAAAATGGGATATGGAATCGGATTAGCAGGTTTAACAACAACTTCACAAGCAATTGACGTTGTCAGTAATAACATCGCCAATGCGCAAACGGTTGGATATAAAAATGGTCAGTTTGTCTTTGCTGATATGTATTTTAAAGCAAATGATGCGCAGGCAAAAGATCGCGTTGGTATGGGCTCTCAACAGCAAGCCATTAGAAGAGATCAATCCTATGGATCGGTGACATCTACACAAAATCCATTGGATTTAGCAATCACTGGCCCTGGAATGTTCATGTTAGCAAAAGACGTTGTTGGAACTGTTCCAACAGAAAGTCCAAGTAAGTTTGAATATACCCGCAACGGTCAATTCGGTACCGATAGTGAAAACCGAATGGTTAATCCAAGCGGCTTGCTAGTAGTTGGATACCCATCAGACGAATCTGGAAATATTATTGCTGGCGCAAAATCAGTGATGACATTAGATCAAACCCCCCTGCCATCGCAACCTACTCAAAATTCGGTAGTGGCTTTGAACTTGGATACCAGAGATGGTGCATTGGACTATGCCTTTAGTCCGACGAATAGCAGTACCTACAGCCAAGCAACATCGCAGACTATATACGATCAAAATGGTACCGCACATATATTAGCTAAATACTATAAACAAGTTTCATCCCAGGCTTTAACGTTGGAACTTGATGATGAGGGTGGCTACTCCTACAATCCAACTCAGTCGATAACACGCCCAAACAACGAGCAGTTAGCATTAATCGCAAGTACCTATAAAGGCGAGGATAAAAAGTATGTCACTACATCAGGTGCGAGAGCTCTTGGCAGTGGAAATACGATTAATACTGAAGATGTAACAATTACAGGAGCTGTGAAAACCCTGACAGGAGGTACATTAAATACAATTGGATCAACCTATGATCTGACCTTATCTGATGGAACACATGTTCCGATTACCCAAACGAGAATAGGTGTAGAGGCAAACGGTGTCTACACTACTACCCCAAAATATACAGCAAGCGTAACTAGATTTGAGGTGTATGCAACCATTGATGGCAACAAAGTCGGCCATGACCCAGATACCGATGCTGATGTGAATTTTATTCAGCAAAGCGACCTTTCAACCTACACTCAGCAAATGTCCATTGGCACCATGGCTTTTTTAGGGGGTAAAAATATCGATACCCTGCAATTGGGGTCAGATGGAACGCCTGAAAATGATGCATCAACCAGTTTATATATAAATGCCTTAAGTTCAAGTGTCGCTGGTGACTATGGTCGTACAGATGATTACGGAATTATGCAATTTACGATTACTAGCGATGATATGACAGCGCTGACTGCGCCTTCTCAAACATATGCTAATAGTCAGGATGGTCATACCGTGTCTAATTTATCTAGCTATGCAATTGATAGTGATGGCAAATTAGTTGCAACATATGACAACGGTGAAACTCTTGTTAAGGGACAGTTAATACTGGCACAATTTTATAATCTTGATGGCTTAATGCCAAATGGTAGTAATACATTTACAGCAACAGACGCATCTGGCGAACCTATTTTGAGTGCTCCAGGAAGTGGCTTATTGGGTCAGGTGCGATCTAAGGCACTAGAGGCCTCAAATGTGGATCTAACGTCTCAGCTAGTTCAGTTGATGGTGTTGCAAAGACAGTATTCAGCAACTTCGCAAGCATTGAAACTACAGGCTTCCACATTGATTGATGATGCTATTAATATGGGTCGATAAGCAGCACTTCCTAAATTATGATTAATCGATACGCATACACTTCCATGACGGGGGCAACAGCTTCAACTAATCAGTTGGCTGTTACCTCCAATAATCTGGCAAATAGCTTAACGCCCGGTTTTAGGGAAGTGATAAGTGCGTTTCGTGCTGTGCCTCTAAAAGGCGATGGTGAACCATTTACAGGAAATGGAGCAGACACTAGAGTATTTTCTGTTGAAACTACCCCAGGGAGTAACTTTACAGGTGGGCCGATACAAACAACTTCAAATCCCTTGGATGCAGCTATTAAAGGAGATGGGTTTTTTGCAGTCCGCAGGCCCGATGGGAAAGAGGCTTATACCCGCGCTGGTAAGTTTATGGTGAATGACCAAGGAATTTTGAGTATCGGCAAGGATATACCAGTGGTCGGTGATGGAGGTAGCATCACAATTCCAACCGGATCAATAATGCAAATAGCTGAGGACGGCGCAATTTATACCCAGGTTCCTGGAACGCAGTTTCTCAATCAAGTCGGCAAGTTAAAGCTAGTTAACCCAAATACCAATAATTTAGTGCGCGCAGAAGATGGCTTATTTGACCTACCAGGAGAGCAAGCAGCTTCTGACTCGCGTGTCAAAGTGGTGCAGGGGGCTTTTGAGCAAAGTAATGTTAATCCAACCATGGCGATGGTGCAGATGATTGGTCAAAGCCGATTATTTGATTTAAACACCCGCTCGATCACGATGGCCGATCAAAATGCTAGATCTGCTACTACGCTGTTATCACTATCACGTAGCTAATATAAGAAGATAAAAAAATGATACGTTCATTATGGATAGCTAAGACGGGCATGGATGCCCAGCAGATGAATCTAGATACGATTGCTAATAATCTTTCTAACTCATCTACAACTGCATATAAGCGGGTCCAGCCGTTATTTCAGGATTTGCTCTACACCACTGTTCGCGCTGCTGGCTCAGCAGCAAATGCGCAAAATCTTTTACCAACAGGTCTGCAGATTGGATCTGGATCAGCGATTACCTCTACTGAGCGTAATAATCTACAAGGTACATTATTTAAAACGGGTAATCAATATGACCTTGCTATTAACGGTAATGGCTTTTTTCAAATTGCACTTGCTGATGGAACTACTGCATATACCCGTAATGGCCAGTTTAGTACAAGTGCAACGGGACAAATTGTCACATCATCCGGAAATGTAGTTTCACCTGGATTGACTATTCCGATTACCGCAACGGGCGTTACTATCAGCCTTTCAGGTGTAGTACAAGCTACAAATCAAAACGGAACTATAACGCAAGTTGGTCAATTATCCATGGCTAACTTCATTAATCCTGCGGGCTTAGTTGCACTTGGTGGCGGAAACTATATTGCATCGCCAGCATCCGGTAATGCAACGAATGGTTTACCAGGATTAAATGGATTTGGTACGATGAATCAGTACTACATCGAGCAGTCCAACGTGAATGTGGCCGAAGAGCTTGTGAATTTAATAGCAGCACAGCGAGCTTATGAGATTAACACTAGAGCTGTATCTGCCTCTGATCAAATTTTGCAGCGCGTCTCTAATTTAGGTCAATGATGATGAAGCTCAGTAGATCTTTACGATATGTCTTTGTGAGTGCCATGAGTGCCATTTTGTTGGGCGCTTGTGCTAGTGCAGATCGCCCTTCTTTACTATCCACTCCTACTACTGCAAGACCACGTCCGATTCAGGAAACCTCTGCGAATATGGGGAGCTTATATCCAGCTAATTCAGGTGGACCCTATATTAATGCAGTGAGTCATCGACCACTTTTTGAGGATCGTCGTGCTCGAAACGTAGGAGACACTCTCACAGTGGTGTTGAATGAAACCACCAGTGCGGCAAAAAATTCTGGTATGACGGCTGCACGAAAAGCAAATGGCACCTCAACCTTTGGTAATAATAGCCCGACTTTTAATGGTGCTATGTTTAGTCTTGCAAACGCAGCTAACTTTAGCGGTACTGGAGATATCAAGAGTGAGGGCGCAGGTACAAGTGCCGCTAGTAATACCTTTGCTGGTACGATCACTGTAACTGTTGTAGAGATTCTTTCTAATGGTAACTTAGTTGTTGCTGGAGAAAAACAAGTTGCCGTTAGTAATGAAGAGGAAATTATTCGTTTTGGCGGTATCGTGAACCCCAATACTCTTGTGTTTAATCAAGTCTCTTCACAGCAAGTAGCTGATGCTCGAATAGAGTATCGCGGACGCGGTGCGACAGATGACACCCAGGGTACCGGATGGTTTACGCGTTTAATGCTGAAGCTCGCACCATTCTGATGAAGATGAATAATGTAACTTTGCGATGGACTAAAGGCCTACTAATTCTAGTAAGCCTAGGTTGTTTTAATAGTGTTTGCTTTGCTGATCGCATCAAAGATTTTACTGACATAGCAGGGCAAAGATCAAATCAGTTGGTAGGCTACGGATTAGTGGTTGGCTTGGATGGTACAGGTGACCAAACAACACAGACGCCATTTACTCTCCAAAGTGTTTTACAAATGATTGGAGTTTTGGGCGTAACCTTACCATCAACAGGGAATCAAACTCAGCTTCGTAATACGGCAGCGGTGATGGTCACTGCAGATTTTCCAGCCCTTTCTAGGCCCGGACAGCAGTTAGATGTAACAGTGTCTTCTTTGGGTAATGCCACTAGCTTAAAGGGTGGCACTTTAGTGATGACACCACTCAAAGCTGCTGATGGTCAGGTTTATGCACAGGCTCAGGGTAATGTTGTGATCGGAGGTTCACGGGCTGCATCAGGTGGGGCCTCAACCTCTGTTAATCATCTATCTGCCGGTCGAATCCCTTCAGGCGGTATTGTAGAGAGAGCTGTGCCGGCTCTGCTAGTTGATGAATTTGTACAACTCGATTTACGTCAAGCTGATTTTTCTTTAATGCAAAGAACCGCCGAGACGATTGGTCGTCGCTTTGGAATTGGCACTGCTTTGCCAATTGATGCTCGATCACTCAACGTACGAGTACCAACAGAGCCATTAAAAAGAACAGCATTTATGGCAGCGTTACAAGATTTAGACGTGCTGATGGGCAGTCAACCTGCGCGGGTGATATTAAATTCACGAACAGGCTCTGTTGTCATGAATCAAGCAGTCCGATTATCACCTTCAGCAGTTGCCCATGGAAATTTAACCGTCAAAATACAGCAGTCTCCAACGGTGAGTCAGCCGTTGCCATTTAGTCGCGGTCAGACAACAACAGTTACCGAAGATACTGCAACTATCAGCGATAGTGGAAAAGAAAATAGTTTAATTTCAGTTCCTGGCGGTGCTTCTTTAGACCAAGTGGTTAAAGCGCTCAATATGATGGGGGCTACTCCGCAGGATCTGATTTCAATTTTACAGTCACTGAGAGCCGCTGGAGCGCTGCGGGCAGAATTAGAGGTAATTTAATGGATGCTAATCAATTAACACCTTCAATTAATCATGATGTAGTTAGACTTTTACAAGGTACAGCTACAAAAACTAGCTCAACTAATTTAAGCGATGAAGCCAAATTAAAGCAGGCAGCACAGGGTTTTGAGCGCACTTTAATTAGGCAGATGCTTAGTTCAGCACGCAATACCAGCTTAAATGGAATGGATGGGCAAAATAGCGCCTCTAAATCATACTTAGAGATGATGGACGACCATGTTGCCGATATGCTCTCAAAGGGGCCAGGTGTCGGATTTGGAAATAAGATGGCGGAACAATTAATTGCACAGGCTAATGCAGGAAAGCTAATCGGAAATGAAAAAGTAGCCGTTAAACCATTAGAAACCCCTCGCTCAGCACCAGTTACAGCGCAAACTTTGCAGTCATTGCAAAGACCGAATGGATTTGGGGCTACTCCTTAGTAAGGAAACTATATGGGCGTCTATTCAATCACCGATTCAGCAATGGCTGCGCTAAACATAGCGCAGGCGGGAGTCTTAATTACCTCGCAAAACGTCGCTGGAGCTTCAGTCGATGGCTTTACTCGCCGATCCGCAACTGCAACCATAAATGCAATGGCACCCAACAACTTGATGCTAAATGGCACAAGCTTTGCGGTGGGTGGTTTTACACGCCAATATTCAGCTTTAGTCAATGGTCAACTATTGAATCAAGAGGCAAAGTCTAGCTATTCCGATACATTGGTGCAATATACGCAATCAATTGATACTCTAGTATCTGGCGCTTCTACTGGATTAAATTCCGCCATAAGTAATTTTTTTAATGCGATGGGGACTTACGCAGCAGATCCTACTAGTAAGTCACAGGCAGCGGCTATTACCGCAGCAGCAAATGATGTTGCACAGCGTATGACCGGAATAACAAGCTTGGTTTCGCAAATAGAAGATGATGCAGAAAAAGGCTTGTCTGATACAGCAGAACAAGTCAATACACTCCTGCCAGCACTAGCGCAAATCAATCAGAAAATTATTGAGAGTACTAGCGCAGGAAATTCAACACCATCTGCTGATTTATTAGATGAGCGTGATCGATTAAGTTCGCAATTACAAAAATTAGTAGGTGGTCAAACCCTGATTAATGGAGATGGTACGGTTACGCAATTAGTAGGTGGAATGGCCTTAGTAGAAGGAGCCATGGCCAATAAATTGCTAATCAATAGCAGCGGCACATATTCTTTGAAAAGTGGTACTAATAATTCAACCATATTGAATATTCAGGACTTAGACGGTGGGCAAGCAGGTGCATTGCTGGAGTTGGCCAATAGTTTTGTACCAAAAATTAATCAGCGATTAGACTCGTTGGCTATTGGATTGGTTAAGGTTGCAAATACAGCAATTGCTAGTGCTAGCTCGGGTGTTGGACTTTTTGGATTTGAGGTGGGATCAGCCACTATTTTTGATCTTGATGATGATAGTACTGCTTATGCTGATGATGTACCAGATATTGCCCTAGACTCATGGATGACTACTCTTTACTCTGATTTAGGTGATTCTGGTAATTCGATGACTTCAGCAGGGTTGGTTGCCAGTAATTTTGTATCCATTGCGCCTCAAGACCCATCGACATACTTTGATGATGATGGAGAGCCTATTATCACTTCGGATCTGGCCAATACAACCTCTAACAGAATATCTATTTTTGCAAATGCTACTTCGAGTTTAGTGAGTGATGTGGGTGTTCAGGTTGCCTCATGGAGAAGTAGTCAAAAAGCCGATCAAGCAGTTTTAAAAACTTTAACTGATGAACGAGATTCGATTTCAGGTGTTAATTTGGATGAAGAGGCAGCAAATTTATTAAAGTATCAACAGCTCTATTCGGCATCTACAAAAGTGCTTCAAGTAGACAATCAAATGTTTACCGCCCTTTTATCAATTATGAATTAGGATAAATAATGTCTATTCGAATAAGCTCAAACCAAGTTATCAATGCTGGCGTTGATTCTATGAACACCGCCTTAAATGACGCAACTGCGTGGCAACAAAAAATCAGTTCTGGCAAGAATTACACCAAGGCTTCAGATAACGTTTACGCTATCTCAAGAGGGGTTGAGTTAGATTTTGATATATCTCGCCTGCAGATGTTCAAATCTAATCAGGCAATTGCAACAAACAATCATAATGATGCGCAATCCCAAATGGATAGCATCCTAAATCAACTTACACAGCTTAAAACAACATTCATACAGTCTCAAAACGCCTCTTTAAATCAGTCTAACTTTGCCGCTTTGGCTATTCAAGCTGAACAAATAAGAGATGCTATTCAGAGTCAAATGACGGCAACAGACTCTACTGGCCACGCAATCTTTCCTGATGATACTAATAGTGTTCAAATTGAGCCAGGGGTTACCGTGGCTTCTGGCGTTGCTTTTAATGATGCTTTTGGAGCAAATGGCTCTTTGGCAGGTTCAGAAGATGCTGATATTTATCTAAATATAGACGCTTTTGTAACCTATTTGACACAAAAATCTCAGGGCTTAACAACAACTAAAACTGGTGCACAGGTATCGAGCGGTTTAGACACTTCATATACGCAGTTGATGCAAGCGCAACAGACTAGTGGGGGTATTTCTAAGCAGGTGGATAATGCACAAGCAACGGTAGTTGCTGTCAGAACTGAATTGATTGCTGCATCCTCAGCGCTTTTAGACACTGATATGGCTGAAGCAACAGCAGCTTTTACTAGGTCCCAGACCTTATTAAACGCTGCTCAGGCAATGTTTGCTAGACTACAGCAAAGTAACTTATTTTCAAAACTTTAAATTGAGTAAATAGAAGTATGAATATTCCATTAGGCTGGATTATTGCGATGGGTTGTGCCCTAGGGGGCTATGCTCTGCATGGTGGTCATTTAGCGGTTTTATGGCAACCTACCGAGGTTTTGACCATTGTTGGGGCTGCACTTGGTACGATGATTGCCTCAAATACCATCATCAATCTGAAGAAAACTTTAGGAGCTCTGGGTGGGGCTTTTAAAGGTGCTGGCGACCAAAAGAAAAAACACTTAGATTTACTCTGCCTCATGTTTGAGATTTTGCAGAAAGTGAAACGTGATGGCTTGATGTCCCTAGAGGGTGATATAGAGGAGCCTGAATCAAGCCCACTTTTTGAGGCTTATCCAGACATCTTAAAAGATCACCATTTGGTAGACTTTATTACCGACTATTTGCGGATGATGCTTGGTGGTTCATTAGATCTAGTTCAAATTGAAAGCTTGATGGAGCAAGAGTTAGATGTTCATCATCAAGAGAGCCATATACCTGTTGCATCGGTCACGATGGTGGGTGATGGTCTACCAGCATTTGGTATTGTGGCGGCGGTGATGGGTGTGGTTCACACCATGGGTTCCATTGGTTTACCTCCAGCAGAGTTAGGAAAACTCATTGGTGCTGCGCTTGTAGGTACCTTCTTGGGTATTTTGTTGGCCTACGCTTTTGTGCAACCAGTCGCCAAAGTTTTAGAGCAGCAAGCCGAATCTGAAACTAGAGCCTATATGGCAATCAAAGCAATATTGCTTGCTAGCTTAAATAATTTCCCCCCTGCAGCAGCTGTAGAATTTGGACGTAAAGTGCTCTTTACTTATCAACGCCCAACATTTACTGAGCTGGATGAAGGTACCAAAGCTGCTAAAGGGAAGTAAGTACTATGGCTAAGTCCGACGCGCCAATAATTGTCGTTAAGCGCGTTAAAAAAGGTGGTCATGGTCACCATGGTGGCGCCTGGAAAATTGCTTACGCCGACTTTGTGACGGCGATGATGGCCTTTTTCTTGTTGATGTGGGTTTTAGGATCCACTACAGCAGGTGACTTAGCTGGTATTTCCTCCTACTTTCAAAATCCGATGCGCGTTTCCATGAGTGGTGGCCAAGGGTCGGGTGAGACCACCCGCATTATCAAGGGTGGTGGTGATAATATTTCGAAGGTGGCTGGAGTAGAAGCCAAGGCTGATGCGGATACTGAGCAGCGCCGTATCAGTGACTCATCGGTAACTGATGTCGAAAATGCCCGTAAAGATAGAACAAAAAATGAAGCAGTTAAATCGGAAATTGAAAAAAGTGTTGAGTCTGATGCTGAGTTAAAGAACATCAAAGGACAACTCTTTATGGACATTACTTCCGAGGGCTTACGGATTCAGGTCGTTGATGAAAAAGGGAAGCCACTATTTAATAGCGGTGGCGTTGTACCTAGTGTGGCAGCACGACGCTTGCTCCGTGTGATCGGAAAGTCCTTGAATGATAATCCAGGCAAGATTCGTATTGAGGGCCATACAGACGCTGCAAAATTCTCTAATGGTGAGGCAGGTTACACCAACTGGGAGCTTTCTAGTGAGCGCGCTAACGTGGCACGCCGGGAAATGATTTCCGGGGGCTTAGCGCCTTCAAATGTTGCCCAAGTAATTGGTTTTGCCGATACGATTCCTTTGAATCCTGCTGATTTAAGTGATCCCTTAAATCGACGTATTTCGATTACGCTCTTAAATAGAAAGCCTAAGAAAGAAGAAAAGCCGGTGCAAAGACCGATTGAGAGGCAGAAAGAGGAATTGCCAAAAGGGGCACAAGAGATTCCGGCAAATTTAAGAGCGCCCGCCCAATTTTTATCTAAGGATGCTCCTATAGCGCCAGCAATGGATACCTCTAAAGTAGATAAACCGGCTACAGGCAAGCCTGCGAGGTAAAGCCTTGTCACTGCTCTCTAGAATCCTTCTTGCCTTCATGATACTTGTGCCCATAGTGGGCACGGCTGCAGACCCTAAAGTTCAAGAAAAGGATGTACAAAAAAAGAGCAGCTCTGAAGCCAAAACCTCTAACGAGCCTTTTGTAGGTCCTGCGACTGAAGCAAAAAAACTCTATAGACGTTATAAGCGCAGCTTTGATAAAACTATTGTTGCGATTGCTTGTGTTAAGAACCCCAAATGTATTGAGCCAGAGGATGAAGTACTGCGTTATAGCAAGGAGGCTTTAGGGATCTTAGAAAAACTCGATACCCTAGCAGCAGAGGGGGATGTGCAGGCAAATTATTATCGGGGCTTAATCGCTTTTGAGCGCATGAAGTACTACGATCGTCAAGCTGAGATCGTAACTCACCCTGATTTCATTTTAACGAATACCGTTTTTCGTCGTTATGCTAAAAAACAATATTTATTAGCGGAAAAGCACTTTATCGTGCCGGCTAAAATTCAAAATCCCAGCGCATGTGAATATTTAGGAAATCTTTATCTAACGACCATTGTTGGTAACCCACAACAAGAAAAGGCGGCTGGGTATTTTTACAATGCTGCTAATGCCTATATTGAGCAGGGCAACCAAATTGCTGGTGCAAAGATGTATAACGCAATGAAGGATAATCTGAACCCTGCAGATCCTAGAATTATTAAGGTGTATGCAAAGTTGCATAATAAGGAGCCTATTGCGACCTGGCGAAAGTTACCGGAGGATTTAGTGCAAAGTGCTCCAAAGAAGGCTCAGCAACATTGATATGCTATTGATCGGAAAGTAACAGTTATGAATGAAAAGCTTGAATCCTTAATACAGTTGGCTAAAAAGCTCCTGCTTTGGCTCATTCTGCCCCTAGTTATTCTAATTTCTGGCTTTATCTTAGGTGAGCAATTTGAGGTTGGTCGATTAGCGGCAATCGCTAGTTGCGAAGGAAGCGTTAACAATAGTGCCTGTATTCGCTCCAAAGGCTATTTAGCCAGTGCCCCATACTACCCGGATCTGGCGCGTCGTTATTTTGGCGGCTTTGCCAGAATGATTGGTGGAGATCTAGGTGCAAGTTACTATGTTGAACCGGCCTTGCCAGTGAATTTGCCGAAGGCTAGCGATACCCCGCCAGATGAGGATGCGGAAGAGCCTGAAGAGAAGAAGCCGGCAGCTCCGCCAAGTAAAAAGTAAGCAGTAGCTAACTCTCGTACTTGACTGCTCTAGCCATGCCCCATCAGAATTGGTACACAGGCTTAAGCATTTCATTGTTGATGGCTTTTTGTGGCCTATTATTGGCCTGTTCAGATTACCAGCAGGCAAGGTCTGCTTATGCTGCTGGTGATTACACGAAGGCCTACCAGTTGTTTCAAGGACTCGCAGAATCTGGGGATACCAAGGCTCAGTATGATTTGTCTTTGATGTATATCCAAGGTATTGGCACCAAACAAAATATTGAGCAGGGCTTAGTTTGGTTAAACCGTGCGGCCGAGAAGGGCAATATTGAGGCCATGCTCGAATTGGGAGTTTTGTACCAAAAGATCGTCAATTTAGAGGACAGCTCACAATTGGCCCTCTTTTGGTTTGAAAAAGCGGCGATGGCTGGTAGCGCAGTGGGGCAATATAACTTAGCTCACATGTACATGGATGGTGGGCAAATTCCGGTAGATTTACCAAAAGCTTATCTCTGGATGTCATTGTCTGATGCCACTGGAAATCCAATAGCCTCCTCACAGTTGGCAAAGCTCAAGACATCTTTAACCCCCCAGGAATTACTGACAGCTGAAGCAAAAATTGCTACCCTCAAAAAGACCCTGCCATAGCAAAACCCCGACCCTAACTTCATCTCCGAATTGACCGTAAGAAATTCAGGAACAATAGGCTCTCTAGGTGTAAGCTTGAGCCATATTTTGAATGATGAATGGGAGTAAAGATTGGCTGATGGAGGAGATGACTCCCAAGAAAAGGAACTAGAACCGACTGAGCGGCGCATTGCCCGTGCGCGAGAGCAGGGGCAATTACCCCAATCCCGCGATCTGACCACTTTCGTTGTAATGATTGTTTTCACCATTTTTTTGGTGTGGATAGGCCCTCTCTTGGTCAAGCAGTTGGTATTGATGACCCAAGCAATCTTCCAGTTTTCAGAGCCTGCAAAGTTGATGGATCATGTGCAGGAGTGGTTGGGAGGGTCGCTTCTCATGGTGCTCCTCCTCCTGGCTGTGCTTCTCATACCGTTATGGATTATAGGCGTTTTAGGGCCTCTATCTTTAGTGAACTTTCGCGCTTATTTTGCCCCCCAATTTAAGTTGGAAAAGCTGGATTTCGTTGCAGGTATAGGGCGGATGTTCAACCTGAAAACCTTAGGTGAGCTATTAAAAAACTTCATTAAGACTACCCTCATGCTCGGGGTAGGTTTTACCTATTTAGTGGGTTTATTTACTTACATTCGTTCGATTATCAATTTAGGCTTTGATGCAGCACTAATGCAAACATCTACTTTTATCTTGGATGGTTTTATGCTGCTGCTTTTACCTTTATTATTAATTGCGGTTGGGGACTCTTGGTTGCAACTATTTGACTTTCGCAAGCAAAATCGAATGAGTCCTGAAGAAATGAAGCAGGAGGGTAAGGAGACTGAAGGCTCCCCTGAGATTAAGCAGCGCTTACGTCAAATGCAGCGGCAAATTTCCGCATCGAGGATGATGGCAGCCATAGAGCGGGCAGACGTAGTGTTAGCCAACCCAGAACACTACTCTGTAGCACTGCGCTACGATATGGAAAAGATGTCAGCACCGATCGTAGTTGCTAAAGGGGCCGACCAGATGGCTTTACGCATTCAAGAGGTTGCCAAAGACTTTAATGTCCCTATAGCCCAAATTCCTCCTTTGGCGCGCTACTTGTATAGTCAACTGGAGATTGGAGAGTCTATTCCCTTACCTCTGTTTGAGGCAATTGCCCAAATTTTGGCGTGGGCTTATGACACCAAGGAATCAGGCGCGCCTGGCGAAATTCCTCAGGTGGACTTTGTTGCAACTCAGCTCAAGCCGGGTAAACCCTTAATTTAGCAAAAGTTAGCTTCACTAGCGTCGACTGGCAGATCTAGATAAGATTTTGGTTAGTTCATGACGCTCTTGGCAAAGGTGGCGCCGACATCTTCAGGGAAAAAGTAAACCAGCATTAATTCATTGCGGTTATTGAGGCTTCTGCCAATCTGAAAGGCTACCTGTCCGCCTCCAAAAACATAACTTTTTGTCTTACGAACCCCGGATGCAAAAGCGCTTTCTTGACCGGCGGAGGGGCTGTAATCTAGTCCATATTTGATAGTGAAGCGTTCAATAATCGCATCTGCCACCTCTTGCTTGTAGTACCCCAACTCTTTTTTCATAAGGACCATGCGACCAGCCTCGTTATAGATCAGCCAAAGATCTTCATCTTTTTCACCATTTTTAACCTTACAACTATAGGTTAAGTCATATTGGGTGCACTTAAATTTTTCAATCGCCTCTTGTCCGCTGATATTAAATGGGATGCCAGCATATTCTTCCATCGGTAGCTTGACGCTTACAGTATCCGGTAGCCAAATCTCCGCTTTAGGAGCGGGGTCATTGTTGCCGCAGGCTAAAAGACTGACGGTGCTGAAGGCTAAGACGGCTCTACTAAAATTGCGAAGGATGTACATAGGTTTTTGTTTGGAAGTTGCCAAAAATCTAATATAGCCTAATTTGGCGAGGATTCAAATAACCTGGAAAAAAATTGATAAATTAAGCTAAAGGGCAAGTTGGTCGACAATCAATTTCAATTAAATCAATGTCAAATTCAGGAAGCTTAGTGACCTGTGAAATTCCTTTGGATAGTTTAAAAAATAAGAAAGATCAAATCTCTAAGAAGTAGTTTACGCTATTAAATAGTAACTAACAGAGTCATGCCTTAAGATGAAATTGGTAAGGTGTTTTTTGATTTCAAATATGAATCTTCTAAAAATTGCTCAAGCATCCTAATAGGCTTAAGGTCAAAATACAGCGAATCACGACTTTCCATAATTTTATTGCTAATAAATCGATTATATTTTTGGTCGGTGATAACTTTTACTGTTAGATTTACAAAATCATCGTCATCTTGGGTTATTAACTCCTGCAAACCTATTTTTTTTAAAATTCCACTTGCTAAGCGTCCCCTCATAAATTTTCCCTCGCGGGTAACAATAGGAAGTCCACATTCGATTGCTTGAAATGCTGTGTTGAATCCAGAGAAGCCGATAGTATCAAGATAAATATCAGCTCGACTCATTAAGCCATAAAAAGCCGACTTGGGCTGCCAAGGTATAAAAACACAATAGTTTTGAATATCGAGCCCAGACTCCAAAAATTGCAAAGTAAGCCGCTCTTGAAGAAGATAAGTGAGTTGTTTATTTGAATATATAAAGAATATAAATTGGCATTTCCCCAGCCGTTTGGCTATGTCAACAAAAATATGGTCATGCTGCGGTTGATATTTAAACGGCGTACCGGGACAGAGTAGCAAAGGTTGGTCTGCCTTAATGCAGAATTTTTCTAAATCCGTATAAATGGGAGTTAAGTTTGAAGGTTTATGGTGAGAGCCCAAGTTGGGCAATTTAATTAGCTGCTCTGTATAGTGTTCTTCACCGTTATCAGGTTCCAATAAATCTGCAGATAGGTAGTAATCAATTGTTGGAAATCCAGTTGTGTTCGGATGGCCCCATGATGCAACTTGGACCGGAGCTAATCTCAGATTAGCTAGCTTTGCTGACATCGGATCTATTCCAATTTCCGGGTATAACAAAACATCAATTTGGGCGGCAATAATAGCGTTCACCCAAGAACTTAGATCATCACCGCATGTAATGAAGTCTTTCGAAATTGATTTTGCAAATTCTGTTTCTTTATCAATCTTGTATCCAGTATAGAAAAAAATCAACTCGAAACGATTAGGGTCAAGATGCTCAACCCACCCCCTAGTAATTGCATCCCAAACAGGGTGTTGATGAATATGGTGAGAAACTATTCCTAGTTTTATGGGTTTATTAAAAAGATTTGGCTCAGGAAAGAAACTTTCTTTTCGTTGCCAATGTCTCATAAGTCTGTGACATAGTGCCCCATATTTTAAAAGGAGCTCTCGATTATTCACTTCTTGGTAAGCGAGATAAAAAGGCTGTGCTGATCCGACAGCTTTATGCCCATCCTCAAGACGTTCTTGTGTAAACCAGATGTCCATATCAGATAATTCTTGTAAAAATTCTACACGAGAGGATTTGGATGCCTCAATATGGTTTTGAATGATGGGTAATACGGATATAGCTCGTCCCCAACGAGCCAAGGCAAAGTCGGGATCAATACTTAAAGCTTGGTTATAGCTGTCCTTTGCTTCACTTTGCCTGCCAAGATCTTTTAAGATAAGGCTGCGATTGAAGTGAATTTCTGCAATATTAGGTTTGATCTCAATCGCCTTGTCGTAACTTACAAGAGCCTCTTCTAAACGCTGAAGTTGATTTAAGGTATTTCCGCGATGAGAGAAGGCTTCTGCGTAATCGGGTTTGATCTCAATGGCCTTGTCGTAACTTACAAGAGCCTCTTCTAAACGCTGAAGTTGATTTAAGGCATTACCACGATTAGAGTAGGCTTCTGCGTAATCGGGTTTGATCTCAATCGCCTTGTCGTAACTTACAAGAGCCTCTTCTAAACGCTGAAGTTCTTTTAAGACATTACTTCGATTGAAATGGGCTTCGGCAAGATTAGGCTTGATCTCAATCGCCTTGTCGTAACTTACAAGAGCCTCTTCTAAACGCTGAAGTTGATTTAAGGCATTACCACGATTAGAGTAGGCTTCTGCGTAATCGGGTTTGATTTCAATAGCTTTGTTATAGCTGAGAAGTGCTTCTTCAAAACGCTGAAGTTCTTTTAATGCAAGGCCATAATTAGAGTAGGCTTCTGCGTAATCGGGGTTAATTTTTAATGCTTTAGTTAAGAAATTAAGCGCTTTTGTAAATTGCTTAGTCTGAACTGATAAAGTACCTAACAGCTGTAGCGCATCAAAATGATTTGCCTCTATTGCTAGTACTAGTTGATAAATGGCTTCCGCCTCTTCAAGCTTCCCTTCATGATGTAAGGCAATGCCTTTTTCAACTAAATCAGATATTTGATTTTCTTGCATCATTTGGCTAAGCCTGATCACTTGCTATTAGGAATACTCGGTCGGCGAGACATTAATAAATTTTAACAATAAATAATATGTCTCATAAAAACTAATTGGTAATCTCTTATATGCAATATAAAGCTATCACTGATCCCGTTGTTTGGTGACGGTAAGTAAATAAGACTAGAGCCAGATTAAATGAATATAAAGAAAATCGTATTTGCCTTGGCACACCTAAGTTTGGGCTATATCGTTATTTCAATTAAGGCATTCTAGATTATAGAAAGGTAAAAAGAATTATTCTAAGGACTTTTACCAGAAAGCGATGGCGCAACATAAGTAAAATCGGCTTGATTGCCATAAACGACTTGATTTGGTTGTATGCGAGACTTCTTTTCAATCACTACAACGCTATCATAAAAATGAATTGAGTCAGTTGCTTGTGTAAAGTAATTTTTCGATAAAGAAGGGCTTTCCTCGACATGAAAGGCGTTGAGTTGATCTATTAGTTTTTTTGAATACTCAATAAACGTGCCTGTCTTTAAGTGTCCCCCTCCAAAGGCTGGCATATAAGAGGTATGAGTGTCTTCACAAAGGTAAACGCCATCATCACGCAATGGAGCATATAGTCCCTCTAAAGTTGTAATTTGCTGTTCCATTCTATGGCCCCCATCATCAATCACAACGGCAAATTTTGGATACTGCTTAGATAATTCCTGCAAGAATTTTGGGTCAGCTTGATCCCCAATGACCACCTCAATTCCTGGCTCTTCATATTTTTTACAGCCCGGATTGATATCAACCCCAACTATTGTTGCCATGGAACCAAAATAATCTTTCCACATCTTTAAAGAGCCCCCGTTAAAAATCCCAATTTCAATCATTGTTATTGGTTCTCCCCGAAAGCGTGACAGGTGTCGGTGGTATATGTCGAAATAATGTCGCCAGCGATGAACAATCTGGCCGCTAGGGTTTTGCTCTAGATATTCAATCAACGGATTTATCGCTCTATTGCTCAATATTATTCCCCCTCAAAATTCATCATTTCTTTAATTATTGCCTAATCCACGCAGCATAAATCCTATTTTTTTATGAAAATGGGTTGAAAGAGTTACTTTATTGCCATAAGGGTTACAAAATCCATTGAAGGATTAATCAAACTGTCTCCACTCAAACCTTTCGATTGGTTCTAACATCTCATATGGGCTAAATACTACTATGGAAATTTCTAAAGAACTAAGGGCAAGTCATGCGAACATCTAAAAGGCTTTACGAAGCATAAGGCCGTTGATTTCTTTTTAAGCGTAGAAATTAAAAACCAAATATATTAGAATTTGCCAATGTCTCGTCCACTTAATATCCCTAAACGTAATTTACCGAGCTCAGCTAAGTATTCTCTACGACAAGGTCAACTAGAAACTTTGATTCAGCAGGCATTAGCCATGCATCAACAAGGAAAACTTAAAGAGGCACAAGTTCTTTACGAGCAAGCCTTAGCGATACAGCCTAATCATTTTGATGCCCTACAGTTATTGGGTATATTGTCCACTCAGACCAATCAATTTACCAAAGCCGTTGATTTTCTAACTAAAGCGATCCAGATCAATCAAAATCATGCGAACTGTTTTTCTTATTGCGGTATTGCTTTACAAGAACTTCGTCGCTTTGACGAGGCTCTAATCTGCTACAACGAAGCTATTCGTATCAATCCCAGTAATGCAGAAGTCTTTTCTAATCGCGGCGTCATCTTACAAGAACTTAAACGTTTTGAAGAATCCTTGGAGAGTTACAACCAGGCTATTCATATTAATCCTCATTATGCGGAGGCCTTTTCTAACCGTGGAAACACATTAAAGGAGCTTCAGCGTTTTGATGAAGCTTTAGCGAGCTATAACGAAGCTATTCGCATTAAGCATGATTATGAGGATGCCTATTACAATCGCGGCGTTATCCTGCAAGAGCTTGGGGTTTTAGACGAAGCCCTACTGAGTTTCGATCAAGCGATTCGCATTAATTCCAATTTCGCACAAGCCCATTCTAATCGAGGCGTTGTATTGCAAGGGCTTCAGCGTTTAGACGAAGCTCTAATTAGCTACAACGAGGCCATTCGCATTCATCCCCATTACGCAGAAGCCTACTCTAATAGGGGGATTGTCTTAAAAAATCTAGAGCGCTTTGATGAGGCTTTAATTAGCTACAACGAAGCGATTCGTATTGCTCCCCACTACGCAGAAGCCCACTCTAATCGCGGTAACGCCTTAAAAGAGCTTGAGCGTTTAGAAGAAGCTTTGGCGAGTTACGATACAGCGATTCGCATTAACCCCCACTACGCAGAAGCCTACTCTAATCGTGGTGTTGCCTTAAATATTCTTCAACGTTTAGACGAGGCTCTGATCAGTTGTGATCAAGCCATTCGTATTAATCCTCATTATGCAGAAGCCTACTCCAACCGCGGCGTTACCTTAAAAGAACTTCGGCGTTTTGAGGAAGCTCTGATTAGTTATAACGATGCGCTTCGCATCAATCCCGATTACGCTGAAGCTTACTACAATCGTGGAAATGTTTTGCATGAGCTTCAGCGTTTCGAGGAGGCTCTAGTCAGCTTTGATACAGCCATACGCATGAAGCCTGATTACGCAGAAGCGCACTCTAATCGGGGTAATGCCCTGCAAGATCTCAAACGGTTTGATGAAGCCCTAGTAAGTTACAAGAAGGCTATTGAGATTAAGTCCGACTATACGGTTGCGCACCACAATTTATCTTTATGCCACTTGTTACTGGGTAATTTTAAGGATGGTTGGCAAGAATATGAATGGCGCTGGAAGAACGAGAGCGTCACTCGCCTACAAAGTAACCGAAACTTCCCTCAGCCCCTGTGGCTTGGAGAACAATCCCTGGTGGGTAAAACCATCTTGCTCCATGCGGAGCAGGGGTTAGGAGACACAATTCAATTTTGTCGTTATGCTTCTTTAGTCGCCCAGCTTGGCGCTACAGTCATTTTAGAAGTGCAACGCCCTTTAATTAAACTGCTGCAAAACTTAGAAGGCGTTAGTCAGCTTGTGGCGATGGGTGATCCCTTACCTGCATTTGATTACCAATGCCCACTCTTGAGTTTGCCTCTAGCATTTAAAACAGAAATTGAGAGCATCCCCAATCAGGTTCCGTACATTAAAGCACCCCCAAGACAAGAGGATTATTGGAAAACCAAGCTAGCAGCGCACCAAAAGCTTAAAGTAGGTCTTGTTTGGAATGGGGGCTTTCGTCCCAATCAACCCGAGCTTTGGAGTCTGAATGCTAGGCGCAATATTCCTCTTGCCCAAATCGCTCAAATTAGCATTCCAGATATCGATTTTTATAGCTTGCAAAAAGGCGAGCCTGCAGAATCTGAACTTATCCAAAGCGGTAATCAATATTGGGATCCATCAAATTTTTATAACTTTGTGAGTGAACTGGAGGACTTTTCAGATACGGCAGCACTGATTGCGAATCTGGATCTCATTATTAGTGTAGATACCTCAACAGCACACCTAGCTGCAGCAATGGGTAAACCCGTCTGGCTATTAAATCGATTTGATACTTGCTGGCGTTGGCTATTAGATAGAAAAGATAGTCCTTGGTACCCAACAATTACGCTCTATCAACAAGAAAAGATGGGGGATTGGGAGGGTGTCATAGAGAGGGTTAAGGGGGATTTGGAAGGATTTGCGGTGCAGAGCTTAAACAGTAGTTAATTAAAAAATAACCCATTTTTATTTTTAATTGCATACTTTTTGATCAATAACCATATAGGTTTTATTTTGCATGGGCTAAGTAATAATTAAAGTAATATGTAAGTAATAATCTGACATCTTAATTCGGATCTTATTAGATAGAATGTATTAACCATTACCATATCCAATGTCCCTCAGTGCAAGTAATCCAGCCTAGTTAAATAAGTGTCACATCAAGATCTAGTATCGCGCTTAGTAGAACAAGGCTTTACCTTGCATCAGCAAGGTAGGTTTAAAGAAGCGCAAGTACTTTATGAGCAGGCTTTAATATTGCAGCCTAATCATCTTGATGCATTACAATTGTTAGGTACATTATTCACCCAGACCAAGCAATTTACAAAAGCGGTTGATTTCTTAACTAAAGCAATACAGGTCAATCCTAATTTTGTAGATGCCTATTCTAATCGCGGCATTGCTTTACAAGAGCTTCAACGTTTAGATGAGGCACTTGCCAGTTACGATCAGGCTATTGCCATCAAACCTGATTACGCAGAAGCCCACTCTAATCGCGGCAACGCCTTAAAAGAGCTTGAGCGTTTAGAAGAAGCTTTGGCGAGTTACGATACAGCGATTCGCATTAACCCCCACTACGCAGAAGCCTATTCCAATCGCGGCGTTACCTTAAAAATTCTTCAACGTTTAGAGGAGGCCTTAGCTAGTTATAGCGAAGCGATTCGCATCAAGCCTGATTATGCAGAAGCTCATGCTAATCGTGCCAATGTCTTAAAAGAACTCCGGCGTTTTGAAGAGGCTCTAATCAGTTACAACGATGCGCTTCGCATCAATCCCCATTATGCAGAAGCCTACTCTAATTGTGGTGTTAACTTACAAGAACTTCAGCGTTTCGAGGAGGCTCTAGTCAGCTTTGATACAGCCATACGCATGAAGCCTGATTACGCAGAAGCGCACTCTAATCGGGGGGTTACTTTAAAAGATCTCAAACGGTTTGATGAAGCCCTAGTAAGTTACAAGAAGGCTATTGAGATTAAGTCCGACTATACGGTTGCGCACCACAATTTATCTTTATGCCACTTGTTACTGGGTAATTTTAAGGATGGTTGGCAAGAATATGAATGGCGCTGGAAGAACGAGAGCGTCACTCGCCTACAAAGTAACCGAAACTTCCCTCAGCCCCTGTGGCTTGGAGAACAATCCCTGGTGGGTAAAACCATCTTGCTCCATGCGGAGCAGGGGTTAGGAGACACAATTCAATTTTGTCGTTATGCTTCTTTAGTCGCCCAGCTTGGCGCTACAGTCATTTTAGAAGTGCAACGCCCTTTAATTAAACTGCTGCAAAACTTAGAAGGCGTTAGTCAGCTTGTGGCGATGGGTGATCCCTTACCTGCATTTGATTACCAATGCCCACTCTTGAGTTTGCCTCTAGCATTTAAAACAGAAATTGAGAGCATCCCCAATCAGGTTCCGTACATTAAAGCACCCCCAAGACAAGAGGATTATTGGAAAACCAAGCTAGCAGCGCACCAAAAGCTTAAAGTAGGTCTTGTTTGGAATGGGGGCTTTCGTCCCAATCAACCCGAGCTTTGGAGTCTGAATGCTAGGCGCAATATTCCTCTTGCCCAAATCGCTCAAATTAGCATTCCAGATATCGATTTTTATAGCTTGCAAAAAGGCGAGCCTGCAGAATCTGAACTTATCCAAAGCGGTAATCAATATTGGGATCCATCAAATTTTTATAACTTTGTGAGTGAACTGGAGGACTTTTCAGATACGGCAGCACTGATTGCGAATCTGGATCTCATTATTAGTGTAGATACCTCAACAGCACACCTAGCTGCAGCAATGGGTAAACCCGTCTGGCTATTAAATCGATTTGATACTTGCTGGCGTTGGCTATTAGATAGAAAAGATAGTCCTTGGTACCCAACAATTACGCTCTATCAACAAGAAAAGATGGGGGATTGGGAGGGTGTCATAGAGAGGGTTAAGGGGGATTTGGAAGGATTTGCGGGGTAAGGTAAAGAGGGGTGATGGGTAAGATGTGCCTGATTACAGGTTCCCTAGAACGGTAAATTCAAATTCAAATTCGTTATGAAATTGAGTGTGTAAAGAAAAAAATTATTTATTTCAACTAGGATTTTTAAGGATTCGTGTCATCAAAATATTAATCAGTCTAAAAATTAGACTTAAAACGCTAACTCTAAAGCTTTTATTGGTGCGTAGCAATTAAGTTTGATTCGGATTTAACCAGGTTCAGTATGCGGTAATCTTTTCTGGGCGCTACTACGAGATTCTTAATTTATTGTGGGATATTTTTCCAAGAGAATTTTTTAATTCTATGGCATTAGCTATTCGAACTCATTTTTTAAACCAGCAAGGAAAAGAATTTTCAATATCCCCTAGATGAGTTTCTTCCCACTGCTTTCCATGGCCACCTGCAAAGCCGGATAATTGAGGTCGAAGAGATCTACCTTTAATTAATAGCTGATCAAAATATATGGGAAGTGTTTCTTCAATACACTTGCCGATGGTTGTTTCATTTAAACTATCATAAATTGGAAGAAGTATTGTGCGGCAATCTTCAATCGAAGCGTAAAAAAAGCGCGTATCTACAGTATCAAATTTACCATGCTCAAAAAGTGACCAAAAAATACTTTTAACTTCACTTGTACTTATTAAATTGATAATTTTTGGTAGGTTGCGGCAAAAAACTTTTCCAGTGCTTTTGAAGAAAGAAGTTTCACTTTTCAAAATTCTAGAGTGATTTAATGCAAATTCAATAAGTTTTCCTTCGGCATAACCTTTACCCTTTTGAATCATAGATTCATCTTTTTGTTGAAAAGTAATCTGTTCAACATCAATACCTGAGATCTTTAAAGTTTCAAGTTCATTTTCATCCAACACACTTGTTGAAGTTGAATCAACAATTAAGAGCTTTTTGATTCCAATTGAAGCCCAAAAATATACAGAGGACTTTGTAGTTATTAATCGCTGAGTCGGATCGCTTAAGTTCAAATACTTGATGCCAGAGGGTGGATTGATTGCGCAAGTAATAAGGACGGCTGGATTCATAAATATGTTGTTTGATGGCAGGGGGTTACAGAAAAAAGTTGACAATAGCTATAACTGATTCATTCACATTTTTATCCCAATTATTTAGCCGGAATTTATAATCCTCAATGAAAGACTTCCTGTCTGACTCATAGTTTTCGTATTCATTTAATTCAATCCTATTGCCTCTTATAGTTCCGATTAAATAAGGAAAGTTACCAAGTTGTCCACTTAGTCTATTAATTTGATAGTCCTGTAAAAGTACTATTTTTGCGCCGCATAAAATTGCGTCAGCAGATAATTGGGTCAGATTATCCCAGCAATATAAATATTTGGTATTTTTCAATAGTAAGCTTAGTTCATGCTTGGTCGCAGGCCATTCCCTGGCGATTTCTAATGTATTTTCAATGACATGACATTTTAGATAGTTGCTACCTTTACCAATGTAAGTTGCATTAATGGTCCTATTATCCCAGATTGGCGCATTCGTATCATTAAAATTATTATCTGTAATGGGTTTATTCAAAACATGATGTGGGTCTTTAAAATAAAGACTCGTGTATGCGAGAATAAAATCATCTTTAGTAAAGTTTGATTTATGTCCCGTTACGGCGCCATCATGGTTTAGAAAGTAGCGCACAATTCTTTTTGCGCCTAGCGGGTTGCCGACAACCACTTCTGGATAAATTGTGACGCCCTCATCAAGAATTATTTTAAGTTTCTCTTGTTCATCCAAAGAAAATTGTCCCGAATGTTTGAGATCGGGGTGTAGGTGGCTTAAGTCCTGCGCTGTGTGAAATGTAAAATTTGGAGCAAAACCACCCATAATGACAAGGTGAGCTTCATAGCCCAATTTAACCAACATGTCGCATAATTCATGTAAACAAGTTATGCCCGCAGAGGAGTTTCTATAGGGCGGGGCGCAGATAATGAACGGTAGCCTGCCCTGATTTAATTTAGTGGGAATAATTTAATTAACTCCAAAAATTTAATGTTTATTCGACAGCTAGAGCCTAATTAAGCCATTGTTTAAATTTCGATGTTTTTGGTTTGATTATCTTAAACAATAGTTTTTATTACCATAATGCACTGCAAGTTTACCTTATTAACTTGCGATAGCAGTAGCATGAATCGTCTTAGGTTTGCGCTCAAAGACGGTCTAGGGTTCGCAAGTCCTGCAATTCGATAGAGTTGATGAGCATGAATATGCAATAGATAAATTAGCGAAGTAGGAGTAAAAACTGCCTTTTGTAAAATGAAATAGCAATTTTCCGAGTGAAATCAGATTCTTTACAAAAGCTGCCCCTTTTTCATACTCAACATATATTTAGGCACTAGCGTGATCACCCCTAACCATGCTTACCAAAATTAAGACCTTCCTATCTGTTGTGAGGTCGGCTGACGGTGTAAGGCTCGTCACGACTAAAGAAGATTTGCTCTATGAAGGCCAAACGATGTTTGGGCTAACGAGGGTGACTCAAGATCTTGACGGAATTCGTACACTGCGCTTTGGGCAACATGGACCACGTCAAAGCGTGGTCAAAAAAGGCGATCTTGATTATTTGGGTTTGCCCTATGCTAGATCAGCCATGATTGGCCTGGCCTTTACCCAGCAGCTCGATCGCATTTTGGTGCTTGGGGTAGGGGGTGGCAATATTCCGATGTTTTTGCGTAAATATTACTCAGCTGCCCAAATAGATGTGGTCGATATTGATCCACAAATTATTACCTTGGCCAAACAGTATTTTAATTTTCTGGAAGATGACTTATTGAAGGCGTACATTCAAGACGGCCGAGCATTTATTGAAAATGTTCAAAAGCCTTATGACCTCATCTTTTTAGATGCCTATACGGCAGCAGGGATCCCCACGCATTTGGCAACTAGGGAGTTTTTGCTCTCACTTAAAAATGCGCTCAAGCCCTCTGGCGCGATTATCGCCAATATGTGGAGTACCCCTAAAGTCAATCCGCTCTACAGGTCGATGCTGCGAACCTATCAAGAGGTCTTTAAGGAAGTGTATACCTTACGAGTCCCTACGGCAGGCAACAAGATTGTGATTGCTCTGCCACAGTTCAGGGGGTTGCCACTAAACAGTATTGCTCAGCTTGCTCAAGAAATCAGTGTACAAAAGCGATTACCGTTTCAATTAAGCGAAGTATTACAGCCTGGATTGATTAAATTAATTGATTTGCAGGAAAGTCAGGTACTACTCGATGGGGGTCAGTGGACCTAAATTACATAAGTAAAATACATCAAGATCGTATATAGACCCTATAATTATTATGGTTTCTTAACGGGAATGCCTGAAATGTCGTAACTAAAAGATGCGCGAAAGATAGGGCAAAAAGGCATATGGCCTAGGGAGGCCCTGTTTTTGTGCAGTGCGACTTTATATTGCAATAACTTTTTGTTACATTTAATCATCCATTAATAAGCATTCTTAATCATGAGCGTATTGTCGGTACATTTTCCTGAAACCACTTTTATTCGCTTAAAAGCCCTGGCGGGCTTAACTGCAGCTGATCTTTGCCTGATTTATGACAAGTGGATCACTTTTTTTGTGTTGCTTGCTATTGCCATCTCTTTGGAGTTTCTCTATCGCAGATTGCATGAAGTTTTATTGCACAATCATGAGATCGAAAAGACGGCGCAAAAGATTGCTGAGCGCAAAGCGCATGCATTGGCTATGCAAGAAGCAGGCGTTCATAAGTAACTCATTCAGGGCGGGCATTTCTGTTTAGTTGTGGTCAGTGATATTAAGTAATGCCTAGCTTGGCAATCATTGTTAATGTATCTGAAATGCCCATGACAGCTTAAATGTATTTCTCATCTACGGCAGATTTACGTAGTATGATTTTTTGAGCTTGGTGTAACTCATAAGCCACTTTTAACACCTCTAAATGCACTGCCTCGATTTCTGAGACTCTTAACTTTTCACTATTTTGTAAATCTTGCCCGATACTGCTTGCCCTAGCTTTAGTCATGGCTCTCAGTATTTTGATACCAAGCGGTTTGCTAACATTTTTTAAACAAATAACTAAGGTCTTATCGGAAATCTTGAGCAGGAGCGTCTGCATATCAATATCAGATAAAAATACTAAGTCTTCAAAGCTAAAGAGATGATCCAAAATAGCTTGAGCAACTTGGGCATCATGAGACTCAATACGTTTTACCCCTAGATTAACTTGCCCTTGATGAAGGTGCGCCAGAATATCTGCAGCATTTTTTACGGTCATGAGTGACAGTTGTGCTTTAGTAAAAAAGAGTTTGAGGGATCAAGTTATTTGAGTAAAGCTGCTAAAAAGGAAAAGCTTAAGACTTCCAAAAACAGGCCAGCTTAAGATCCATGCCGGCAGCGTAATCATGGTAGACCCATTTATTACAAATGAATTGATCAATCGAAACTGCTAGGCCTAAGAAGATGAGTACGCTGATGAGGTATTTGTAGAAAGGTTTCATAGTCGGGGCATAGCTCAATAAAGGTTACTTCACAGAGAACTTGCTTAGTAGAAGGTACTTGTTGAATTGTCTAGTAGCGGAGACATTCAAAACCATTCGCTATGAGCCTAGAAGGTTGTAGAGGTCTAAGTGGGCTTACCAATACTTTGAGGGTGGGGCGTAAACCAGAATCTTTGCTGGGTTCAGATAAGTATTGTGTTGATGGATCTCATAGTGAAGATGCGGGCCAGTCGATCTGCCGGTAGATCCTGAATGTGCAATCACTTGACCGCGCTTCACCAGTTGCCCCACCTTGACCAAGAGTTTGCTGTTATGAGCATACTTAGAAACAAAGCCTTCGTTGTGGGCAATTTCAATAAAGTTGCCGTACGCTGGATCAAACGCTGACTTAAGCACCGTGCCATCACCTGATGCCACAATAGGTGTGCCTGTCGGGGTAATAAAGTCAATGCCAGAGTGCTGTGCCAATTGCTGAGTGATGGGGTCGATACGGACACCAAAGTTACTGGTCATACCCAGCCTAGCATCAATCGGCGGACCAATCGGTAGGGCTCTGAGCCAGCTATATTGCTTTTGCCACTCAGGCTCTAACTTGGTGGCAATATCGAGAATTTGATTTGATTTGTTGACAAGATCCTCAAGATTATCGACCAATGCTTTGGTGGGATCTAATTGAAAGTTCACTGGTTTTAGAGGGCCGCCAAGGTGTGCGGGATCTAGGAGCTTCTCTTTAATAGTGCTTGGGGTAGAGATGGCAAGGTAGCGGTCTTTAATGGCTTTGAGTTCATTAAAGGTGGTGCTGGCCTCCTTGAGACGCTCTTGGTATGAAGCCAGCTCTCGACGATACATACCGTCTAGTCTTGAGCGCTCTTCAGGTGTGACTACTCCGGTAACTTCTTTAGCTAGTTCAGGGTTAACTTCAAATGCAATGGTAATGCCGGTATAAAAAATCAAAATCCCAAAGGCGCAAAACGCGCAGCTAACAACAGCCACTAAGCGTAAGACACTCTTTTTGGTGATATTGATTTGTTTAATCGAACCAGTCGATCCAGAAACCCAAAATAGTTGCATTGATAATCTATAAGTGCTTGATTTTTTTGAATAAAATTACTTAGCTTGAGCTACAAGGTACCCTATAATACCAACAAGTTTACTTTACAGTGATCCTGTCATTCGCTCCCCATGAATTTATTACGTCCCACTTTTAAAATCCTGTTAGCTGGCTGCTTTCTATTAGGCAATCCAATAGCTCAAGGAGCAATCATTGGCCAAATGCCGGCCCATGGCGATATTTTGTACATTACCGCTCAGCCTTGTACCTCTGAAACAGGCAGGATTGAGCCCAATTGGTTTTTTTCCTACAGCGTCAGTGCCACAGGTAGCGTGAGCCGCAGTTGCTACGTGAGATATAACGATCAAATCTGGATTCGGGGGCCATTTGGAGCCGAGACTACTTATCCAATGAGTTACTTCTCCAAACCTGCAAACGCTGCTGAAAATAAGCCAGACTCTGCTCCAGAAGTGAAGCAGTAATTAGCTCCAGCGACTACTTGTCGCTTTGACCCTTATTGGGCTGACCTAGTTTACAAAAAAACTGGAATAAGACATCACTCATCGTATCGGGAATGACACGTTCCCAGGGCGAGTTCGGGGTATTTTCAGCCCCCAAACTGGTGCCAGAGCCCTCCGAACCTGCGTAATAGCCAATATAAAACTGCTTATAGCTCTCATAGCCAGCACGGCAAAAGTAGGATATGTCTTGAATTACAGAAAGAGTAGGTTCTCCATTTGGGCCAGAGAGAGCTTGAGAATAGCTTGTTAATAGCCAGGTGCTCACTTGCTCTGATTGGGATTCCCTGACGGTTTTACTATCATCGTAGTAATAGTTATTTCCCAGTGCATCAGAGGAGACAAAGCTCCACCCAGCATAGCTGGCATTAAGCGGGTTAAGTAAAAAAGCCGTTAAAACCATCAAGGTCCATTTTTTTGTCATAAATAGAGGGTAAATTTTGGGGCGTGAAATATTTAAATTGTTCATATATAGTGCGTTTAAGCCCTAGAAGGGTGTTTCAACTGATAAAATCACTGTAATTAATGTCAATAATAGAAGTACTGCGCCCAAGGAGTGTTAAGCATGGCTGAAGCAAATCAACAAGGTTGCCTATTTGTAGGTGAAGGTGTGGTTCTCAAAGGGAATTTTGAAGTTCCAGATATTGCCTCCATTTCAGGAGTCGTTGAGGGTGAGATTACTGCAAAACAAGTCATCATAGAGGCAACGGGTGTCGTACGTGGCAAATTGTCTGGTGAGACTGTAGATATTCGCGGTGAAGTGAATGAGTATATTTCTTCAACCCGTAGTTTAATTATTCGGTCTACTGGTAAGGTTAGCGGTTCTATTAATTATTCTGAAATTGAGATTGAAAAAGGTGGCCATTTGCATGGTGAATTACATAATCTCAATCCCCATTCCTAATCATCTTAAGCAGAACATACGACGATGTCTATCTTTTCAAAAAATTCCACTTCACAAAATAACCCAGAGCAAGATATGCAAGAGCAGACTGACAATTTTTCTCAGTCAAATGCGCCCGAAGAGCTTGAATCTGAGCCAGTCGATCAAAATTTTAGAAGTGAAATGCCTACTCGTTCTCCCATCAATACCAAGCCATCGATTCTGAGTGAAGGTTTTACCTTTGAAGGTACGATAGTTTCTGATGGAGTCTTGAATATATCTGGGATTGTGCGTGGTAAGGTCACCGCCAAATCTGTTTTGATTGATTCTACCGGCCAAGTTGATGGTGAACTTAACACTGAAAACCTGGTGATTAAGGGAAACTTGAAGGGTGATGTCAACTGCGATGACTTGAATGTTGGCCCCCTTGCTAACGTGAGTGGAAATATCAACTACAAATATATTCATATTCAACGTGGCGGCAAGATTAGCGGTAAATTTAATAAAAACTAACCTGCAACTAATATTGCTTTGAAACAAAATACTGTAATACGCTTACTTGATCCATCTAAAGAAACCTTCGGCTCAATTATTGGGTCTGATTTAGAAATCACTGGGAGTTTGTTGGCAACAAAGTCTCTAAGAATCGATGGTACGGTGGTTGGTGATATCAAAACTAAGGCAGGAGCAGACGTTTGTATTGCGCTTGGTAAAACTGGCTTAGTACAAGGTAATATTTCTGGGGTGCGAGTTTTGGTTGCAGGCCGAGTAGAAGGCAATGTGCTTGCAACTGAAAGAGTGGAATTACACAGTGGCGCAGATGTCCATGGAGATATTATTTACGCTCAGATTGGTATCGAACAAGGCGCACGTTTGAGCGGGCTACTTTCCAAAATTATCAGCGATGATGATCATGATGACAAATAGGATCCGAGTATTTTTGGCAAAAAAGAGTTATTAATATGTATACCAATGGCACAATCAAAATTCTAGTGACCAACCAAAAGGGTGGTGTTGGTAAGAGCACGATTGCCGTTAACCTAGCAGCTTATCTTGCGATACAAGAAAACATCAAAGTATCCTTGATTGACATGGATCCTCAAGCATCTTCTTCTCGCTGGGCTAAGAAAGCGCCAGATATTGGCGTCCAAGTCCATTGCCTAGACGTCAATTATGAAAGTAGCGGGGCGGCTCTTCTGAGTGCTCGCTCGGGCGTTCGCAAGTATTCATCCGGAGTTGAGGTCTGTATTTGTGACCTCACTTGGACGCCGGCTATGTCTGAACAATTTATCTTAGATTTTGATATGGTTTTAGTGCCCAGTTCGAACTCTAAATTTGAAATGGCAAGTACTGAAATTTTCATTCTGAAATATGCGCAACAGTGCATGTCTCGTCTTGCGGTCAACAAACAGTTTATTTTGGTGGTTCCTAGTAAGGTGGAAGAGGGGTACTCTTCACACGCAACATTTACCAACTTAGACTTTCTCATGAATTGCCAAATTACTCCACCTGTCTATCGAACACCAGCAATTGATAGTTATGTGTATGAAGATTTTTTATGTGTCTGTCCTGATCAAAAAATTGCAGAGAATTTTTCTATTTTTGGGAAATATATTTCTAAAAAAATCATTGAACGGAACATTGTTAGAAAATCAATTTCGATTAGTGGCAACTCTTTAAATCGTGCGATCGTGAAAAAAGTGAGCGTCCTAGATGATTATCGTGAAAGAGCACGTGGCCTCAATTTTTACGGCGGCATTGCAAACACCTTACCTGTGTCGGAGCTAAAAGATGAAGGCTCAACAGAACATCGATTGAAGAAGGTGGGCTTGGTGCCCTCTTTCTTGAGAAGGGGTGACAATTAACTCATGACAAGCACGAAAGATCCGTACAGAAACGACGTATTTGAAGATGAATATGGACATCGAGTTGCCGTGAAGCGACTCTATACTCCCAATGAGTTAGGCGTGAGCTATGTTGAGTATAAAAATTACGATGACTCCGCTTTGCGTTTTATGCCCAAAGAACAGTTTATGGAAGTCTTCCACTGGGTCGATAACTTTGGTACAACGGATACTTTTGTAAGAATTGACGAGCCTGCAGAGGCTCCAAAAGAGGCCGCTAAAGATAAAGAGCCAGATCCTTCGGCTAGCCCAAAAGGGGGGGAGTCCAGTCAACAGCAAGTAGCGGATGGCGCCCCTCCAAAACGCATATCCTAGTCCATCCTTAGGGCTTTCGGCTTGAGCATAATGGCATTGGTTTGATCATACAGTGGGCCGCCAAATAGATTAATTGGTAGAAATTTTTTTTGGGTCCTTGAGTTCAATATGTACTCCTTTTATATTTATTAAGGAATTTTAGTGCCTGACAATTCAGCATATTCTCGCTACTCGCAGATTGTATTGAAGGTGATCGCTGTTTTGTGCGGTCTTACTTTGTTGTTCGCTGCAGTCCAAAGTCAAGTTATGGGACTGGATAGCGAGGGATTGCAGCAATTTATTCGGAGTCAAATACAAAATCCAGTGCAATTTAAATTACTGGTGGGACTAGCTTTTTTAGTTGCGGGGATTTTTTTTCCGATGCCCCAAAAAAGGGGTGCGAGATACTCTGGCCCCAAAGACTTGCAACACGATGCCTATAAGTTGTATTTGGTTACTAAATACAATCTAGAGAGAAATGCGGTATTAAACCAATTGGTATGCCGCAATAAAGTCTTTGCAAGTTTGGAGGAGGCTTTATCTTATGCACATTCGCTAGAGTGTCCATCACAGCATCCTAGCCACACAGCCCCCTCCCTGGATTCCTTAAAGGATAACTTCTCCGAAACCACCTCTGAATCAGTAAAAGTCGCTCACACCCAATCACCTGTGAATACTTCACGCAGAGTCGGGCAAGGATCTAGAAATTCATTGCCCATCACCATGATCATCGGCTCCATGCTGTATTTAATTGTCCTAGGGGGCATGTTTTACGCACTTTCTCAAAATATCGTTGGCCCTGAGATTGTCGAGGCCCCTAAGGCTATAGAAATTCAGGGTCCTGTAGAGACTAGTTCTAGTAATCCAAACGCTAGTACAGAAACATCTGGTAGTGATGCAGCTCCAGCTGAGCTTAATACTCAAACTGTAGCTATCAATGAGCGCTGGTTGGGGGTATGGGTGGCAGAAGGCAGCGCTCAAAAGCTGTCGATTACTCCTGCTGCAATAAAGTATGGTAACGATGAGTTTGTATGGCTTGGAGCTCGGCCCAAGGGCGTTGTAAAGTGTTGCCCAGCTTTTTATGAGGGGTCAACCAATAAAGCTGAATTATTGACAAGAGTGCAAGCTCAGCAAGCTTTACTTGAAACCCCTACAATTGATTCTCAGAAGATTGTGGCCCTGGTAAATAACCTTGGCCAAGGTAATTTTAAAAAGATTGTATTGGCTGATCCATTTTTACGAAAATATTTTTTTATCTACGATCAGAATTATGTCTATCGTATTAGTAGAGACGTAGGTGATAAGTCAGCATTCATCTTTGAGCAATTTAAGAGGCAAGAGTGAGTGATATAGATAATTCAGCATCTAAAAAAGAAGACAAGCTTCACCCTATAGAGCACTTGCGATTACTTCGCGAGACTACTCCTCTACAAAAAGTCATTAATGAAATAGCTGGTCGCCAATGCATCTTTTTTTACAATACTTCTTGGGTCTTTGACTTTTCTCTAAATAGCTCAGATCAGCCATGGTCAGTTACCAAACAGGTTTATTTTCGCAACTCCCGCAGGCATAAATGTTTAGCCTTTGCCTTACCCTATTTAGTTATACAAATGAAGTTTTTTGATGAGCCTAAATATTTACGCGCAGTTGTGACCTATGGCGAAGATGTTGCCACGATGATTGGTTTTATGAGTCAGTTTATTAAGCAGGAAAAGGGCACCAAGGTATGGGCAGAAAAACCAGGCTTTGATTGGGAGCCCTGGAATATTTCTGCTTTGTTTAATCATCTTTTGAATGCTGATGGACGCTTTAATGAAATTGAGTTTTATCGCTATACCGATGCCTTTCATGTGAAATTAAAAGGTAGCTGGGAAATGATTAATGTTTAAGAGATAGACCCTTAATTTTGGTTTCAGTCTTTATGCAGACAATTTGGGTATAAGTAAGCCTTCTCGCACTACTTTTATTTATATTGAAATGCCCAGAACGATAAAATTCCATATTTATCAACAAGTTCTAATGCTTACCTTATATATTTTTTAAAATCTTTCGATAGATTAATGAAGTTACTCATTTATCTACCTAAAGAGTATTCCGAGGGTAGTAATTGCCTTCATTGCCATTAATAAAATAGATATAAATCAATTACTTATGAAAATATTTCATTAGGCGAGAAAACGGCTTTTACTTGCTCAAATAGCTTTATCTCGCTTGCAAGAGCGTCTAGGATAGTAATCATGTGTTGACGCTTTTATTAGGAGATAAGGTTATGAACCAGTTCCAAGCAAAGAGTGATTTATCAGCAGTCTCAGCAACATTTATTCAATTAGAAATTGATGATTTGGTTAAGGATCGACTACTTTGGCAGGAGCGGCTTGCAAGATCATTCAATCCAACAGAAATATTGCCAAATGTAATTCATCCTCTCCGGGCTGATATTGTCAAGATATCCTAAGCTGGAAAAAGCCCATGAGGACATATATTGGCCCGATTAGCTTTGCCCTATTAGTGATGATAGCGGGGTTCTACTTTTTTATGTATGAGGCTAAACCAAATTCAGGGCCTCTTAAATCTGAAGATGTTGCGATAGACTCTGAAGTCAAAAAACATTTCTCTTTTATCGCTGAAAAATATGCCTCTGAGGCTTCTAAAACCTCAGAAGGTTCAAAGAACTAAGACCATATCAAGGCCGTACTTTGAGGTTTTTATGAGCCTCAAGGTCTTATTTTTGAAATACAGAGTTTACGTAGATACAAGTGGGTTGGGTTATCAAGAGTCTATCTCACTCAGTCCCCACCACTTCTCAATATTTAATATCTAAGGCGTAGTAAGCTATGTTCTTATTGATATCAAATGAAGTGAAATTTATGACTGAATTGGATTGGGACCATTGGGTTTCTAAGCAATATGTTTATACATGGCAAGCGGCTGCTTTAGTGCTCGGAATAAATCCCCGTCAAATTAAATTCCCAAGAAGGGATTCTGCGGGAGAGCTCCATTTCGACCGGGATAATTTTGAAGACCTCTATTCTGATTTTAAGCTTAAGCTAGATCTGCTGATCGAGCATGCTTGGATGCAAAATTTTTCCGCTCAGAATATGCGGGTCGACTTAAAACGTTTTTTGTATTGGGCTCATAATGTTGTCAAGTGGGACATGCCACAAAAGCTACTATCCTTTGCCAAAGAAATTAATCTTCAAGAGTTAGATGAGAGTGCAGAAGACAAGGCGAGTATTTTGTTAGATGAGCGCGCCTCCCTGCAGTTAATTTGGGCTTTAAGAACGATGCTTAAGGATCATCAGTTTGGCAAAACTGATCGTGAGCTTATTTATTATTTGGCAAAACAATATCCAGATCAGTCGGCCTTTAAGCGTCTCGCTTTAGAAATGAGATTTGCTGAGGCACAGGTAGCAGCCGAAAGCTAGATGATTGGCGCTCAGACCTGATTGGGGTCTGAGCGAGCTCGCTGTTATGAGCGAATTAAATAATCAAATGCTGAAAGTGATGCCTTTGCTCCTTCACCCATAGCGATGATAATTTGCTTGTAAGGTACTGTAGTACAGTCTCCGGCAGCAAAGACACCGGGCATGGAAGTCTCACCTTTTTGATCGATGATCACTTCACCGCGAGGAGATAAATCAATCACACCCTTGAGCCAATCTGTATTCGGTAGCAAGCCGATCTGAACAAAGATACCCTCAAGCGCAATGTCATGTATCTGGTTGTTAGTGCGATCTTCATAGCGCAAGGTAGTTACCTTACCGTCGGCACCCAACACCTCTTTACTTAATGCGTTAGTAATTACCGTAACGTTAGGCATGCTATGCATTTTTTTCTGCAGCACGGCATCGGCACGCAACTTAGTGTCAAACTCAACTAAGGTGACATGACTCACAATGCCCGCCAAATCAATTGCAGCCTCAACCCCAGAGTTGCCTCCACCAATTACTGCGACACGCTTGCCTTTGTAGAGCGGACCATCACAGTGAGGGCAGTAAGCAACGCCTTTACCGCGGTACTCTTGTTCGCCCGGCACATTCATTTCGCGCCAGCGTGCACCTGTACTCAGAATGACTGTCTTACTCTTCAGAACGGCACCATTTTCTAAGGTGATCGTAATCTCATCGCCAGTCTTGCTCAGGCTCTTGGCGGTCTGCAGATTCATGACATCGACTTCGTATTCTTTGACGTGCTGCTCAAGCGCCATCACTAATTTAGGGCCCTCAGTTTCTTTAACGGAAATGAAGTTTTCAATCCCTACGGTATCAGCTACCTGCCCACCAAAGCGTTGAGCCACAACACCAGTCCTGATTCCTTTACGGGCAGAGTAAATTGCAGCTGAAGCACCTGCTGGTCCTCCACCGATAATCAGAGAGTCATAAGCAGCTTTAGCGCTCAATTTTTCTGCATCACGTGCTGAGGTATTGGTATCCAATTTAGCAGCAATTTCTTCAACGCTCATACGACCCTGACCAAATACTTCGCCATTCAGAATCACGGTAGGTACAGCCATGATTTGATATTGATCAACCAAACCCTGGAAGAGGGCGCCATCAATCATTTCATGTTCGATATCGGGATTAAGAGCGGCCATCAGGTTTAGGGCCTGAACAACATCCGGGCAGTTATGGCATGACAAAGAAATGAATGTCTGAAAGTGCTTTTTACCTTCCAAGCTTTTAATACTCTCGATCACATCTTGCTCAACCTTTGGTGGGTAGCCACTAGCTTGCAAAATAGCCAAAATGAAAGAAGTCATTTCATGACCCATAGGTAGGCCAGAGAATGCAATACGAGCAACTTCATCCACCTTACCTACGGTAAAGCTAGGAATATTTTTACTACTACCTGAGGTTTTTACAGTGATCTTAGTAGATTGCTCGGCAACTTCATTCAGTAGCTCTAGCATTTGAGCCGCGTGAGTACTGTCATCCAAAGTGGCTTCTAAAATAATCGGGCTTTCTATTTTTTCAAAATAGGCTTTGAGTTGGGTTTTGATATTGGTATCTAACATGCTGTATTCCTTAGTGTTGAATCTTGATGAGTCTATTGGGTAGGGATTTTGTTTCTCATCCTGCCCAATAGACTCTCCAAAGAGAGTCTATTGATTGCTAATTACTTCTGACTTTGATACTTAGATCTTGCCTACGAGATCCAAAGATGGAGTCAATGTTGCTGCGCCTTCTTTCCACTTGGCTGGGCATACTTCGCCTGGGTGAGCAGCTGTGTATTGAGCAGCCTTGATTTTGCGTAATGTTTCAGAGATTTCGCGAGCGATCTCATTTGAGTGCACTTCAGCGGTCTTGATAACACCTTCTGGATTGATGATGAATGTACCGCGCAAAGCAAGACCTTCTTCATCAATATGCACATCAAAACCACGTGTCAATGTATGTGTTGGATCACCAACCAATGGAAACTTCGCCTTACCTACTGCAGGTGAAGTCTCATGCCATACTTTGTGTGAGAAATGAGTATCGGTAGTAACGATATAAACCTCTGCACCCATTTTCTGAAATTCAGCATAGTTATCAGCTGCATCTTCAATTTCTGTTGGACAGTTGAATGTGAATGCTGCTGGCATAAAAATGAATACCGACCAGTGACCTTTGAGGGACTCATTGGAAACGGTGACAAACTTACCGTTATGGAAAGCTTGGGTTTTGAATGGAATTACTGGTGTGTTGATTAATGACATGGGGTTTTCCTGTTAAAAATAAATGAGTTAATGCACGACAGGAGTCATTCTGAAGCGGAATGCTATATTTGTATAACAAATAATAATGATATAAATGATCGTTTTTTTAGATCAGTAAATTGAGCACTGGCTTGATAATGCTGCGATGAGACCAATTTTGTATTCTTACCGTAGATGCCCTTATGCAATGAGGGCTCGTATGGCTTTGAAATACGCCGGTATTGAATATGAGCACCGGGAGATTATTTTGCGCGATAAACCACAATCCATGTTGCGGGTATCCCCCAAAGGAACTGTTCCAGTTTTGTGTGTTGATGAGCTAATCCTGGATCAGAGTCTGGACATCATGCGCTGGGCCTTGGGTATTTCTGATCCAGATGGTTGGCTGGAGGTTGATCAACTAATCTCGATAGAGTGGCTCGAAAAAAATGATGGCCCATTTAAAACTCTATTAGATCAATACAAGTATCCCGAGAGATATCCTCATCTCAATCGAGAAGCGATTTTGAATGCCGCAATAGAGTTGATGCTCGGACCAATGGAGGCCGCGCTGAAATTAAATGCTTATTTAATGGGTAATAAGCTATCTTGGGTAGACGTAGCTATCTTTCCGTTTATTCGGCAATTTTCAATGTCTGATCAAAAAAACTTTGAGCGATTGCCGCTCCCCAACATTCAGAATTGGCTTGGTGAACTGATTGAATCCGAATTGTTTAATTCGGTCATGCACAAGCATCCAGCTTGGATTGAGTAGGCCTAAAAAAGCCCCCGAATTTTCATTCGAGGGCTCTCAAATTAAATGACTTAGCTAATTAAGCGTTTGCCAAATGTGCTTCTAAAGTCTTAGTGAACTTATTAGCGTGGCTACGCTCAGCCTTAGCTAATGTTTCAAACCAGTCAGCGATTTCGTCAAAGCCTTCGTCGCGTGCTGTCTTAGCCATACCTGGGTACATATCTGTGTACTCATGTGTTTCGCCGGCGATAGCTGCTTGCAATGCTTCGGCAACTGTCTTAGCTGGCATACCAGTACCTGGCTCGCCTGCGCCGCCTTCGATCAAGTATTCCATGTGACCATGGGCATGACCTGTTTCGCCTTCAGCTGTTGAGCGGAAAACTGCTGCAACATCGTTCGCACCAGCGATATCAGCTTGGTTCGCGAAATACAAATAACGACGGTTCGCTTGTGATTCTCCAGCAAATGCTTCTTTCAAAGACTGCTCAGTCTTTGTACCTTTTACAGTTTTAGCCATGATTAACTCCTAAAAACGGTTAGTTGAAATAGGGTGATTCGCTAAGTAACTAGCTTTGTAAAGTTCACCTGCCGATGATTATGAACAAATCTGTGGATTTGAATAATCATATTTTTGTATTGACTTGATAGCTAAAAACAACTGATAAGTAAATATCAATTAATAAAATATAACGCTAATTAAAGCTATTTTATGAGGTTTTTTGCTATCCAGTGCGTTGAATAAGGAATGGAGTTGAATAAAAGTTAGTGGTTACTACCTATTATTTATCAATTGAGAGGGTTTCTAATTGGGTTTAATCAAGCTAATTAGGTATTTTCTATGAAGATTGTTAATTAATACAATTTCACTATCGACTCGCCGAGCTCTAAACTTACCCCTACAAAATTAATGCATTGCATACGTTCAAATAGTAGAGGATATACATGACAACTCGCGAAGGTAGTTTAGAGGCCCCAACCAGACATCCTTTGGATTGGCAAAACCCTAAGTTTTACGATAAAGCTGATCTAGAAGCTGAGATGGAACGTGTCTTCGATCTTTGTCACGGTTGCCGTCGCTGTGTCAGTCTTTGCGGGTCATTCCCAGCCCTTTTTGATCTGGTTGATGCTACTGAAGATTTGGAGATGGAGCAGGTTGATAAGGCCGATTACCAAAAGGTAGTTGACCAATGCTACTTGTGCGATGTTTGCTACATGACCAAATGTCCTTATGTTCCTCCACACCCTTGGAATATTGATTTTCCTCACTTAATGCTTCGTGCAAAGGCAGTGAATTTCAAGGATGACAAAGCTACATTCCGCGACAAGCTACTTTCCTCCACAGATAAGCTTGGCCACTTTGCTGGTATTCCAATTGTTACGCAAGCAGTCAATGCTGTGAATAGCACTGGGCTGGCACGTTTGGTGATGGATGGCGCCTTGGGAGTAGATAAGAATGCATGGATCCCTGAATATGCCCCTAAAACATTCCCACAGTTAGCCGAGAAATCTGAAAATCTGCCAGTAGTAGATGGTGCTAAGACGCCTGGAAAAGTTGCTATCTATGCCACCTGCTATATCAATTACAACGAGCCAGGCATAGGGCAGGATCTCATCAAGATTCTGAAACACAATGCTATTCCGTATGAGCTTGTGGATAAAGAAGCTTGTTGTGGCATGCCTAAGCTCGAGTTGGGTGACTTAGAGTCTGTTGCACAGAACAAGGAAAAAAATATTCCGAAGTTGGCTAAGTTAGCACGTGAAGGTTATGCTATCTTGACTCCAATCCCATCATGCACTTTGATGTTTAAGCAAGAATTGCCACTCATGTTCCCAGATTGTGCTGATACGCAATTGGTAAAAGAGGCGATGTGGGATCCCTTTGAATACTTTATGGCACGAAACTCAGATAGCCTCTTGAAGAAGGATTTTAGTAAAGAGCTCGGACATGTCAGTTACCACATGGCCTGCCATTCACGGGTTCAAAACGTAGGTCAAAAAACTGCAGAAACTCTGAAGCTAGTACCTGGTACTGAGGTGAATGTTGTAGAGCGTTGTTCAGGACATTCCGGTACTTGGGGTGTTAAGAAAGAGTTTCATGAAATGGCAATGAAAATTGGTAAGCCTGTATTTAGAAGAATGGCTGAGGAAGAATCAAACTATATTAGCTCTGACTGTCAGCTAGCGGGTCATCATATTGAGCAAGGTATGGAAGAGTTAGGTTTACCTAAGTCCGAGATGGCTCACCCATTGACCTTGCTTGCAAAAGCATATGGTCTTTAATTCATACAAATAAAGGAAGAAAGCAGTATGGGAATCATTACACGCGATAGTCTTTTAAGTCTTGAGACTTACCACAAAGAGCGTCCCGTCTTTCGTGAAAAGGCAATTAAAGAACGCCGCCTTCGAACCGTGCATCTTGGAGATCACGTAACACTAATTTTTGAGAATGAGTTTTTAATGCGCTATCAAATTCAAGAGATGCTGCGTGTAGAAAAAACATTTGAAGATGCTGGCATCGAAGATGAGTTAAATGCCTACAACCCCTTAGTGCCTAGTGGTTCAGATTTCAAAGCCACTATGATGATTGAGTATCCCAATGAAGCGGATCGTAAAGTTGCGCTTGCGAAGTTAGTGGGTATAGAGCACAAGATTTTTATTGAGATCGAAGGTCAAGCACGTGTCTATGCAATTGCTGACGAAGACTTAGAGCGCTCTACTGCCGAAAAAACTTCTGCGGTGCATTTCATGCGCTTTGATCTCACGGCTGATATGAAGATGGCACTAAAGGCTGGCGCTCAGATGATGGTTGGCTGTGATCACAAGGGTTATCCGATGCATGTACAAACCCTTCCTTCAGAAACATTAGCTTCGCTCGTTTCTGATTTGAACTAAAGCAAGCATTAGATCTTAAAGATATTGAACGCCAGGTAAGGCGCATTGACGAATTACTTCGGCTAGTTCATTCATCGCAGCAGCGCGTGGGAAGTTTTTCCGCCAGACGAGACAAACTCGTCTGGTGGGAATAGGATCCTCGAATGGAATATAGCGAATGAGCTGATCAGCAGATGCATTATCAGAGGCGGACGTTCTAGGCAGTACTGAAATGCCGATGCCACTGGCTACCATCTGTCGAATCGTTTCCAGGGATGAGCCCTCAAAGCTTCGCTGTTCGCCAATCGTTGTTCCAGAGCCCAGTCGATTCAATTCTGGACAGACGCCCAGCACATGGTCTCGAAAACAGTGCCCAGTACCTAGTAGCAAAGTATTTTGCTCTTTCAGCTCTCGATGCGGAATGGATGTTCTATTTTCCCAAGGGTGACCTTTAGGTACTGCTACTAAAAAAGGTTCGTCATACAAATCAATTTGATTGAGCCCAGTGCTGGCAAAAGGATCTGCAATCACAATGCAATCTAAGGCTCCTTGACGTAAGACTTCAAGAAGGCGAACGGTGAAGTTTTCTTCTAAAAATAAAGGGGCAAGAGGCAAGCGCTCTCTTGCAACCCGCACTAAGCTGGGTAGTAGGTAAGGCGCAATGGTGTAGATCGCACCAAGCCTGAGTGGTCCAGATAAAGGATCTTGGCCATGCTTTGCCAAGTGCTTTAGGGAATTAGCCTCTTCAAGCACTCTTTGAGCCTGATCCACAATCAGTGAGCCTAGGCTAGTCATTGCAACTTCAGTATTGGTACGCTCAAAGATTTGCGTATTCAGCTCTTCCTCTAGTTTTCTGATGGCTACTGATAGGGTGGGCTGAGATACAAAGCAGGCATCTGCCGCTCTTCCAAAGTGGCGTTCACGTGCAACTGCGACGATATAGCGAAGTTCAGTAAGAGTCATTTACGTCCTAGTACTAGTTGGGGGTGTAGCGGAACAGGTTTAACTATAGTGTATTTGTAGGTAATTTAATCAGTAGGGATTACCGCGGGGTGTCTTAACTAGCACAGTAAATCTCCATTACCATTAGAGATACAAAAAACAGTACTTTTTAATAGGCCCAACATCAAACCTCTGATTGAAATCGTAACGCCGGCACCGCGAGGTAGTTTGCACGGAAATCGGATCACTGCATTACGCTGGCAGAATTTCTTAGAGAAACTCGGCTATGCGGTTGTAGTTAGTGAATCCTGGTCAGGTGACGATGCCGCTATGCTGATAGCGCTGCATGCCTATCGAAGCTATTCATCCATCATGGCGTTTCATGAGCAGTTCCCTGATCGGCCAATTATCTTGGTTTTGACAGGTACTGATTTGTATCGAGATATGGCAGTCCATGATGAGGTAGTTTGCTCAATGGAGACAGCAGATCAATTGATTGTCCTTCAGTCCTCAGCCTTAGATTCAATTCCAGCGCATCTGCGACATAAAGCCCGAGTAATTTATCAATCGGTTCAGGTTGATGCCCCAAATACAGTGACGAGTACGGATTTCCCGGTAATAGTGATTGGACATTTGAGGGAGGAGAAGGATCCTTTTTGTATCGCTCGCTGTCTCCCCTTAATGCCATTGAATTCAAAGATCATGGTCTTGCATTTAGGTATGGCCATGAATCAGCAAATGGAACGTACTGCCGGGGAATATAGCGAAACTTTAGAGCGTTACCAATGGATTGGTGAGCTCAGTCATGTAGATACATTAAAGGCGCTCTCTCGGAGTCGCCTGATGGTGATTTCTAGTCGGATGGAGGGCGGCGCCCATGTGGTTTCAGAGGCAATAGCACTAGGGGTACCAGTGATTGCTTCGGATATTCCGGGGAATCGAGGTCTGCTTGGAGATGACTATCTGGGCTACTATCCGGTGGGCGATGAGGCTGAACTTGCAAGCTTGCTATCTCGTGCTGAAACCATGCCTGATTTTTACTCTGCACTAAAAAAACAGATTGATACTCTAAAAGATTTGGTAAGCCCTGATCGGGAGATGCAATCGATTCAAGAGCTGACGACTCAGCTACTTAAGGATTAAGACAAGTATCTATTAGGCGTTTGCAAAACAAACTAGGAAGTGCTTATTTGGATCAGTCCAGCATTGGATCTTGGTGAATCCAGCGCGACCAAGCTTTTCTACAAAATGTTCCTGGGTGTATTTGTAGCTATTTTCAGTATGGATTAAATCGCCTGCACTAAAGGAAATAACATGATCTTGACTTCCATTGCCCGGCAGAGTCACCTGCACATCAGATCGTGCTCGCAGATGCATCTCAATACGGGACTGAGAGGTGTTGTAAAAAGCATAGTGCTCCCAATCCTGAAGTTTAAAGTTGCTGCCAATCAGTCGATTGACGTTTAGCAAGGCATTCAAATTAAATGCGGCAGTGACTCCCAAAGGGTCGTTGTAGGCTAGGTTTAGGGTTTGTGTATCTTTAACAAGATCAACTCCAATTAAAAGTCCGCCATTCCCGTAGCACTCCTGAGTAAGATTTATAAAAAACTGATCTGCTTTTTCTGGATCAAAGTTGCCGATTGAGGAACCTGGGTAGAAAAATACTTTCCGAAGTGCTTGAAGTTCAGGAAACGTTAGCGGCAAGCTCAGATCGATGGCATGAGCTGACATCTCAATTTGAGGGAACTGCTTTTGTAGATCAGCAACGGCAGCCTCTAAATATTCTTTTGAAATATCGAGCGCTCTATATTGTTTTGGCTTAATACTAGTGAAAAGTTGACTTCCTTTGGCACAATTACCGGCACCTAGATCTACTAAAATGTCGCAATGAGTTACAGCATCAGCAATCTCACGCCGATAGGCATTCATGATCCATTTCTCTGTGCGAGTTGGATAGTATTCATCGAGCAGTGTAATCACATCAAAAAGATGTGAGCCGACATCATCGTAAAAAAACTTTGGCGATATCGATGGCTTATCAGCGCTAAGGCTGACCAGCAACTCTTCAGTCAAACTATTTTTCATTGGTTCAATTCTTTAGGTAACAGACAAGCCCTTGCCCGCTACGAACTGACCGATTTTCTGAGCACTAGCAAAGCCGCCTGCATTGAGAATTGAAAGGACTTCAGCCTCTTGCTCTGGTGCGCAAGCAATGAGTAAACCACCGCTGGTTTGTGGATCGGTAAGCACATTTTGTTGCCATAGCTCTAGGTTGCTCGCGAGCTGAATTTCTTTGCCGTAGCCAGCCCAATTGCGCGTAGATGCACCAGTAAAGATATCCGCTTTGACGTGCTCAATTGCTTCCTGCACAACTGGAATAGCATCCCAGTCGATTTGGGCCATTAAATTAGAGCCTCGCGCCATCTCTAGTAAATGCCCTGCCAAGCCAAAGCCCGTGACATCAGTTAAGGCATGTACGCCATTTAGTTGGGAGAGTGCAACACCAGGCTTGTTCAGCTTTGTAGTGAGGGCAATCATCTCTTTATAGCCTGCATCAGAGAGAACTTCTTTCTTCAATGCTGCAGAGAGAATACCTACGCCCAAGGGCTTACTGAGGATGATGCTATCGCCTGCTTGAGCACCGCTGTTACGTTTCAATTTTTTAGGGTCGACTATACCAATCGCGACGAGCCCATAAATTGGCTCTACCGTATCAATCGAGTGCCCACCAGCAATCATGATGCCCGCATCATTACAGACAGATTCGCCGCCAGCAGTCACTTGCTGGATCACTTCTAAAGGTAATACTTGAATTGGCATGCCCAGTAGGGCTAGTGCAAACAGGGGTTGAGCACCCATTGCATAAATGTCAGAAATTGCATTGGTGGCAGCAATGCGGCCAAACTCAAATGGATCATCTACGATTGGCATAAAGAAGTCCGTCGTAGCAACAATCGCCTGGTTTTCATTAATCTGATAAACAGCAGCATCTTCGTTGTTATCAGAACCCGCTAACAAAGCAGCAGGCAGATTGCGCATCGGGGATGCCTTGAGGATGTCACTCAAGACGCCGGGTGCAATCTTGCAGCCACAACCTCCACCATGAGATAAAGAAGTAAGGCGGCCGTTATAAGGTGTAGTCATAAAGATTCAAAATGTAAATTAAAGGTAGGGATTACCGAAACATCATGAGCTTACTCAATTTAGAGTAAACACGTACGAAAGCCGCAAAAATGATCGCTTCTCTGACCTTGATAAAAGTTACGAAATGCCACTCTCCTCAAGCGATCAGGGGTAAACGAGCTGCCACCCTTCAGCACCTGATAGTTGCCATCAAACCAGGGCTGTGAATAGTCGACATAGGGGTCGGCACTAAATCCTGGGAAGGGTACAAAAGTGCTGCTAGTCCATTCCCATAAGTTAGATGATTGCCAAGCTCCCTGTTTTTGAGACATGAGTAGGCTAAGCTCATGTTCGTTAGGCAGGCGTACTTGATTGCGCTCACAAAAACGCTGAGCATCTAAATAGCTGATGTGACGAACAGCTGCTGCGTGATTGAGGGGTAGCCATTGATTAAAAATTCGCTCTAACCAAACATCCCCTTCTTTTTTCCAATGGAATGGTGGCGCCACAGGACTGGACTGGGCAAGATTACCTGGCGATTCTAGAAACTCTAGATAGTCGCCATTGGTGACGGGTGTACTGGCAATATCAAATGCGGGTAGGTCAATAGAATGAGCCCACTTTTCATTATCAAAAATAAAGCCGGAGCCCTGCTCGGAACCAGCTTGTATCGTGGATTTTGGAAAATGAATCCAAGTTTGCGAATTGGTCTCCAGCTCGCTCTCTTTGGTGAAGGGACTAAAAGGAGCAAAAGGGATAGGGCGTCCCATGGTCTGCCACATATAGGCAAAAGCCTCATTGTGCATATCCTGATGCAAGATCGCTAGCTGGATAAAGTAAGCAACTTTATTGTCAATTGTAGCGCGCAGTAACTCTTGGATGCTTTCAATGACGCTGTGGTTGTATTCCAGCACGCTATCTAAGGATGGCATTGGCGTGGACCAACGATCTTGATGTGCCATCTCTGAAGAATTAAATAAGTAATCTGCGTTCTTCATGAATGATGGCTTACTCTCTTGGCCATCGCGATGAACCCAGAATTCATGAAACCAAGTTAGGTGACCCAATTCCCAAAGCGGGGGATTGAGGATATTGATCTGAGGAACTACCTGATCTGCTATCGAAATACTGCTGAAAATTTGACGGGTAATGCCATTGCTTTCCTCTAGCCACTGAGCCAAGGTTGACGCAGGTGGGTACGGAGGATAAAGAAGGTAATCGTTGCTCAAGAATTCAGACATACGGTATTTTCAGGCAAATCTTCAGGGGGTGGCAAGCAATTCACTTCGGCATCAAAATAGAGGGGTTTTCGCAAAGATACTGCAAATATCGCACTAGTACGTATTATCGCTATATAGGTAAGTTATTAGTTTGCAGAACATTCCTAATTAATTTTTTTTAGACTCGTCAAAGATAAACTCCGTGTGCTCTTTATTCCAGATTAAAAGAAGGTTGCAGCAATTTTATGATGATGTCATGAGTCTCATAAAAGCCAATTTACGCTAATACCTGACACATCATTTCTTTTCAGTCTATTAGGTCTGTCCAACCGTAGCCATTTTTAGTATATGTATTTAAATAAGGAAAATTATGTTCAGTCACATTATGTTAGGTGCAAACGATTTAGAAGTCTCTAGAGATTTTTATGATGCTGCTTTAGGGGCATTGGGAGTTAAGCCTGGCAGCTTCGGTAATGATAGATATTATTATCGTGGCCCTGGTGGCGTTTTTGCCATCACTAAGCCTATTGATGGCAAGGAAGCTACTCATGCCAATGGCGGAACGATTGGCTTTGCTGCTAAATCCATAGCAGATGTAGATGCCTTTCATGCAATTGGTATTGCGCATGGTGGGACATTGTGTGAGGGCGATCCTGGCTACCGCGATGGTGTCGCTGGAACTATTTATATAGCGTGGTTAAGAGATCCCGCTGGCAATAAGATTTGTGCAATGCATAGACCTCCGAAAGAAGTCTGAAACAAGGCTCAAATAAGGCCGAAGTAAATCAAATACTAGATATTTTTTGATTTGTGTTTTGGCGTCAGAATTATTTGAGCTAGCAGAGCTAGCATAGCGGCTGGGATGGCTCCAGCAAGCATCAACGCGTGGTCGTTTACGGCCAGCCCAGCTACTATGCGATCACCAAATCCACCGGCACCTACTAGCGCTGCTAGGGTGCAGGTACCAACTCCAATCACGGTTGCCGATGCCAAACCCGTCATGATGACGGGCCGAGCAAACGGAAGCTCGATAGACAATAGTAATTGCCATTCATTGCATCCAAGAGCCAGCGCCGCTTCTTTTAGATTAGATGGAACCTCCACCAAGCTAATATGGGTTGCATTCACAATGGGTAGTAGACCATAGAGAAATAAAGCTAACACTGCCGGTACAGCACCTATTTGATCTAGTAGGGCAATCAATATCGTAAGGAGTGCAAGTGAAGGTATGGTTTGCAAAATACCAGTAGCCCCTAAAATCCAAGCTGCATATCGGGGTCGTCGATATGCCAGAATGCCCAGAGGAATTCCGACGAGAAGGGCCATCGTTGAGGAGATCAGTACCAGCAGAACATGATCACGCAGAGCAGTAAAAAAATCTGGACCAAACAGTAGCTTAAAAAACCGGGAGAGCTGGGTAGGACTCTGTTGATCATTGGCGCTAGTGTTTAAAAATACATTCGCCACTTTTTCAAAGCTAAGGCCTGACTCAGCTAGTCCATTGAGCTTGGCCATGGTAAATTCGTCTAATTTTCCCTCTAAGCTTTGTAAAGACTTTTCATCAAAATCAGAACGCATCAACAGGATGGCATCGTAGCGTGGAAAAGACTTCCTATCGTCTTCTAATAGAACCAGATTCTTTTGCGCAATTGCAGCATCGGTAGAGTAGGCATCCACAATATCCACATCGCCACGCGCCAGAGCATCATAGGCTAAGCCATGTTCTAGCACTTTCCCTAGCTTCATTGTTAAGCGGTAATTTTTAACCAGCGCAGACCAACCATCCGCCCGAGTCTTAAATTCTGGAGATAGGGCAATTCGCAAAGTGGCTTGCTGCTCAGTGCTGAGGTTTGCAACATCACTAATACGCTTCACACCCAAGGCTTTCGCTTGCTCTGCCCTCATGGCAAGTGCATAGGTGTTATTGAACCCAAGTGGTATCGCTACTTTTAAACCTTTAGGTTTAAGCCAAAGATTGAGCTCACTCAGTGATGACTGGGTTTCTGAGCGCTTTAGAATTTCTCGCAGAATGGTGCCGGTGTACTCTGGGTAAACATCAATCTGACCCGTTGTCAGTGCTTGAATGACAATCGCAGTATTGCCTAGGCCTTGCCGATGGATGGATTGAACGCCAGCATCACGTAATGTTTGATTGACCAGTTCCCCGAGTACGTAGCTTTCTGTAAAACGCTTTGAGCCAACTACAGTATTTTTTTCCATAGGCTGCGCCATTACGGAGCAGCTGAGGGCTACTCCGATACATAAGCTGAGCTTCATCCACATAGGAAAAATATATTTACTGAAATACAAGTGAGATTGACCTCGTTAATAATGCAAGATCCCATCATAAAAGCCTTTGGCTTATCTTGCCTGATAGGCTAGTTTTGAGTTATGCCACTTTAGGGTGGCGTTTACTGTTACATTGATATTGATTCAACTTAATAGCAAAGACTATTTATATGTCAGTCGACTTAGATTTCAAAGCGCTAGTGTCACAACTGGGTGAGGCGGTCATTATTTCTGACCGGGATGAAAATATCTTATTCTGGAATGCATCTGCCGAGCGGATCTTTGGATTTACTCCAGATGAAGCCCTGGGAAAAACACTCAGCATCATTACGCCTGAGCGCTTTAGAGAGCGTCACTCGAAAGGCTACTTTCATACCATTCAGACTGGGCAAACTAAGTATGGACATACTTTATTGAGGGTCCCTGCAGTCCATAAAGATGGACGCTCTATTTCAATTGCATTCTCAGTAAGTATGTTATTCGATGAGCAAAAGCAAGCTATTGCAATAGCGGCAATCATTCGAGATGAAACGGAGCGGTTTCAAGAGGAGCGCCAATTAAAGGCAAAGCTAGCAGCTTATGAGAGCAGTGATTGATCTTTTCACAAAGTTCATGCTTGTAATCCCAGCATCAAACTCTGAGTAGAAACATGAAATTTTTCTTTAGTAGCTAGATCTTAGAAATTATCTGTAGCACAAGAGACTTTGCCCGATTTAATTGCCTTTAAAAATGTGGCATAGTCAGTCTCATTTTGTTTGCTGTAAGCAATCGAGAATTTGACGAGAGCATCATCTACGGCTTCGCTTTTTCCGCAGTAGCCGGCAAGAACCGCAGGATCTCCTGATCGAGCATGGGCGTTAGCTAGTGCCCATCCAAAGAGTTTTGCAAAATCAGGAAATACTTTGGTGTTGATGCCGTCTCCTCCAACTGAAATTCCACCCTTCATGTCGCGCAGTTGCCTTACATAAAAATCGGATTCTGCTGTTTTTCCAAAGCCAAGAAAGAGGTCTGGAGCGCCTTGTATTAAGCATTGCCCATCAACAACGCGTTCTCCTTCCGACTTAAATTGCGTATCTGGAAAAAAGGAAGCCAGAACCGACTTTTGCGCCTGTTTCGTTTGGAGGAAAAGTGGGTCATTTGCGTCGAGCCCCTCGAAGTACATTACCCAGCAAGCAGTGCCTACGCTGCCAACCCCAACAACCTTTCTTGCCCAATCAATCCATTTGTAGCGCTCCAACAAATGTCTTCTATCTGACGCTAAAGATTGAATATAGGAATTTAAACCTTCGTCGTTGAGCACGGTAATTCTTATTCCATGAGGCGAAAATTCGGGATGCTCTATGAGCGGAGGATTATTGATGAGCCGAATTCCCTCGCTACTTAGCTCTGTCAGTTTTCCAAGCATGCCATGGCCACTATTTTTCCGAGCTTTATCTAATAAGCCCTTTAAATACTTTTGGCTTGCAGCATTTGCATTTTTTGCGGCGACACTTGTCAATGATTTTTCATCTATATACGAACGTTTGAGATCAATGTAGGGCATAGAGGCATATTGATGAAGATAATTTCTATATGTTCTGGAGATATTTCTCACAATATCCTCTCCATAAGCTTGATCTTGGCCAAGTAACTTCGAGGCAATCATCGCACTCGCTGTCAGCCGCTTTAAATCCCAGTCAAAATTTCCGGGAAGCGTTTCATCAAAATCATTAATTCCAAAAACTAATTGGTGTTCAGTTGTCGAAAAGAACCCAAAGTTACTAACGTGCATATCTCCGCATAATTGAACTTGAATGGAGGGGCTCGGGAGTTTGGCTAAGTCATGCGCCATAGTTGCTGCCCCACCTCTAAAAAACGCAAAGGGATCAGCGGCCATTCGAGCATGGCGAATTGGAACGTATTCAGGAATTCGGGTTTTAGCTTGAGCAAGCAGAATCTCAATTGGTCCTTGGCGCTTGCTCACTTCAGTAAATTGACCAAGTGAGGAACGATCAACCTCTTTGCGAATCGATTTTCCTAAACTAAGCCGCTCTTGAGGGCTTGGATTCTTTTTAAGAAATGATGCATAGAGTTTGCTGGACATGGTTCTATGATCTCATAGACTTTGGGCAGTAAAAAGCCCCGCAGAGCGAGGCTTAGTAATGCTTGGTGGGTCGGGCGAGATTCGAACTCGCGACCAACGGATTAAAAGTCCGCTGCTCTACCGACTGAGCTACCGACCCAGTAAAACGGAAATTATAGCAAGAACTTGGTTTGGCTTACCTGGGTTTGCTGGGTTTGCCCTCTGCCCCTTGTAATTACAAGAGTGCTATGCGTTTGCGCGTCTGGTAACGGGAGGGTTTTTAGAGAAATAGTCCTTAATTCCCCTCATAATTGCTTCAGCAATTCGGTCTTGGTAGGCATCATCATTGAGACGAGCCTCTTCTTGGGGATTGCTGATGAAGGCTGTCTCCACCAAGATGGATGGAATATCTGGAGCCCTTAGAACGGCAAAGCTGGCTTGCTCAACTTTGGGTTTGTGTAACGTGGCAAATCCGCTGATTTGCTTGAGGATGGAGGTGCCCACTTGAAGCGAGTCTTTGATCTGGGCAGTGGTAGACATATCTAGCAATAGATTAGCTACCTGCTTGTCTTGCGTCTTAATATTGATGCCACCGATTAAATCTGATGAATTTTCTTTATTGGCCATCCAGCGTGCCGTCGTACTACTGGCACCCATTTGTGAGAGTGCAAAAACAGAGGCACCTTTGGCCCTAGGCTCTATAAAAGCATCTGCGTGAATCGAGATAAATAAATCCGCTTCAACGCGGCGTGCCTTTTGTACTCGGGTATGCAAGGGTACAAAGTAATCCCCATCTCGTGTGAGAAATGGACGCATATACGGATCGTTCTCAATTTTGTCGCGTAAGCGCTTAGCAATTGAGAGCACTACATGTTTTTCTTTAGAGCCCATGGCGCCAATCGCACCTGGATCTTCTCCGCCATGGCCTGCATCAATTGCAATAGTGATAAGGCGCTTATGTTTGGTTTTGATGGAAGACTCTTTGACGTCTGGAATGGCTTGGGCCACTGGCGCCCTCGGAGCCTCTTTTTCTTTCTTAGTTGCGAACTGCGCAATCAAGTCAATTTCTTCATTGGCTTTTTCTAGAGCACTCTCTTTGCGGGCGCTGCTCTTGACCAGCTCCATCAGTGGATCTGGTGGGATAGTTGGGTAAAGATCTAGCACCATACGATATTGGTATTCCGCAATCGGCTCTAGCGTAAAGAGTTGTGGCTTAACGGGCTCTTTTAGGTCAAATACTAAGCGGACCATACCTGGTTGAAATTGCCCCACCCGGATTTGTGAAACGTAAGGGTCATTAGGTTTGACTTTAGCTACTAAATCTTTCAGGGTGGAATTGAGTTCCATACCTTGAACATCAACTACCAAACGATCTGGATTGGTAAGTAGTTGTTGGGTAATGGGAAGCGCTTTATCCGATTCAAGAGTAATACGTGTGTAATCTTCTGCGGGCCAAATGCGTACACCCAAGATCTTGGCCCCCCAAGCAATCTCTGCTTCACTGAAGAAGAGAATAAAGCCCAGCATCTTTGCTGAAGTTTTGAGATGCTTTCTTCTGGAGGAATTCATGAGAGGCTTACTCATTGCTATGAGGTATTCATCTTGTCGAGAACAGTCATTCCTTGACTTGAACTTGCTTGGAAGATGATATTTCTTTCATTTTCATCGGCACCAGCCCTCAGATGAATTTCAATATCAAAAGTAGGAAGCGTGCCCTCAGCTTTTTCTGACCACTCCACTAAACAGAATCCGGGCTCATCAAAATATTCTGCAAAGCCAGCCTCTTGCCACTCCAAAGGATCTCGCATGCGATAGAGGTCAAAGTGGTTCATCGCTAGAGTCTTGCTGTGGATTATTAGCGGATAGGGTTCACATAAGGTATAGGTTGGACTCTTCACTCGACCCTCATATCCCAAGCCTTGAATGAGATGGCGGGCAAAGGTGGTCTTGCCAGCCCCAAGATCGCCCTTTAGGAAGATATTGAGGTGAGCGCTTTGATTGGCTTGAAAAAGATGGCTAAGACTAGAGGCAAGCTTTTGCGCTAAAGCGGCTGTATCTGCTTCTTGCCTACAATGTTGAGTAAATGAAATCTGAGCCATTTGCCTAGTTTATTCAATTATTAAGCTACATTCTGTATTCCTAATGACTTCTTCTCAAATACCTAACTCTGTTGATCAGGCTAATCTGCGTGAATGGCTGGGTGAGCAGTCTCGAAAATTAGGTTTTGATGATTTGTGCATTACTGATACCCATCTTGGTGTTGCAACTGAGCGTCTGAATGATTGGCTCGCACAAGGGCGGCACGGTCAGATGGAGTACATGGCCAAGCATGCTCAATTACGCTCGGATCCAACCCTCTTAGTTCCGGGTACGGTGAGAGTCATTTGCGTCACCATGAATTACCTATCTCCCGCAATCGACTTTCACCATGAATGGGATAGATTAAAGGATTCTGCTCAAGCAGTGGTATCGATGTATGCCCGTGGGCGTGATTATCACAAGGTGATGCGCAATCGTTTGCAAGAGTTTGCTCAACTGATTGAAGAACGGATCGGAGCATTTGGCTATCGTGTGTTTACTGATTCTGCACCCTTGATGGAAGTAGAGTTAGCTCGTAAGGCAGGTTTGGGTTGGAGAGGCAAACATACCTTGTTGCTCAATCGTGAATCTGGATCAACATTCTTTTTGGGTGAGATCCTCATTGATGTTCCGTTGCCTGTAGATCAAGAGCAGGAGTCGCATTGCGGAACTTGCCAGTCTTGTATAGATATTTGTCCCACACAAGCCATTACTGCGCCTTACCAATTGGATGCGAGACGCTGTATTTCGTATTTGACGATTGAAAATCCAGATGCCATTCCGACAGAGTTTCGTAAAGCGATGGGTAATCGTGTTTACGGATGCGATGACTGCCAATTGATCTGCCCTTGGAATAAATTTGCTCAACGCACAGCCTTGCCAGATTTTGCTGAACGCCATGGCCTCGGGAAGGCAAGTCTTTTGCAACTCTGGTCTTGGACTGAGGATGAATTTGAGAAACGCCATGAGGGTAGTGCTATTCGTCGTATTGGCTACTCCAGGTGGCGCAGAAACTTAGCAGTGGCTATGGGGAATGCTTTAGCAGCTAATGATCTGCCCGAATCAGATAAAGATCTTCTGCGGCAGGCTTTGCAGGGCGCCTTGCCTTTGGCAGATGCCTTGGTAGCTGAGCACATCAACTGGGCGCTGAGTTGCTAAGTATTTTTTGGCAAAGTACGGAGTAACTCTTACAATCAAAGCATGTCATCAGCTGATCAACCTTTTATAGACCCCAGTGAAATCAAGCTAGAAGCTTCAGTGGTGCAGCGCTATAAAAATCGCAGTGAGGCTTTTTGGGCAGGGATTCGGGATGCGGCTGGTGCACCTGCCATGGTGCTCTTTGCTGGCATGGTGGGTTTTGGTGCGATGGGTAAAACTAGCGGTATGGATGCTTGGTTTACCACTGCCACTAGCTTCTTTATGTTCGCATTACCTGGACAAGTAGTGTTGCTCGAGATGGCAATTACCGGATCATCAGTTATTGCTATTGCCCTCGCAGTGACTTTAACTTCTTCGCGTTTCATCACGATGACGGTGACGCTCTTTCCACAATTTCATGAAAAAGATCGTAATCGTGGGCTTTATGCCTCGGTTCATCTTCTAGCGATGACTGCTTGGGCTATTTCCATGCGTGAGTTTCAGACGATTGAAGCGAAGCACCGCTCGAGTTACTTCATCGGTCTTGGTTTACTGTGCTGGATTATTTCTATTCCGGGCACTATCCTCGGTTATTTATTGGCAGGCGTCGTGCCGCCGTACGTCACGCTTGGCCTCGTTTTCATTAACCCATTATTCTTTTTGCTGACCTTTGCCGAGGTGAAGCCTTGGATTAACCGAATCGCCATTGGCTTGGGTTTTATATTGGGCCCCTTTTTCTTTCTCTTAGATCGCGACACCAGTTTGCTGACCACTGGTCTAGTAGGAGGAACGATCGCTTATGTATTTGATCGCAAAGTGCTGCGCAAAAGGGCAGGGGTGATCAGTTGATGAATGCTGGACTCCAAGGTTGGGGTTTGTGGATTGCCTTAGCAGGCGCTACCATCGGAACCTATATTTGTCGTGCCATTGGTGTTTTGCTCGCCAAAAGAATTAATCAAGAGAGCGAAATCTTTCGCTATCTTTCTGCGGTTACTTATGCGATGGTAGCGGCCCTTGTTGTCAGAATGGTTCTCATGCCGATTGGCCTTCTCTCAACCGTACCCGTATGGATTCGATTGCTGATTTGCGCCTTAAGTATTGGTGTGATGGTTTCAAAACCAACACACCGTCTAGTTCCAGCCTTATTGACTGGAACTTTACTAATGCTAGCGTACGGCCTTATTCGTTAGCTGGTATTGATATCCTGTTTTAGAGATGGGCTGCCAAGATCTTGGCAATATGTACAGCGTCTCTTTGGGTGCCATCGGCAATCTGGTGGCGACAGCTGGTGCCATCTGCGACTACCCAACTATCTGGTGCTTTACGAATCGCGGGTAAGAGGCTGGCTTCTGCCATTTGTTTGGATACTTCAATGTGCTCTGCTTCGTAACCAAAGCTACCAGCCATACCGCAACAGGAGGACTCAATTAGTTTAGGCTCTGCATTCGGAATGAGTTTCAGAAGTTCCATTGCAGGCGTGACAGCAGCAAATGCTTTTTGATGGCAATGGCCATGAAATAACACCGGGCGCGTTGCCGTTTTCAATGACAGTTTGAGTTTGCCTACTTTGGCCTCACTTGCTAAAAATTCTTCTAAGAGCTGCGCATGCTTACTAACAGTAACTGCGCGCTCACCAAAGCCCATCACTAATGCTTCGTCCTTTAAGGTGAAAAGACAGGAAGGCTCTAGGCCGATAATAGGAATATCTTTTTCTGCAAAAGGAGCTAGATGGTTGACTAATTCATCTAGGCTTGCTTTGGCTTTATCGACCATACCTGCTGCTAGGTATGTGCGACCACAGCAAAATTCTTTAGAGCAGGTATTGGTGCTGTCGCTTGAAGCTTTAGTCTTTTGAGGAATGTGAACACGATATCCAGCCGCTTGTAAAACTTGTAGGGCCGCACGTAAGTTCTCATCCTCAAAATAGGCATTGAAGGTATCGGCTAACAACACCACTCCCTTATTACCATTTGCATCTACTTTGCTCAGTTCTGCGGGAGTAAATTGATAGGATGCAATAGCGCTCTGATTATTCCAGAAGGTCTTTGCTTTCCAGATTGGCAGACTTCTTTGTGCAGAAATACCCATAATCAATTCTTGTAACTTAGCTATAGGTGTAAGGTGGTTGCGTAGATTGAGTAAGGCCGGAAGCCCCGGAATGCTGCTGATGATAGGGGCGTATTTTGGTAAATAGGCAACAGCGAGGTCACGCATCGTATGACCAGTTCGCTTCTTGTAGGCAGATAAAAACTCAATCTTCATCTTCGCCATATCAACGCCGGTAGGGCATTCACGGCGGCAAGCTTTACAGCTGACGCAAAGTTCCATCACTTCTTTAATGGCGTCGCTACCAAGCGGTGAACTCTCGTCTTTAATATCCAGTTGATTTGAGAGAGCTAGGCGTAATGTATTGGCGCGGCCACGGGTGAGGTGCTTTTCATCACGGGTAACGCGATAGCTTGGGCACATCACTTCCGCATCAAACTTACGGCAATGACCATTGTTATTACACATCTCTACTGCTTTAGCGAAGCCCATCGCAGGATCGCCGCCGGTGCCTGGTGCACTGGTCTCTTCAGTAACGGGATTATTCTGTACATTCCAGGCAGACCAATCTAAGGCTGGTTGCAGCGGAATCACTTTATAGCTCGGTGGGAAGCGGAAGTTACTCGCATCATCCATCTTTGGCGGGTTGACGATCTTGCCGGGATTAAATAATCCCTTTGGATCAAAAGCATGTTTGATTTCAGCGAGGGCTTGCGTAATCTTTGGGCCAAATTGCCAGGAGATCCATTCACCACGGCACAGTCCATCACCGTGCTCACCGCTATACGCTCCTTTGTATTTGCGAACTAGGGCAGACGCCTCTTCGGCAACTGCACGCATCTTTTGTGCGCCATCACGACGCATATCTAAAATAGGGCGAACATGGAGGGTGCCGACGGAAGCATGTGCATACCAAGTGCCACGTGAACCGTATTTTGAAAATACATCTGTGAGTGCTTGGGTATATTCAGCAAGACTCTCTAGTGGAACTGCGCAATCCTCAATAAAGCTCACTGGCTTACCATCACCTTTTAGACTCATCATGATGTTCAGGCCAGCCTTACGCACTTCCCAGAGATTTTTTTGCAAACTAGCATCGGGCATCGCAACTACAGAGCCTGGAAGACCAAGATCACCCATTAAGCTTTGCAAAGATTTTATTTTTTCAAGTAAGGGTGCATGTGCCTCCCCCGAAAACTCTACTAATAAGATAGCCTCAGGCGTTTGAGCGCTAGCATCAATCAGTGCGGTCTCAATAGTTTTCTTAAAGCTAGGATTGTGGCGCGCCAAGTCAATCATGGTGCGATCAACTAACTCAACAGCGGTAGGCCCAAGCTTGACGATATGTTGCGCGCTATCCATTGCCTTGAAGAAGCTTGCAAAGTTCACTACTCCAAGTACTTTGTGTTGCGGTAATGGCGCTAACTTCAGCTCAAGTGATTTGAAATACGCTAATGTGCCTTCACTGCCTACTAGTAAGTGAGCTAAGTTAACACTACCGTCTTGGGTGTAGGGAAGCTCGCTTTGTGGATGGAATACATCTAGGTTATAGCCAGCGACACGACGCAAGACTTTGGGGAAGTGCGCCTCGATCTCAGGTTGCAATGTATTGGCAAGCCCTTTAACAAAGTCGCCCAATTGTTTTGCAGCGCCAGAACTGTGGGCATAATTTCCAAAGCTAGCCACCTGCCCATTTGCCAGCCAGGCATCAATACCTAAAACGTTATGCACCATGTTGCCATAAGCAATTGATCGACTGCCGCAAGAGTTATTACCTGCCATGCCGCCAATGGTTGCTTGTCCTCCAGTAGAAACATCTACTGGGTACCAAAGGCCGTGTGGCTTAAGTGCAGCATTGAGGTGATCTAGCACAATGCCCGGCTCAACAATGGCTGTGGCCTTGATTGGATCTGCATGCAGGAGTTTGCGAAAGTATTTGGTGTTATCGATGACAAGTGATGTGCCGGTAGTCTGCCCACACTGACTAGTGCCTCCACCACGAGGCAGAACTGGAATACCGAGGTCAGCTGCAATCTGAATCGCTGTCGCAATGTCTTCAGCTGTTTTGGGAATAAAAACCGCAACAGGCATGGCTTGATAGATTGATGCATCGGTTGCATAGCGGCCGCGACTGGCTATGTCCGTCATCACTTCACCAGAGGTTTCTTGACTGAGGCGCTTGGCTAACTCTGCCTTATTGGCAACGAATTCTGGCAATGGCAAATCAACTGGCTTGTTCATGCTGCAACCTTCTCTTGAGATTCTGAGTCAATTAATTGAATCACGACTTCACGTTTATTCATTACATGCTGCATCATGACCTTACGCATCCGCACGCTATCGCGAGCCTTTAATGCGTCCAACATTTCTTGATGTTCCTCAACGGCTTTTTCCCATTTGACGCCATTCTGATTAGAGCGAAAGCGGAGCGCTTCAATGCGAGCATTGACTTGGCTAAATAGTTGGCTAAGGACAGGATTGTTCGCTGCGTGATTAATAGCTTGGTGAATTTTGAGATTGAGTCGATAGTAGCTTGATAAATCTCTGCGGGCATACGAGGCCATCATTTCATATTGGAGTGCTTCAAGTTCAATTAGTGTTTGATCACTAATATTTTGTGCTGCTAGCTCTCCAGAGAAGCCTTCTAAATTGGCAATCACATCAAAGGTGTGAATGATGTCGTCTCTGCTCAGTTGAACGGCAATGGCACCACGGTTAGCAATTAACTCAACCAGTCCATCAGCGGCCAAGCGTCGAATCGCCTCGCGGATAGGAGTGCGAGAGACGTTGAGCTGCTCTGCTAGCTCACGTTCATTCAACTTGCTTCCCGGCGCAATGGCGCCCTCTACCAATAAAGCCCTGAGCTTAAGAAAGATCGCTTCATGCAGGTTTTGTGTATTTGCTGGTGTTGTGAGCATCATTTGAAATGCCTTAAATTTGTATACATAATTACTATAACGCATCTAGAAGCATAAATTATGCTGTAAATAGCTTATTTTTTTGATTATTTGATAATTATTTTGCATACAAAAATTGTAAATTGCCCAAAAGTGACTTACACTGAGCTCCAAGATTAACTACAAAAACCAAGCGAGACTCAGCATGCTAAAACTAGATAACCACCTCTCGGGGCGTCATTTCTTACATATCCCCGGTCCAAGCCCAGTACCTTCGCGGATCCTGAGAGCGATTAGCTATCAAACCATCGACCATCGCGGTCCTGAATTCGGGGAATTTGGTCTTAAGGTTTTGGAAGGTATTAAAAAGATTTTTAAGACCGAGCAACCAGTCATTGTTTACTCTGCCTCTGGAACCGGCTCATGGGAAGGTGCATTGGTAAATGTTCTCAATCCCGGCGACAAGGTGCTCTTTTATGAAACTGGTCAGTTCGCTAACTTGTGGGTTGCCTTAGGTAAGCGTCTCGGTTTAAATGTTGAGGTAGTGGGTAAGCCTGGTCAAGATACTTGGCGTTGGGGTGTGGATGCATCAGTAATTGAAGAGCGTTTACGCAAAGATACCGGACATGAAATCAAAGCAGTTTGTGTAGTTCATAACGAAACCTCTACTGGGGTTACTTCGAATATTGCGGCAGTTCGCAAGGCGATTGACTCACTGAAGCATCCGGCCTTGTTATTGGTTGATACCGTTTCTGGCTTAGGCTCTGCGGACTATGAGCATGACAAATGGGGCGTTGACGTGACTGTGTCTGGATCGCAAAAAGGTTTAATGCTGCCTCCAGGTATTGGTTTTAATGCGCTGTCGGCTAAAGCAATTGAAGTCAGCAAAACCAATAAGATGCCAAAGTCTTATTGGGCCTGGGATGAAATTTTAGAGTCCAATAAAACAGGTTATTGGCCAACCACTCCAAGCACTAATTTAATGTATGGCTTGCATGAAGCAATTGACATGATGACGACGGAAGGTTTAGATACTATCTTCGCCCGTCATCAACGTTTGGCGGCAGCTTGTCGTGAAGCAGTCAATGCATGGGGTCTAGAAATCCAGTGCCAAGATAAAGATTGCTACTCGCCAGTACTTACTTGTATTGCTACTCCAGAAGGTATGAATGCAGATGTTTTGCGTAAGCATGCCCTGGAGAAGTTCAATTTATCCCTAGGTACAGGTCTTGGAAAAATCAAAGGCAAGGCCTTCCGTATTGGTCATTTAGGCGATTGCAATGAGCTTAGCCTGATGGCTGCGCTGAGCGGGGTAGAGATGAGTTTGGGTGCGATAGGCTATAAGCCCAAGGCAAGCGGTGTTGTTGCTGCCCAAGAATTTCTAAAATAATCAGTAAGTTGGGTGTAAATGGGGTGTCGGCTAGTGAATCAACTGGCTTACACCCCTTATAATTCAAGTACTTATAAAGATAGCAGTTTCATCAAATAAAACACATTCGAGACAGAGAGACTTCACATGTTGGCAACTAAACCGTATTTAACCCAGGCTGATGTTCAAAAGATTTTGGATGCAGCTGACAAGCACGCTGCAGCCAATAACTGGGCTGTGACGATTGCTGTCTGTGACGACGGTGGTCATCTCTTAGGTTTGATCCGTCGTGATACATGCGCTCCTGTCTCCGCTTATATCGCTCAAGAAAAAGCGCGTACTGCTGCCATGGGTAAGCGCGAGAGTCGTGTATACGAAGAGATTATTAATAATGGCCGCACTTCCTTTTTATCTGCCCCACATATTTCGGGGATGTTGGAAGGCGGCGTCAATATCGAGGTAAACGGGTTTACCATCGGCGCAGTCGGCGTTTCCGGCGTTAAATCGACTGAGGATGCCGAAACCGCAAAGGCCGGCATTGCAGCCATTCTGTAAGTTACCTTGATAAATACTGTTCCTGAAATAAATTCCTCTACCGGCGCCACTAAGAGTGGCGCCACCCCAGCAACAATTACCTTTGCTGACTTTGGCTTAGATCCAAAGATTCAAAAAGCGGTATCTGAGCAGGGTTACAACACTCCAACTCCGATTCAAGCGCAAGCCATTCCGCACGTTTTGGCGGGAAGCGATTTGATGGGCGCGGCGCAAACGGGTACCGGTAAAACGGCTGCTTTTGTACTGCCCATCATTCAAAAGATTCTGCGTCATGCAAGTAGCAGTGCTTCGCCTGCTCGCCATCCGATCCGTGCTTTAGTATTAACGCCAACACGCGAGCTAGCGGTTCAGGTTGCTGAGAACGCAGCGAGTTATTCCAAGCACACCGATTTGCGTGCTGCCGTGGTTTACGGTGGCGTGGATATGAAAGAGCAGGTGGCCATACTGCGTGGTGGTGTAGAGATTTTGATTGCTACTCCGGGACGCTTGCTGGATCACATAGGCTCTAAAGTAGCCAACCTGTCTCAAGTAGAAATTCTGGTGCTAGACGAAGCCGATCGCATGCTCGATATGGGCTTCTTGCCTGACTTACAGCGCATCATTGATTTGATTCCAGCTCAGCGCCAAACTCTCTTGTTCTCAGCGACGTTTTCACCAGAGATTAAAAAGTTGGCACAAAGTTATTTGCGTACGCCGGTGACTGTTGAAGTGGCGCGCCAAAATGCCGCGGCAGATACTGTTAAGCAAGTAGTTCATATGGTGGCTAGTGCTGATAAGCAACAGGCAATTGTGAAAGTACTTGAAGCGCGTACTCGTCAAGGCCTATCTCGTCAGTGCATCATCTTTACCAACAGTCGTTTAGGTTGTGCAAGGCTAGCTCGCTCATTGGAGCGTGATGGTATCAAGGCTGGCGCGATTCATGGTGATAAGAGTCAGGGTGAGCGCACTCTCACTTTAGATGCCTTTAAGTCTGGAGCGATCGAGGCCTTAGTTGCAACCGATGTAGCCGCTCGCGGTCTGGATATTCCATCGATGCCTTGCGTGATTAATCACGAGTTGCCATTTAATGCTGAAGATTTTATACACCGTATTGGCCGTACAGGTCGCGCTGGTAGTAAGGGCGATGCAATTGCATTGGTTGATGCCAGTGAAAAACGTTTACTCGACGATATTGAAAAGTTGATGAAGCGCAAGTTGGATATTCAGCCATTGCCTGAGGGCAGCTCACGCCCCGCACCCAGCAGAAATTCGTCGAGATCAGATGCACCAGCAAAAATGTCAGATCCATTTTTCTATAAGCCTTATGAGCCTACTGCTGTAGTCAAGCCAGCATCAGAGGCTGTTAATCCTACTGAGAAAAAAGTCGGCATCATTCCAGCAAAACCAGCAGTCGGCGCTTTACTTGGCGGCTTTAAGAAAAAGTAATTTTTCTGTCCCAAGCCTGGGTGGCTGCCAAAAGCCACTCAGCAATCGAAGTTTCCTTCCCATCTGGAAGATCTCTCAGTCCTAAATGCATTCCAGCTTTACGTAATTCTTGTAAAGCCTGCTGCGCATTCTCAATATGAATGGCGCTTGCCAGAGTTTGCTTACTGAGTTTCTCGCCATGCTCATCAAGCACTAAAGGTAGATGCAGGTAGCTCGGAGTTTCATACTCCAAGACCCGCTGCAGATAAATTTGTCGTGCGGTGTTGTCTAGTAAATCTGCCCCGCGCACGATATGCGTAATTCCTTGCTCGGCATCATCCACCACGACGGCCAGTTGATAAGTAAATATGCCATCCCGGCGCCGCAACACAAAATCTCCTACATCTCGATTGAGATCTTGAGTTTGCTTGCTCAGGGCCAGATCTTCAAAATGCATGGTGATCTCTGGTGGTAGGGCAAGTCGCCAAGCGACTTCGGTTGATGGTCTTTCCACCTCATCGTATGTGCCAATTTGATGAGGGCGACAGGTTCCGGGGTAGACCATCTCCTGATTGCGGGGAGTCGTTACGCCACGAGCTTCTAGGGCGTTTGCAATGGCTTGTCGAGAGCAGGTGCAGGGATAGATGATTTGGAGCTGATTTAAGCGCTCCAAGGCCTGTTTATAGCGCTCTTGGTGCTTGGATTGCCAGGTTGGCTCCTCGTCCCAAGAGAGGCCGCAAGCAAGCAATTGGCGCAGGATTTCTTGATCTGCCCCCGGAATACAACGGGGAGCGTCTAAATCCTCCATTCTGAGTAGCCATTTTCCATGATTTTTACGGGCATCTAACCAGCTCCCTAGGGCAGCAACGAGCGATCCCGCGTGTAACGGGCCAGTGGGCGAGGGGGCAAATCGCCCGCGATAGCCGTCGGCTGGGGGTGAGGGGTTTTTGAAGTTCGGCACAGCTAAAATGATCTCATGGCTTCACCCCGTTTTGTTCATCTACGCGTCCATTCCGAGTTTTCGATTACGGATGGCGTTGTTCGCATTGACGATGCGGTAGCTGCCGCTGAAAAAGACGGTATGGGCGCCTTGGCTCTCACTGACTTAAGTAATTTATTTGGCCTAGTTCGTTTTTATAGTGCTGCACGCTCTGGCGGAATTAAGCCAATCGCAGGCGCGGATGTTTGGGTGAGCAATCCCCAAGACCCAGATCAACCTCATCGTTTATTACTCCTGGTACAAAATCACTCTGGCTACCTCAATCTATGCCAGCTCTTAAGTAAGGCCTCCCTTGAGAATCAATCCCGAGGTCGAGCTGAGGTCGATCTCAACTGGTTTAGCGAACCAGCTTCAAAGGCTGAAGATAAAGCTGCAAAAAGAACGCTGTCTTATGGATTGATTGCGCTTTCAGGTGGACGCTGGGGTGATGTTGGTGCTGCTCTCCTGGCTGGTCAAGAAGATTTAGCGAAAGTTGCTACCAAGCGTTGGGCGAGCTTATTTCCAAATGCTTTTTACATTGAAGTGCAGCGCGGCGGTCATCCTCAGGATGAGCAGCAACTTCAGTTGGCTTGCCACCTTGCTAGTGAAATGGATTTACCAATTGTTGCTACGCATCCAGTGCAGTTTATGCAGCGTAGTGATTTCATAGCCCATGAGGCCCGAGTCTGTATTGCAGAAGGCGAGCTTTTAGGTAATCCTCGTCGCACCAAGAAATTTAATGAAGAGCAGTATTTTTTATCTCAAGAGGAGATGGAAAAGCGCTTTGCAGATTTACCAGTTGCACTTGCAAACTCCGTGGAGATTGCCAAGCGCTGCAACCTCTCTTTGACTTTAGGTCAGCCGCGTTTGCCGGATTTTCCAACGCCACCAGGTATTACGCTCGACGATTATTTATTGCAGCAATCAGAGATTGGTCTGAAGCGCCATATGGTGCGCAATTTTCCTGACGCAGAGGAGCGCGCTAAGGAAGAGGTCCGGTATCACGAGCGCTTGGTGTTCGAGGTAAAGACAATTGCTCAAATGGGTTTCCCAGGCTACTTCTTAATTGTTGCTGACTTTATTAACTGGGCAAAAAATAATGGCGTACCAGTTGGCCCCGGTCGTGGATCTGGTGCTGGCTCTTTGGTAGCCTATTCATTGGGAATTACTGATCTTGACCCGTTGCGTTACAACCTCCTTTTTGAGCGCTTCTTAAATCCTGAACGGGTATCGATGCCCGACTTCGATATTGACTTTTGCCAGCATGGGCGCGATCGCGTGATTCAGTACGTAAAAGATAAATATGGAAAAGATGCAGTTAGTCAAATTGCTACCTTTGGAACAATGGCTGCACGCGCAGCAATTCGTGACGTTGGTCGTGTGCTCGAGCAAGGCTATAACTTCGTTGACGGTATCGCAAAATTGATTCCGAACAAGCCAGGTCAGTACATGACTATTGAAATAGCCAAGAAGGAAGAGAAGCAATTAGGCGAGCGTGAAAAGAATGAAGATGAAGTGCGTCAACTGTTATCTCTAGCGCAGCAGTTAGAGGGTATGACTCGTAACGTGGGCATGCATGCGGGTGGTGTATTAATTGCGCCTGGTCGTTTAACCGATTTTTGCCCGCTCTATACGCAAGAGGCGAAAGACTCCAAAGACCAAGAGAGTGGTTCAGTCATTAGTCAGTTTGATAAAGATGACGTAGAGGCGATTGGTCTAGTGAAGTTCGACTTTCTAGGTTTAACCACCTTAACAATTTTGGCAGCTGCTGAGAAATGGATTAAAACGCTACATACCGATCGTAAAGATTGGAATATCGGTGAAATTCTGCTTGATGATCAAAAGGCTTTTGAAGTTTTAAAGAATGCCAATACGGTCGCTGTCTTCCAGTTAGAAAGTCGTGGCATGCAAGGCATGCTGCGTGAAGCTAAGCCTGACCGCTTCGAAGATATTATTGCGCTCGTCGCGCTCTATCGCCCTGGTCCAATGGATCTGATCCCGGACTTTATTGAACGTAAGCACGGGCGGCAAAAAGTAGAGTATCCGGATCCTCGCATTGAGCCCGTTCTGCAAGAAACCTACGGCATCATGGTCTACCAAGAGCAGGTGATGCAGATGGCGCAGATGATTGGCGGCTACTCACTCGGTGGCGCAGACATGTTGCGTCGTGCGATGGGTAAGAAGAAGCCTGAAGAGATGGCGCAGCATCGCAAGATTTTTAGTGATGGCGCAAAAGCAGGCGGTATTACTGAAGGTAAAGCCAACGAGATTTATGACTTGATGGAGCGTTTTGCAGGCTATGGATTTAATAAATCCCACGCTGCTGCTTATGCGCTCTTGGCATATCAAACTGCCTGGCTAAAAGCCTACTACCCCGCTGAATTTATGGCGGCCAACTTATCGCTCGCAATGGATGACACCGATAAGGTGAAGATTCTGTATGACGATTGTTTGGCAAATCATATTCGCGTGTTTTCACCAGACATTAATACTGGTGTGTATGTTTTCACGCCATTACGTGCGCCAGATGCTGCCCCAGATTCCCCGATTAGTCATATTCGTTATGGTTTAGGTGCGGTTAGGGGAACTGGTGAAGCGGCAATTGAAGTGATTGTGAAGGCGCGTGAGGCTGGCGGTCCATTCAAGGATCTGTTTGACTTCTGCGCACGCGTTGATCGTAGACAGGTGAACCGTAGAGCGATTGAGGCTTTAATGCGTGCTGGCGCCTTTGATAGCTTGTATAAGGACTCCATTTCCGCTGGTGGCAATCTTTACGATATTCGATCTACTTTATTGGCTTCTCTTGCGCGTGCAATTGAGGCTGCCGAACAAGCTGAAGCCTCAATTAATCAAGTGAGTTTATTTGAGATGGCAGGAGAAGATGATCGTCATTTGCCAGAGTTAGTTCGCGAATTACCATGGTCTGAAAAGAAACGTCTCCAAGATGAAAAGAGCGCTTTAGGACTTTGTTTAACTGGCCACATGTTTGACGCCTATCGTGACGAGACGGCGCATTTTATTCGCCAGCCATTAGTCAAGGTGACTGAGGGTAAAGACCAGTTAATCGCCGGCATTATTACTTCTGCTCGGATGCTGACTGGGCAGCGTGGACGCATGATGATTGCAACTATTGATGATGGCACTGCTGCGATTGAAGTGACGCTCTACAGCGAAGTCTATGAACCCAATCGTTCTTGGCTCAAAGAAGATGAGTTGCTGGTGGCCAAAGTCAATATCACTCCGGATAAGTTTTCTGGTGGAGTGAGAATCGTTTCTGAGGCGGTCATGGATATTACGGGAGCCCGTATGCGTTTTGCACGCAACCTTCATCTATCCATCGATTCAGCAATTGATCTCAAATCCTTACGTAGCCAAATTGGACCTTACTTGATGAGTAACCGGGTACGCGATCCTAAGCTAGGTCCTGCGGTAGCTTCTATGCCAAGCGCTAGCGAAGGCATGAAGGGTTTAATGCTTACTGCTGCAGTCACCACTAGTGGTGGAGCCTGTCTGATGCAATTTCCGGAAGAGCTCCGAATTTATCCAGATGACGCTTGCTTACATAGTTTGAATCAAATTTTGGCAGCCAAGCAATCTAATACTGTTCAAGTTCAGTACCTCTAAGCGCGTATCAGTTTTATTTCTTTATAGCGCTTTGCAGTGCTTGAATCACTTGGTTTGGGTCTAGCTGGTCCAAGCATTCGCTATTACTACTTGCGCGATCCTCGCAACCTGCTTTGCGGCAGGGGACGCATTCACCAGGCCCTTGTAGGATTGTGACATTACCAACCGTCTGCGAGCGAGCTCTTAATCGATATGGCTGTTCACCAACAAAACCATTAGGCCATGGCCCAAAGTTGGTGGGTGGTGTTGGACCGAATAGGGCAATGGTGGGTGAATTGCATGCGGCTGCTAAGTGCGTAATAGAGGTGTCTACCCCAACATAAGCTATCGCTCCACGAATCAGTGTCCCCGCCTGCGGGATAGTGAGCTGGCCCGCAGTATCAAGGACATGCTTGCGGGTTTCTTCATCAAGCAATGAAAGAATATCTTGATTGAGTTGCAGATCTTGCTTGGCGGGAGATGCGCTCAGCACCACTTGCCAACCTTGTTTTGTAATCCATGTCAGCAATGTTTGCCAATACGCAAGTGGCCAACGCTTATATGCGGTTAAAGGTCCGGGGTGAACCACCACATAAGGTGAGTGAAGTTGACTTGCAATACTTGGGATAATCGGATCACCAGCAGGAGCTGTTACCGAGATTGGTTTCTTAAATAATTCCAGTGGATTTTTATAAAAGATCTCGAGCAGGCGAAGCTTTTCAGTAATAACATGTTGTGCAAAATAATCTACGTCAACTGTATGCAGGCTAATAGTTTTTTTCCAGGCATTTTGTTGATCACTTTTACTTTTTTTAGCTTTATCTTGTTCAGTGAGGCCTTGAGGATGGCCACCTAGAACGCCCACGCGGTGATGAGCTGCTGCTAGGCCATAGAAATAGGCGCGATCACTGGGTTGCGTAACCACTGCTAAATCATAACGTTGAAAGAGTTTAAAAAATAAAGTGAGATATTCCCCAAGCTTGGGGCGATCTGAGGTTTCAATGATCTGAGCAATATCGGGGTTGCCTTTGAGCATCTCGAGCTTGCCGCGGTAGCCCAAAAAGTGAAACTCAGCATCAGGCCACAGTTCACGAGCTTGTGAAATGAGCGGTGTAGTGACAAGGACATCGCCAATTTGGCGAGTCGCAATAAATAAAACTTTTTTAGGCTTGAGCGCTGAGAATGCAGACATAGGGGTAATGTAACTAAATCCTACTTAACTTTAGCGAGAATTTTTTCACGGACGCGACGCGCATTTTCTGCAGCATTGGATTGATCATTGATGCGGTGGTAGAGGTGCAGCACTTCAGTTGCCCAAGATCCAGATTTTCTAATCAACCCACGATTTTGTAATCGGAAAACAAAATCGGCATCTTCATGTCCCCAGCCTGTCATGGTTTCATCAAAGCCGCCTATCGCCAGAGCGTTAGCTTTCCAACATGCCATATTGCAGCCTTTAATACGGCGCCAGACAAATTTTTTGTAGTTGCGCCAGGCGCCATTACCCAACTTGACTTTGAGGGGCCAATACTTATTGATACCGCCGGATAGTCGATAGCTTAATAAGTTATCAGTGAATTTCTTGGAGTCCCAATGAGGCCATGAAAGCAATTGTTTACTGAGTTGGTCGTTCAGTAAAACACGACTACCTGTCACTAGATGGTTTGCCTGAGACAGTGCACGATGTTGTGCAATAAAGTCTGGCTGTACAACGCAATCACCATCGAGAAATACGAGATATTCACCGGAAGCCGCTTGAATGGCTTGATTGAGAATGCGGGTCTTACGAAATCCCTGATCTTCTTGCCAAAGATGAGTAATTTTTACTGGGAAATTTTTCTGGATTGCTTCTATGAGATCTTTGGTGTCTGTAGTTGAGCCATCATCGGCAATGATGATTTCAAAATGGAAATCTGCTTGAGTGCTCAGTGACTCAAGACAGAGTTTGAGGGCCTGTGGCCAGTTATAGGTCGCCAGAAGAACGGAGATCATTTGCTGAGAAAGTTATTGGAGTTTGCTTCTTGGTGCAAGTGCCATAACTTCATATAGCGATAGTAAGTCCCTTGCCCATTCGAGATTGCTAATGCAAAACCCTGGGGGCCGTCCAGAAAACCAAGTCGTACGAAGTAGGTACGAGTAAAAGCCCAAATACCATGAAGTACTGCAGTTAATGGGCTACTCTTTTTACCTTTAGAAAATGCTTGCTCTGCTGAAGCTGTTGAATAGCGATCTAGCTTTTGGAGTACTTGCGAGTAGTTCATGAAGCTGAAATGCAACATCGGATTCTCTAGCTTGGCTACTTGCCCATTAGGTATCAGCCGCTCGTGAACTAGATCATCCGAGAAGCGGGCAGTACCACGCTTAAATAATCGATCTACATAATCTGGACTCCAGCCAGAATGCCGAATAAAACGACCGCAATACCAAGATAGGCGTGGAATTGCAAAACAGTCAACATGGGCTGAATGGTGAATTGCAGTCAGAATCTCACTTCTGAGGGCGGGAGTGAGTCTCTCATCCGCATCCAAGGAAAGTATCCAGTCACCTGTAGCTAGGTCTAAAGCTCGGTTCTTTTGGGAGCCAAATCCAGGCCAGTCGGCCGGCTGGCTAATAAGCGCCCCATGCTTTTTAGCGATCTCCAGGGTGTTATCGGTGCTGTTGGTATCGACCACCACGATTTGCTGGGCAATCCCTTCTAGGGAGGCCAAACAATCGGCCAAATTGGCCTCTTCATTGCGAGTAATGAGTATGACGGATAAGGTGGGCATAATTCATTATATGAATGCTCAAGACCGTACCGCCCTAAATCGCTTAATTCAGTACCTTAAGCCCCATATTGGCTTAATTATTGGCTCTATATTGGCCATGGCGCTGGTTGCTGGCGCAGAAACCTCTATGCCGGCCCTCATGAAGCCTCTGCTAGATCGTGGTTTCACTGGTCAGTTGGATCAAAAACTCTGGCTAGTACCCGTTTTCTTGGTCGGCCTAGCCTTTGTGCGAGGGATGGCGCAATTTTTGTCTAGCTATCTTTTAAATCGCGTTATCAATGCTGTTTTGCTGAAGATGCGCATGCAGATGTTTAAGGCATTACTACATTCAAGCACTACGTTCTTTCAAAAGAACTCTGCATCCAGCTTAATTAATGCGGTAGTTTTTGAGGTGAATAATGCCCTCTCCATTATGGGCGGCATATTAATTAGTTTGGTGCGTGATTCTCTCACTGTGATTGGATTGATTGGCTACTTGATTTACCTAAATTGGCAACTGACATTAGTCGTGTTGATGATTTTCCCCATCATCGCTTTCATCATTGGAAAGATTAATAAACGCTTGCGCTCACTGAATCGTGAGCAGCAAACAATGACTAGTGAGCTTGCCTATATTGTTGAAGAATCATCCGCTGGGTACAAGATCGTGAAGGTGCATGGTGCTGAAGAGTATGAGATGAACCGCTTTATGGAAAAAGCGGATCGTCTTCGTCAATTTGCTTTGAAATCAGCAGTTGCAGGCGGCTTGAATCAGCCGATCACCCAGCTCATTGCTTCGATGGCGCTGTCGATCGTCTTAGTTATCGCCTTGATGCAGTCTGCCTCTGAGGGGACTACGGTTGGCGGCTTTGCCTCTTTTATTACTGCCATGTTGTTAGTAATCTCACCGATTAAGCATCTAGCTGATATTAATCAGCCCTTGCAGCGTGGCTTGACTGCGGCAGAAATGATTTTCTCTCTCATGGATCAATCCTTCGAGGAGGATGAATCTCGCAAAGAGAATATGAAATCCCTAGGCAAAGCAAAGGGCGCAATTCGGTTTGAAGATGTTGGTTTCTCATATCAGCAGGAGGCTGGACGAAAAGATGCTCTCACTGGCGTGAATTTAAATATCAAGCCTGGAGAAGTGGTTGCCTTTGTCGGTCCGTCTGGCGGTGGTAAATCTACGCTGGTCAATTTATTGCCGCGTTTCTTTAAGCCGACCAGCGGGCAAATTTTCTTGGACGAGATTCCGCTGGAGGATATTGTGCTGGCTGATGTGCGTAAACAGATTGCTTTTGTGAGTCAGGATGTCATTTTATTCAATGACAGTATTGCGGCAAACGTAGCCTATGGCGCTACTGGCACTGATGGTATTGATCGCGGACGTGTCATAGAAGCTCTTGAGGCGGCAAACTTATCTGCGCTCATGAAAGAGATGCCTGAAGGAATTGATACTCAAATTGGTGATAACGGCAATCGTCTATCAGGCGGACAACGCCAGCGTTTGGCTATCGCGAGAGCCATCTATAAAGATGCACCTATTCTGATTTTGGATGAAGCAACTTCGGCACTCGATTCTGAATCCGAACGTCAAGTGCAAGATGCCTTAGAGCGCTTAATGGCCGGTAGAACTACTTTGGTTATCGCCCATCGCCTATCAACCATTGAGCATGCTGATCGGATTGTGGTTCTAGAGCATGGCCATGTGATCGAGAATGGTTCACATGAAGAGTTGATTACTAAGGATGGCTTATATGCTAACTTGCATCGTATTCAGTTTTCGAATGCTTAATCAATCATTAGCTGAGAACGATATCGTATTGTTCTTGGCGAAAACTGCCTTCTGCTTGGAGCTTGATGGGCTTTGCAATAAAGTCACCTAACTGTGCCAAGAACTGATTCTCCTCCTCAAGGAAAAGATCAATCACATCAGGTGCTGCAACGATTCTAAATTCTCGAGGGTTAAATTGGCGATGCTCGCGCACAATCTCGCGCAAAATCTCATAGCAAACTGTTTGCGCAGTTTTGATTTCACCTTTGCCTTGGCACGTAGCGCATGGTTCACAGGTGATGTGGGCTAGGGATTCCCGGGTGCGTTTACGGGTCATCTCCACTAGGCCTAATGAAGAAAAGTCATTCACCGAGGTGCGAGCATGATCGCGTTCTAAATTGCGCTTGAGTTCGTGCAAAACTGATTCTTGATGGTCTTTACTCAACATATCAATAAAGTCGATGATGATGATGCCGCCAAGATTGCGCAAGCGCAATTGACGGGCAATAGCTTGAGCAGCTTCAAGATTAGTTTTAAAGACAGTGTCATCTAGATTGCGTGCGCCTACATAACTTCCAGTGTTGACATCAATCGTAGTCATGGATTCTGTTTGGTCAATCATCAGGTAGCCACCTGATTTGAGATCCACCCTTCTGCCGAGTGCTTTATTAATTTCGGCATCAACATCAAATAAATCAAATAAGGCACGCTCACCACGATGCAGTGTGAGCTTGTCCAATAAATTTGGCATATACAGCGTAGCGAACCCTTTAAGCTTTTCAAAGTTCTCTGCTGAGTCCACTCGAATTTTTATAGTTTCTTCGCTAGCAAGATCACGTAATACGCGTTCGGCCAGACTGAGATCCTGATAGAGCAAGCTAGGTGCGGCCTTGTGATTCACGGCCTCACGAATCTTTTCCCAAGTTGTGCGCAGGTAATGCATATCATGCTTAAGCTCATTATCGCTGGCATCTTGTGCGCTAGTACGCACAATGATCCCGCCTTTTTCGTCAGCAGGCATGAGTCCTGCAAGACGAACCTTGATAGCCTCTCGCTCTTCTGGCTGATCAATTCTTTGGGATACGCCAATATATTTCTCGGCGGCTGCATCTGTGCCAGCCGGTGGTAAGTAAACTAAATTGCGGCCAGCAATACTCAGCTGGGTGGTGAGGCGCGCACCTTTGGTTCCTAAAGGATCTTTCAGAACTTGAACTAAAACATTTTGGCCTTCAAAGAGCAGTTTTTCGATTTGGGCTTGAGGATTATTTTGAGTAATGTCGGCGACGTGCATAAAAGCAGTGCGCTCTAAGCCGATTTCAATAAAGGCGGACTGCATACCAGGTAGCACTCGTACCACTTTAGCTAAATAGATATTGCCGACGATACCGCGTTGACGCGTACGCTCAATCTGAAGTTCTTGAACGGCACCTTGCTGAATTAGTGCCACCCGTGTTTCTTGGGGGGTGATGTTGATCAGGATTTCTTCGTTCATATGCGGGCGACTTTTGCGAAATCTAATAATTGGTTAACTTCGAAAATGGGTAATCCCATGATACCGCTATAGCTGCCTTTAATAGAAGGAATAAAAGCCCCACCAAGACCTTGAATGCCATATGCGCCAGCCTTACCAAAGGGCTCACCACTCTGAATATAGCTCTCAATTTGTGCTTCAGTTAAGTGGGCAAATTCCACTTCAGATACATGTACCAAGCACAAAGGATTTATTTTGGGATCAGTTGTGAGTACAACTGCAGTTAAAACCTGATGCGTTTGACCGCTGAGCATTTTGAGAATACGCCTAGCATCGGAAGCATCATTTGGTTTTCCAAGGATTTCACCATCTGGATTGCTAGGTAGGCTGACGGCAGTATCTGCACACAAGACAGGTGCCCAAGGCTTACCGCTTTTTTGCCACCTGGCTAAGGCAATAGCACTTTTGGCAAAGGTAACTCGTTCAACGTAAGTACGTCCCTTTTCATTGGGGAGGGGTGTCTCAAGGGTTTCCGTATCTTCGCCAGGTGCTGCAACCAGCATCTCAAAATTGACGCCAATCTGTTTGAGTATCTCTTGGCGTCGTGGACTTTGTGAGGCGAGGTAAATATAAGAAAACATAAAAGACTTACTCACGGTGATAGGGGTGGCCTTGCAAAATAGTCCAAGCTCGGTAGAGTTGCTCAACTAACAAGACTCTGGCCATAGCATGTGGCAGAGTGAGACTCGAGAGGCGCCACATCGCTTGAGCATTCTCTTTCAGGCTGGGATCGAGTCCATCAGCACCACCAATCAAAAAGGTAATATCAAAACCTTCCTGTCGCCAGCCTGCCAACTGGGTAGCTAGATTTTGCGTTGTCTGATCTTTGCCACGTTCATCCAGTGCAATCACCCGAGAGCCTTTCGGAATAGCTGCTGCAATTTTGACGGCTTCTTTGACTGGACTGAGATCAGGTTTGATCTCTTTGATTTCAATGCTGCAATCTGCGGGCATGCGCTTAATGTAATCATGGGTTGCAGTTGCAACCCATTCTGGCATTTTGTGACCAACAGAAACAATCGTTAAACGCATTGCTAAAGTATTACTCTTCGTCGTCGGGTTCGCTTGCCTTTACAAGACCCTTGTCTGCAGCCAATTTGACGCGAACTGGCTTAGCACCCCACATACCTTCCAATTGGTAATAAGCGCGCAGTGCAGGTTGCAAAATATGAACCACGATATCGCCGCAATCAACGAGCACCCATTCACCAGTCTCTAAACCTTCGACTGAGATGACTTCCCCGCCTTTGGCGTTGACAGCCTCTTTAACTGACATGGCCAACGATCTAGTTTGGCGATTGGAGGTGCCGGTAGCAATGATCACGCGATCAAATAACTCGCTGAGTTTAGTGGTGTCGTAAACGCGAATATCTTGTGCTTTGACATCTTCCAGAGCATCGATCACGACACGTTGTAATTTAGTTAATTCCATAGTTTCTTTAATATTTTTCTGAGATTTTGTATATAAGGATGATCTTAGCCTGATTACTTGTACAGACCTAAATTTGTAATGATTTCTAAAGCGTGAGCGGGAATCTGCTTAAGTGCAATTTCCTCACGAGATGCGCTTTTAAGTTGATTTCGAAGTTCGGTAGATGAAAGGTCAACCGATAGACTGTTATCTAAGTAGATGCGTCCAAAAGGACTTTTTGCAAGGGCGTCGGCATAAATACATTGATGCTTTTCTAGTAAGTCCTGCACTTCAGGGCTTATTTCTGCAGAAATTGAATGGTGAGGCCTACTGGCCACTGCCAAATTCAGATAATTCAGTAATTGATCCCAAGAATTCCAGGTTGGTAGGTTCAGAAGAGTATCGGCTCCCATTAGCCAAGTCAGGCTAACCTGGGGTCCAAAATGCTTCCTGAGAGCTTTGGCTGTATCAAGTGTGTAGCTTGGACCCGCTCGATCCATTTCTATGCGATCAGTACTAATTTGCGTTGCTAAATTCTGCTGTAGAAATTCAATAGCTAAATCGATGCCAGCCGCTTCAGTCATCTGAAAGCGAAGCTCAGAGGGGGTAATGCTAGACTCTTTTTGCCAGGGCTCCCCGCTGGGAACGAGCAACAATTGGTCAAGATGCAAGATTTTTGCAAAATGGGTTGCTAATTTAATGTGGCCAAGATGGGGTGGGTCAAACGTGCCGCCTAGAATGCCAATTTTTTTTAGGGTAACCAAATGTTCTGAGATCATTTAGGCAAGCCAGTCGCGCGGCTTAAGGTAGTAGTCGTAAAGCTTTGCTTCTGGTGTCCCTGGTTTTGGCTGCCAGTTGTACCACCACTGCACTACGGGTGGCATAGACATCAAAATAGACTCTGTGCGCCCGCCAGAGTGCAGGCCAAAAATGGTGCCTCGGTCAAATAATAAGTTGTACTCCACATAACGTCCACGACGGTATTCTTGAAAAGCTTTTTCTTCTGGGGTGAAGCTGTCTTGATAACGACGCTCCACAATCGGCAAGTAAGCTTCAATAAATGCATCGCCAACAGCACGCGTCATGGCAAAGCTTTGCTCAAAACCCAGTTCATTGAAGTCGTCAAAGAATACGCCACCAATACCGCGGGGCTCTTCACGATGCTTAAGATAAAAATATTCATCACACCATTTTTTGAATCGAGGGTATAGCTCTTTGCCAAACGGGTCTAAAGCATTTTTAGCGGTTTGATGAAAGTGTTTACAGTCCTCGTCAACGCCATAGTAGGGGGTAAGATCAAAGCCGCCTCCAAACCACCAAACGGGCTCTTTATCGGGAGCTTGCGCAATAAAGCAACGCACATTCATATGAGTGGTTGGCACCTTGGGATTGTTTGGGTGAAAGACCAAAGAAACACCCATGGCTTCAAAACTACGTCCAGCAACTTCTGGGCGATGGTGTGAAGCTGAAGGAGGCATTTGATCACCGCGAACATGAGAAAAGCCCACACCACCTTTTTCTAATATATTGCCGCCATCTAAAGTACAAGTATGTCCATAACCCCGCAGCTTGCTATCTTCCGGCTTTTCCCAGGCATCCACCACAAAGGCTTTGCCGTCAAGCGCACTCATTGCAGTAGTAATGCGATCTTGCAGACCTAAAAAATAAGATTCTAGTTCTGCAATATTAATTTGAGTCTGTTCAGTAGATGACAAGGATGAAAAGTCCTTCTTAGTTAGAGTTATTTCACTGCCCGATAGCCAATATCTTTGCGATATTGCATGCCATCGAATTGGATCTGAGCAATCGCTTCATATGCTTTTTGTTGTGCACCGCGAACGGTATCCGATAGACCTACGACGCACATGACACGACCACCCGAGGTGACTAGCTTCCCATCCTGTAACTTTGTACCAGCATGAAAAGTCAATTGATCTTCAGTATCAGCAGGGATACCCGTAATGACATCGCCATTACGCGGAGTATCGGGATAATTGTGAACTGCCAATACCACGCCTAGGGCAGTACGACGATCCCACTCCAACTCTACCTCATTGAGTGTGCCGTCAATAGCATGATCAAGTGCGTTTACGAGATCGCTCCGCAGGCGCGCCATGATTGGCTGTGTTTCTGGATCGCCCATACGGCAATTAAATTCTAAAGTCTTAATCTTCCCATCGGGGGAAATCATGAGCCCCGCATAGAGGAAGCCAGTGTATGGAATGCCATCAGCCTCCATGCCTTTAACTGTCGGTATGATGACTTCGCGTAAGGCGCGCGCATGAATTTCTGGGGTAACTACTGGGGCAGGGGAGTAAGCGCCCATGCCGCCAGTATTGGGGCCTTGATCAGCATCGAGCAGGCGCTTGTGATCTTGACTAGTTGCTAAAGCTAAAACATGTTTGCCATCTACAAGTACGATAAAGCTAGCTTCTTCACCAGTCAAAAATTCTTCAATGACTACGCGTGCGCCAGCATTCCCCAGTTTGTTATCGGCTAGCATCATATCGACAGCTGCATGAGCTTCGACTAAATCCATTGCTACAACTACACCTTTGCCTGCAGCAAGACCATCCGCCTTAATAACAATGGGCGCGCCCTTAGCATCAATATAAGCGTGAGCTTCTAATGCATTTGAAAAAGTCTGATACTCCGCTGTTGGGATGCCATGACGTTTCATAAATGCTTTAGAGAAATCTTTGGAAGACTCTAATTGGGCTGCTAACTGAGTAGGCCCAAAGATGCGCAATCCATTCTTGCGAAATACATCCACAATACCGGCAGCCAATGGCGCCTCAGGGCCCACTACGGTGAGGTGGATCTTTTCACGTTTGGCAAAGTCTGCCAATTCTTGAAGGTCTGAGATCGGGAGGTTTTGGATACCGGCTGCAGTTTGTTTTGCAGTAGCTGTACCGCCATTGCCCGGGGCTACACATACAGTTTGAACTTGTGGAGATTGCGCTAGCTTCCATGCTAATGCATGTTCACGACCACCAGAACCAATTAAAAGAATTTTCATAAAGGACTAAAAGATGTATTAATGATGAGTGTTAAAAAGCTGGCCGATTACAAAGAGGCGTTCGTGAATACTTCTTGAACGTCATCCAAGTTCTCAAGCGCATCTAATAGTTTTTGCATGCTCTCTGCTTGATCACCTTCGAGTTCAGTTTCAGTTTCAGGACGCATCGTCACTGTTGCTAGCTCTGCTTTTAAACCCGCTTGGTAAAGTGCGTCCTGTACCTTAGGAAATTCAGGCACTGGGGTGAGCACCTCAAATGAACCATCATCATGAGTGATGACATCTTCGGCGCCAGCATCTAGCGCGATCTCCATAAGTTGATCTTCGTTGGTGCCTGGCGCAAACAACATCTGACCGCAGTGTTTGAACATAAAGGCAACTGAGCCTTCGGCGCCCATGTTGCCTCCATTTTTTGCAAATGCATGGCGTACTTCAGCAACAGTGCGGGTACGGTTATCCGTTAAGCAATCCACAATGATGGCGGCGCCATTGAGGCCGTAACCTTCGTAACGAATTTCTTCGTAGTTAACACCTTCCAAGGAGCCAGTACCACGCTGAATTGCCCGTTGCACATTGTCATTAGGCATATTGGCATCTTTAGCCTTATCGATCGCAAGGCGTAAACGGGGGCTTGTAGCGATATCGCCTCCACCTAATTTAGCTGCAACCGTAATTTCTTTAATGAGTTTGGTCCAAATCTTGCCGCGCTTTTCGTCTTGACGTCCTTTGCGGTGCTGAATGTTGGCCCATTTCGAATGGCCGGCCATACGGGTAAGTCCTTTTGAGTAATGTGGCTTGAAGACCCTATTTTAAGGTCTTATGAGCCTAAGAATGAGCGTCCTACAACTTTTTTGTTACACTCTCACGTCTTAGTAAGCTTCAATGCAGTATTTCCACTGCAAACACCTGCCCCGGTGATGGAATTGGTAGACGTGCCGGACTCAAAATCCGGTGCCGCAAGGCGTGGCGGTTCAAGTCCGCCCCGGGGCACCATCTTAAGCAGACTGTTATTTGCTACCCGAACCGTTCTAAATCTTAAATTTCGTAAGTTTCTGATTCGCTATTCATGGCTTGCTCAACGATTTTCTTGGTGAGCGTGGGTGAGAATAGTTCAATGAAGGTGAAAACGAAAGAGCGTAAATAGGCGCCTTGCTTTACACCTAGATGCGTTACGTTACTGCCAAATAGATGGCTAACCGGAATGACTCTGAGGTTGCGATCTCGATCTGCATCATAGGCTAAGCCAGCAACAATTCCTACGCCCATCCCTGTTTCTACATAGGTCTTAATGACGTCTGCATCAATCGCCTCCAAAATAATATCGGGACTGAGATTGCGTTGTGCAAAGGCAGCATCAATCTTACTTCGACCTGCAAATGCTTTGTCGTAGGTAATTAGTGGATACTTCGCAATTTCTTCTAGGGTGATTGTGGATTGATTGAGGAGTGGGTGACTTAGTGGCACCATGACGACGTGTTGCCACTGGTAGCCTGGAAGTGCCAGCACACCTGGGGTGTTGGCAATGCCCTCGGTGGCGATTGCGATATCAGCACGATCATGAATGAGCAGCTCCGCAATTTGACCTGGGCTACCTTGCTGAATACTTACCCGTACCTTTGGAAACCGTTTTGTAAATTCAGTGAGCACTTTAGGCAAGGCATAACGGGCCTGAGTATGGGTAGTGGCAATCACAAAGTTACCCTGATCTTGGCTGGCAAAGTCTTTACCCACCCTTCTTAGGGTTTCCACCTCATCCAAAACGCGCTCAATCGAAATCAGGATGCGCTTGCCCGGTTCAGTGAGTGAGCGAATACGCTTGCCGTGGCGTCGGAATATCTCAACACCAAGCTCATCTTCTAGCTCAATAATGGCTTTGGAAACCCCTGGCTGAGAGGTAAAGAGGGTCTTAGCGGCCGAGGTGAGGTTAAAGTTCTGCCTAACGGCTTCACGCACAAATCGAAATTGATGTAAATTCATATGGATTCCATTCTTTATATCAACTGAGATATAGGAATCAAATTCTATATGATTTTGAGGTATTAAGCTCTAGATACCCAACGTAAACCCACCATTGCCAAAATGAAATACACCAATGGAGGTGTTAGGGCAGTCAGCAATGCCGGCCATGATCCTAAAAGCCCCACATTTGAGAAGAGCGAGTTAAAGAGTTGGAAACTCATGCCCAGCATGATGCCGCCAAACACCTTAATTCCAACACTGCCTGCTCGAACCTTTAAGTAGGCAAACGGCAGGGCCAGCACTAGCATGACAAAGATCGTAAATGGATAAATCACTTTTTTCCAAAAGGCAATGGAGTGCCTTTGCGCATCTTGTTTGTTATCTGTTAAGTGAGAGATGAAGCGACCCAAACTAAAGATCGACATTTTTTCTGGGCTGACCAAGAGTACATTCAAGATTTGTGGAGTGACTTCAGAGCTTAGGCTGACAATCGGGTGCGCAACAGTTTTCGCTGAATACACTGGGTTCAGCGGGTCGGCCTGCTTAGTTTCTTTAAAGCGAGTTTCGGTAACGTCATCCAGAATCCAAGTTCCAGTTTGATCAAAGCGCCCAGATACGGCACTCCGAATGGATAGCAGACGATAGGCATCATCAAACTCATACATGCGGATATTTTTGATTTCATTATCTTGTTCAATTTTGCCAACGTTGACATATCGAACTCCCGGCCTAATTGGGCCACTACCATCCTCATCACGTAAGCGATCTTTAACCCACACCCCAGTTTTGAATTGAGAGCTATAGGATGAGCCCAAAGCCCTCATGCGAATCTGGTCAGACAAGCTTTCGGCGTAAGGCCCAAGCCACTCGCTCATCACGAGCGTCACAATAACTAAAGGTAACGAAATCTTCGCTAAGGTAGTTAAGCCCCTGCGCATATCCAATCCCGCAATACGTAAGATGGTGAACTCAGATTGGCTTGCTAGCATCGCAAATACATAGATGCTGCCAATCAAACCAGCGATGGGAATAATTTCAGAAATGCGGCTTGGTGCTTTTAATAAAACATGTAGCAAGGCTAGTGGCAAGGTGTATTGACCTTTAACTGAACCAAGTTCACTGAGGATGTCAAAAAATAAGAACAGTGTGACTAAGGCAAATAGGATGAAACCAAAGGCAGCATAAATTTGCCTGGCTAAATAGCGTTCAAAGATATAGGGAAATAAATATTTCATCTATTAGCCAAGAACGCAGGTAGTTGACGGCGCCACCACTTCAGAGACGGGTTGATACGATTACGAATGAGTAGAAAAGCTATGCCAAAAGCGAGGGCGTGTATGGGCCAAGCCGCTACAAAAACATTCACTTTGCCTTGCGAAACAAAATTTTGCGTGAGGTTTAAGAGGTTGCTGTAAATAAGGTATATCAGCACCGCATAAAACATTGCCGTGTAATTACCTAGCCTTGGATTGACATAGGCAAGCGGGATTGCAATCAACACAAGCCCAAGTGCCATTAGCGGTAAACCGATCCTCCAAAGTAATTCAGCATGATTAGGATTAACGGCCGCTACATTGGGATCATTTAACAACTCGGATACCGATTTTTCACGATCACGTGGCGCTGGATCAAGCGTGCTCTTGTTTTGGATATGGGTACTGTACTGAGCGAATTCTAGAATCCTAAAATCAGGCTGTGTTGGTACGCCTTCGTAGCGTCGGCCATTATTGAGTACTATGGATTTGCCACCACGCTCTGCATTCTCAATAAATCCTGTAGAGGCAACGGCAACACTCAGTCGACCATTTTTGGTTTCTGCTGCAAAGATATTTTTCACTTCGCTTTTATCAACATCTAACTCTTCAATGAAAAATACACGCTCGGCTTTGGCTGATTCCCTAAACTGACCTGCAGCAACCATAGACACATCACTCCGTTGCTGAAAGCGCTGGCTAATGATGGTGGATTCGCGGTTAGCCCAAGGCCAAACAAAAAGGGCTAAAAGGGCAATGATGACGATGAGCGGCGCTGCAAAGCGCAGGATGGGTCGAATGAGGCTAGCAATACTGAGACCACTGGCAAACCAAACAATCATTTCTGAATCTTTGTACCAGCGCACTAGCACCATGAGAACTGCCACAAAAAGAGAGACGGTCAATAGAACGGCCATATAACCCAGAGTGGCCAACGCAATGAGGACGAGAGCATCTTCTGGATTAACGGCACCATTGGCTGCAAAGCCCAGAATTCGGATAACCAGGGTGGTAATCATGATGGTAACCAGGACCAAAAAAACGCCACCAGTCGTAAAACTGAGTTCGCGGCGAAGGGCTTGGTGAAAAATCATGAATAAATAGCGAGTTCACTGTTATTGGCTCACTCAAGATGTGAACCTGCATCTCGGAGGATAATGGAAAAACACCCATTTTTTTCCTTGAATTGACTTAAAAATACCTCAAGACATGATGACTATCCAATTTAGCACTAAGATTTTCGCGCAAGCCGATCTGATTAACCCCAAGCAGCTGAAAGCAGGTCTTGCCACTTTAGTGGCGCAGAGCTCCGACTGTTTGGTTTTAGCTTACTCAAAGACAGACTTAGACGCTCTAAAGACTGCCAAATCTAAATCTGGACTTTTGGTTGAATTAGATCGTCTGCTTGGCGGTTCTGTCACCCATGCCAATCTCGTTGGTGACCTCGATGCTCAGCAGGCCTCAACCTGTGTGATTCGTGCCGAAAAGTCTTGGGTCGCCTCTGGAGTGAAAGTAAAACGCATTCTTTTGGTTTCTTTGGGTGACATTACGCCTAAGAGTGCACGTAGTCTGAGCTCATATTCAAAAATTGCGCGCGCCGCATTGAAGCAGCTCAGCGGTGGCTCCATCCAAAGTGCTTTGTGGTTTATTCCAAGTTTCGCTTTGGGCCATCGCGCAGAGTTCATTGCCGAAGAGGTGCGCTTGACCATTCAGTATGCTGGTGACCAGGCATATCGCTTTGGGGTTCGCCAACCGGCAATGAAGTTCAAGGCCAAAGATAAGGCAGATACGTTTAACCACCTCACTTTTGCTGGAAATGATGCTTGTGCTAAGGAACTCAAGGCCGCAGTCCCCGAGGGCGCTGCAATGGTTGAGGGTATGAACTTAGCTAAAGACTTGGGTAATTTACCTCCCAATATTTGTACGCCAACTTATTTAGGTAAGGCAGCGCAAGGCTTAAGTAAGAAGACTGGATTAAAGGTTGAGGTTTTGGGTCGCAAGCAAATTGAAGCTTTAGGTATGGGCTCATTTTTATCTGTAGCCCAAGGTTCAGATACGCCACCACAATTTATTGTGATGCGTCACCTCGGAGGCAAAGTAGGTGAGGCTCCAATTGTGCTGGTGGGTAAGGGTATTACTTTTGACACTGGCGGTATTTCTCTTAAGCCTGGTGAGGCGATGGACGAGATGAAGTACGACATGTGCGGCGCTGCATCTGTCATTGGCACGATGTACGCTACAGCTTTGATGAAGCTGAAAAAGAATGTCATTGGTGTGATTCCGACTTGTGAAAATATGCCTTCCGGTAATGCCACTCGCCCTGGCGATATTGTGAAGAGTATGTCGGGGCAAACGATTGAGATTCTCAATACCGACGCTGAAGGACGCTTGATCCTGTGTGATGCCTTAACTTATGTTGAGCGCTTCAAGCCTAAAGCGGTAATTGATGTAGCCACCTTAACTGGCGCCTGCATCATTGCATTGGGTCATGTACATAGCGGCGTTTTCTCTGATGATGAGGGATTAGTCAATTCACTCACGAAGGCAGGTCATGCCTCTTTAGATACTGTATGGCGTTTGCCATTGGATGCTGCTTATCACGAGCAGTTGAAATCGAACTTTGCAGATGTGGCTAATATTGGTGGACGTCCAGCAGGTAGCGTGACTGCAGCCTGTTTCTTATCGCGCTTCACCGAAAAATACAAATGGGCTCACTTAGATATTGCAGGTACTGCATGGAAGAGTGGCGCTGCCAAAGGTTCAACTGGGCGCCCAGTTCCCTTGCTGGTAAATTACTTGCTAGAGCAAAAGTAATTCATGGCCCGGATTGATTTTCATAGCAATGTTAGCAACAAGCTGGAATACGCTTGTCGCTTAACACGCAAGATCTGGAGTGCCACGCCCGTGGGTGAGCCTGTTCGCAATATTGTGATGGTGGGCGAGACAGCAGATCTCAAAAAGTTAGATGAATTACTGTGGGCATTTAGTGCAACAGATTTTTTGCCCCATTGCTTGATTGAAGATGAGGTGGCAATTGATACACCTATTTTGCTGGCGGATGATTTTCTGTCACCTGCTTTATCCCATCTTCCCCATGCAGATGTATTGATTCATTTGGGAATGCGTATGCCGTCTGATGTTCCAGGTTTACTTGCCCGCTTTCCTCGAATTGTGGAGGTTGTGACGATTGATGAAGCGGAGCGCCTTGCTGGTCGTGAGCGTTACAAAACCTATCGTGACTTAGGTCATGAGCTGCACAACTTCGATCAATCTAAAGCGTGATTATTGTTCGCGCCTCAGTATGTTGATTCATCCCGAATTTGACCCTGCCGTAATTCGCATTGGCTCGTTTGCCATCCACTGGTATGGCTTGATGTATCTCTTGGCGTTTGCTCAATTTTTATTGCTGGGTCGTTCACGCATACGCGCTCCACGATATCAATCCTTGGGCTGGTCATATAAAGATCTTGAGGATCTTTTATTTGTTGGTGTCTTAGGCGTAGTGCTGGGTGGACGTTTGGGTTACACCTTGTTCTACATGCCAGGCTACTACCTCGCAAATCCCCTAAGTATTTTCAAGATCTGGGAGGGTGGCATGTCTTTTCATGGTGGACTCCTAGGTGTATTGCTTGCATTGCTCTGGTTTGCTTATCGTCGCAAAGTTTCATTCTTTGTTGTCAGTGATTTAGTTGCGCCACTAGTGCCATTTGGTCTGGCATTTGGTCGATTGGGTAATTTTATTAATGGCGAACTGTGGGGTAGGCCGACAGACTTACCTTGGGCGATGGTTTTCCCAATGGTTGACTCCATTCCCCGTCATCCCTCCCAGATTTACCAGTTTTTTGGTGAAGGCATTTGTCTAGGCATCATTCTTTGGATTTACTCCAGCAAGCCTCGTAGGGTGGGGCAGATTTCAGGCTTATTTTTGTTGGGATATGGTGTTTGTCGTTTCTTGGCAGAATTTGCTCGAGAGCCTGATGCCTTTTTAGGGCTTCTTGGTCTGGGTCTTTCCATGGGTCAGTGGCTTTCTATCCCCATGATCATTTTCGGAATTTACCTTATAGTGAGAGTAAATACGAAAACAGGTGCTTATCAGTAGTTAAAAATCCGATTTTCTGGCTCTTTTGTAGTTAAGTTCCCTAAATGATCTTAATTACCCATGAAAACATTGGTTTTTTTGCTGATTCCGCCTAATTTCAGGTCATATTTATCTTAATCGAAAGAAATCCATGCTGGAGAAGCTCACTAAAGCTCGAAATTTGTCTAAGGCAAATAACGCTATTAAGCGCCTGATATCGGAGCGAGGAGAATCCAATGCGCTCAGCATGGCTGATGATGTGGTGAATAACTATCGGAAGTTGTCAAAAGACCAATACGTCTCATTTTTTACTTTTTTGTTTGAGAAGCTCAACCCCCAAGCTGATGCAGTACTGAAAGCAGCGCAAAATTTTGTAGCCGACTCTAGTGCACGCAATTACATCCAGTTGCAAAAAGTTTCCGAGTCTCCTCGTCAAGAATTCTTTCGCCGCTTAAATCGTGCCAGCCAGGGTACGGCTGCTGTAGTGCAAATGCGCCGTGATTTATTGCAGCTATTAGACAAAAAGCCTGAGTTGGCTGCCGTGGATTTCGATATGCGCCACTTGCTGTCTTCTTGGTTTAATCCAGGATTTCTGAAAATGCATCAGGTGGACTGGAAGTCTCCTGCAGAGGTGCTTGAGAAGCTGATTCAACATGAGGCCGTTCATGCGATTGATGGTTGGGATGACCTGCGCCGCCGCCTGCAGCCTGACCGTCGTTGCTTTGCCTTCTTTCATCCGCAACTTCCAAGCGAGCCCCTCATTTTTGTGGAGGTGGCACTCCTACCTGAGATTCCAATGGTGATCACACCTTTGGTGGATAAAAAAGCGGAAACGGTAGATCAGGCATCCCAATACAAAGTCGCTGTTTTCTATTCGATTAGCAATTGCGAGTCTGGACTTCGCGGCGTATCGATGGGTAACTTTTTAATTAAGCGGGTAGCCGAACAATTGCATGCAGAGTTCCCTGGAATAAAAACCTTTGTGACTTTGTCGCCTATTCCAGGATTCATGGATTGGGTGGCTGCTGGTGCGAATTTAAGCGATGGCGTGCCGGCCGATAGATTGAAGCCAAACCTCAAGGTGGCGCGCGATGCTGCTTTGGCAGTGCTGGGGCTCGAGAGTCAATCCTGGGTTGAACGTTTAGCGGCTGGATGGCACCCCGATTTAGCTTCTGAAAAAGAAAAAGTAGCTTTATTGAGCTTAGCAAGCCTGTATTTGGGTCTTGCCTCAACTGGGCGCGATGGTAATCCGGTGGCGAAGTTTCATTTGGGTAATGGTGCCAAATTGCATCTGGTGAACTGGGCGGGCGATCTATCACGCAAAGGGCTGCGTCAATCCGCCGGTTTGATGGTCAACTACCTTTACGACCTGGGAAGCGTGGAGGACAACCATGAGCGCTTTGCCAATGGTGAAATCGTGTATTCGAGGGCTGTAGGTCGCCTCATGGCTCCCTAGTGTTTTCCCTTAATATGACTTCCGCGTCGTGGAATAAGTACCCTTAAAATAAGCTGGCATTTAAAAAAATCAAGCCAATACATTATTTGGCAAATAAAGGAGATGACGATGTTTACTCAAAAAATGAAGCCCTTTGTATTTTCAAAGAGTGCCTTGAAAAAAGCACTTTTTTTGCTCTGCGCAGCACCTCTGACAGTCATGGCTCAAGAGTGGCCTAATAAGCCAGTGACTTTTGTTGTTCCCTTTCCCGCAGGTGGAGGCACAGATACTTTTGCTAGGCCGCTGGCAGCCCAACTCACCGAGCAACTAGGTAAACAATTTCTGATTGACAATCGGGGTGGCGCAGGCGGAACCGTGGGCGCATCAGTGGCGGCAAAAGCAGCCCCAGATGGCTATACTTTTTTAGTTGGCGCAACCCATCACACAATCGCTCCATCCATGTATAAAAATTTGGATTACGACATTGAGAAGAGTTTTACTCCAGTCGCGATGATTGCAAGCGTTCCTCAAGTATTGGTGGTGAATCCACAGCGCGTGAGTGCACGTAATGCTAAAGAGTTCATTGAGCTCATGAAGAAGAATCCAGGTAAATATAATTTTGCTAGCGCGGGTAGTGGCACAGTGCATCACTTAGCCGGTGAATTATTTAAGATTCAAACAGGCACCTTTATTACGCATATTCCATACCGTGGTGCAGGCCCCGCTATGAATGACTTGTTAGCTGGTCAAGTTGATCTTGAATTTGATGGTCTTGCAACTTCAGCACCACAAATTAATGCCGGTAAGTTAGTGGCAATTGCTGTGGCATCAAGTAAGCGTTCAACTGCTATCCCGAACGTGCCTACTTTTAAGGAAGCTGGCTTGCCTGACTACGAAGTATCTACTTGGTACTCTATGTTTGCTCCAGCTGGCACTCCTAAACCAATCGTAGACAAAATGATCGTTGAAGTGCAAAAGGCCTTGAATACACCAAAGCTCAAAGCAATTTGGGAAAAGAGTGGTTCAGATGCACCTAATTTGTATGGTGAGGCCTTCGGCAAGCAGGTTCGTGCCGACGTAGCACGTTGGTCTGGTGTGGTTAAGAAATCTGGTGCTACGTTAGATTAATTAATACTTGTTTTTATTGTTTGGTTTTTTGAGGCTCGAATGAATTTATATTCCTTGTTGGAAACAGGTTTTCCAAAAGATAAGCAGGCTTGTGCATTGGAAACGCATGATGGTTTGTACTACTCCTGGAGTGATCTGGAGCGCGCTACTTCCAAGATGGCAAACCTACTGAAGAGCCTCAAATTACCGGCAGGGTCTCGTGTTGCTGTTCAGGTTGAAAAGTCGCCTGAGGCACTCTTTCTGTATCTAGCAACTGTAAAAGCAGGCTATGTTTATCTACCTCTGAATACTGCCTATCAAGCGGCGGAGATTCAATACTTTTTAGAGAATGCTGAGCCTGCGGTAGTTATCTGTAGTAGCAAAAACTTCTCATGGGTATCTAAGGTTGCATTTAAAGCTGGCACTAAGCATGTCTTTACTCTAGATGAGGATCGCAAAGGCACCTTATTAGAGCGTGCCGCTGGTCAAAGCGATAAGTTCAAAACTATTGCTGTAAAGGATGATGATTTAGCGGCTATCTTGTATACCTCCGGTACAACTGGTCGTAGCAAGGGTGCAATGTTGACTCATAAAAACTTGGGCAGCAATGCGCAGGTATTGCAAAAGTTTTGGGGTTGGAAAAAAGGCGATGTCTTATTGCATGCGCTCCCAATCTTCCACGTACACGGATTATTTGTAGCTGCGCACGGGGCATTAATTAACGGTAGCAAAATGATTTGGTTGCCACGTCTAGATACTGCGCAATTGATTCATCACATGCCAAATTCCACTGTGATGATGGGTGTGCCGACTTTCTATGTGCGACTGCTCGCAGATAAAAACTTTAATAAGAGCGTCACGCGCAATATGCGCCTGTTTGTTTCTGGTTCTGCTCCACTACTGACTGAAACATTTAACTCTTTTAAAGAAGTGATTGGGCAGCCCATTCTTGAGCGCTATGGCATGAGTGAAACCGTGATGCTTGTTTCTAATCCATATAAAGGTAATCGCGTAGGTGGGTCGGTTGGTTTGCCTCTACCTGGCGTCAAAGTACGTGTGGTGAATGAAAGTAATAAGCCGTGCGGTACTGATGAAATTGGCAGCATCCAAGTGAAGGGTCCGAATATATTTAAGGGCTACTGGCGCATGCCAGAAAAAACTGCCGAAGAATTTACTAAGGATGGTTGGTTCAAGACTGGTGACGTTGGTCGCTGGGGTGGCGATGCTAATGGTGGTAAAGCACCCAAGGATTATCTCTGCATCGTTGGTCGTAGCAAGGATTTAATTATTTCTGGTGGGTACAACGTATATCCAAAAGAGATCGAAAGTTTTATCGATGATATGGACGGCGTGGATGAGAGTGCTGTGATTGGTATTCCGCATCCTGATTTTGGTGAGGCGGTAATGGCGGTAGTTGTGCCAAAAGCAGGCGCTAAGTTGGACTCCCAGGCCATGATTGCAACACTAAAAACACAAATCGCAAATTTTAAGATTCCTAAGCGTTTAGAGATTGTTTCTGACTTACCTCGTAATGCAATGGGTAAGGTTCAGAAGAATATTCTGCGTCAGCAATACACTAGCTAAGAGCAGTAGCCGGTTTCTTAAAAACCAAATGCCTTGCGACTTTCATTGAACATGAAAGCTGCAAGCATAAAGAGCATGACACCGAAGATGCGTTTGAGCTGAGCTACATTAAGCTTCCTAGCCATCTTTGCGCCTAGTGGGGCGGTAAATATGCTGACTGCCACAATGCAGAGCACCGCTGGTACGTAAACAAATCCAAGTGAACCTTCGGGAAGGTTAGGGTTGCCCCAACTTCCATACATGTAACCGATCGTCGCTGCAGCTGCAATCGGAAATCCTAAGCCTGACGAACTTGCCATCGCAGTGTGTGGTTTGACATTGCACCAAAGCATAAATGGCACAGTAATAAATGCCCCGCCTGCACCTACTAGGCTCGCAATTACGCCTGTTAGCGCTCCAAATGAGAAAAGACCAAATGCACCAGGTAATTCTCGTCCAGCCGTAGGCTTTTTATTAATGATCATTTGGATCGAGGTGTAGACAATAAAAATGGCGAAGAAGAGGGATAGCCAGGAGGTGTTGATCGCCTCAAAAATCTCACTACCACCAACCAGACTGCCAATCACTAGACCGGGACTAAGCGCTGCCACTAACTTCCAGTCGATCGAGTTATGTTTGTGATGCGCCCAGATGGCTGAGGTGGTGGTGAAGAGGATAGTAGCCATACCAGTCGCAATAGCCATATGTACGATGATGTTTTGGCTAAACCCTAAATGGTTGAAGACCACAATCATGAATGGCACCAAAATCATGCCGCCCCCAATACCTAAGAGGCCTGCTAGAAAGCCCGATATGCTTCCGCACAGCATCAGCATAGCGATATCGGCTATTGACATGAATTCCCCGCCTTAGCCGCTAGGCCGTCATCCTGAACCCTAAGGTTCAAGGTGGAACGGCTACTCTGCTTCGGGTGCATTAAGAAGCTCAGGGAGTGAACAGCGCGAAGCTGCCACTTTGAAAATTCGAAACGCTCACGCCCGCAGTGTAAAGATCGTTCCTGATGCTTGCGCATCGGTTCAAGGAACTATTGGCCTTGGCGAACCAGGCAGGGAAAGGGTTTGCATCAGGGCATCCACCTGATCTTCCAGAGCATAAATTTCATTCTGGAGCCGAGTAATTTCTTCTGAACTAGGGTTGGATGAACTGCTCTGTGCTGAGGTAATTTGAGATGCGGTTTGGAGCTTAATGAGATCACCTGCAATCTTCAGCGCGGCCATCATGCTCGCACGTTCGATGCTGCGATTACCACCATTAATTGCCAGTTGAATTTGCTCATCGACTAATGTGCAGGCTGCACGAAGTAGTGGCTCATGCTCAGTGCTCGTAGCTAAAGTAATTTTTTGACCGGCGAGGGTTACTTCAATGCGTTGTTGGCTCATTGTCATCCTCTGGATTAGTTGGTGTCACAGGCTCACTGAGCAAGTTCAATTGACGTCCATCACTCTGCTCTGGCAGGCGACTCAAAATATGCTGAACCCGTTTTTGTGCATCCTCAATTTTGGTCTCAAGTTGGATGCGATCCTGATGTAGTGCTTTGACGGCATCAGAAATTAGCTGAATTTTTCCGGCAAGCCTCTGCAGAGATGCGGCTATCGGATCAGGTTCAGCAGAGTCGCTTGGGACGTGAGGGTTGTACTCGGTCATATAGGCATTGTAGCCTTAGGGAAATGCTTTGTGAAACCCCCGATTTTGGGCTTAGTTGGGTAAAGCTATCCAATCTCCACCAAGCTTTTCTAATCGAATACGGCCATCAAATAGCGCAATCAGGGCTTGATGGGTTGCAGGATCTTGACTGGATCCTTGAAAATGCAGTTTGCCTTTATTGAGCATGATCACATGGTCAGCTCGGAGTGCGAAATGAATCTCATGCAAAACAGTGACCAAGGTTTTCCCTTGCCCCAGTAAATTGACTTGCCATTTCAAAAAATCGGCTTGATGAGGGGGGTCTAAGTTCGCTAACGGTTCATCCATTAAAAGAATGTCGGAGCCCACAGCAATAAGGCGCGCCAATAAGACTCGTTGACGCTCGCCCCCAGATAGTTGCTGAAGAGGGCGTTGGCGTAAATGCCAAGCATCGCTCTGCTTCAAGGCCTGCTCGACCAATAGATGATCGGTTTCAGAGGGTAAATGTAGCCAGCCTTGATGAGGTAGTCGCCCTAACATGACGACCTCATAGACGCTGAGCGAGTCGCCTAGTTCATCTGGCGAACTCGAGCCCTGATCAAGCCAAGCTATTTTCTTAGCAAGATCTTTTTTAGTAAATGCAGATATATCTACACCATCAATGGTAATTGAGCCATCCCACTTGAGTAAGCCCGCTATTGCTTGCAAGAGGGATGACTTACCTGCGCCATTAGGCCCAATAACACTGGTCCATTTGCCCTGTGGAACATCTATATTTAAGTCAGAGAGAATGGCGCATGGACCTCTATATACATTGAGCTGGTGGGTTTTCACGGGCGCCCTCCAAGAGATGTTCTTCTTAGTAGTATCAGCAAATAGAGGCCACCCAAGACTGCAGTGACAAGGCCAACCGGAATTTCAATTGGAGCAAAGAGGGTGCGTGCAATCAGATCTGAGCTTAGCAATAAGATTCCACCTCCTAAGCAGGAAAATAACAGCTGCACTCGCTGTCTTCCGCCGGCCAGCTTTCTGACTAAGTGCGGAGCAGCTAATCCAACAAAAGCAATCAAGCCGGTTTGAGCAACAGCACACCCAGTCGCAAGAGCCAGAATGCCAATCAATACTAGGCGCAACTGATCTAGAGGTAAGCCTAATGTACGAGCTGTATTTTCACCCAGTGATAGCGCATCGAGTGTAGGGCTAATGATGAGGGTGACAAGCAGGCAAAGCACTAAAGCGATTGCCATGATCTCGACACCAGACCAACTCAACAGTGTGGTGTTGCCCAGCATAAAGGATTGAATGCTTTGAAAAAGGTCAGGGCGAATAAAGGTAAACATGGAATTTGCAGCACCTAAAATCACACTAATTACCACCCCAGATAATAAGAGACGCAAGGAACCGCGGTAGCCGCCCGCCAAAATTAATGAGGCCAGAACACCAATTAACGCTCCAAGAAATGCGCCACCATTAAGACCAATGATCTCTAGCCAAGAGTTACCAAGGTAAGCAAAGCAAAGGATGCTGCCCACACCTAGTAGTGCGCCCGATGCACTTCCAAGTAAATAGGGGTCGGCCAAAGGATTGCGAAATAGGCTTTGGGCAATACCGCCAGCAAGCCCCAATAAAGCTCCTGCAAGGTAAGCCCCCAATGATCGTGGAAGCCGAATATCAAAAACCAGAGTTTGGTCAGCATCAATGAAATTCCAGCTGGCACCAGTACTACCCAGTAGGGTGCCCATCAGCACTAAGACAGCACTAAAAATAAGCAGTCCAGATAGCTTTCCAAGAAAATAATTTTTTTGCATTATTGAGATGATGACATCTTCTCTTGTATGCATTGAGAAATGATTAGTGCTGCCTCTCCCATGCGTGGTCCGGGGCGAACCAAGACATCATTTTGATCAGCAGTAAAACTGCAGATGCGATTTCTCTTTACTGCTGGAATCGAATTCCATCCAGGGCGCTTCTGAATATCTTTGGTAGTAGATTCGGTGAGGAGGATCACATCAGGCTTAGCCTGCACCACAAACTCAGGATTGATTTTAGGAAACGGTCCGAGAGATTCTGGAATGATATTAAACAAATTTAATTGAGTCAGAATTTCCCCGATAAAGGAGCTTCTACCTGCTGCAAATGGTGCAGGATTTACCTCAAAGTACACGCTAATATTGCCACCCTTGGAAGAGAGTTGTTTATTGGCGCGCATGATCTCCTTCTGAATCTGATTCCAAACTCGCGTACTCTCAGATGTTCCCAGTAAGGTATCTAGTTTTTTAAGGGCTCGCTCCTCGTCACCCATCGACTTAACATCGAGTGCAAATGTTCTGACCCCTAAAGAGTTGAGTCTTGCAATCGCGGGTGAGGCTTTTTCCAGCAACACAACATCTGGCTTGAGTTGCGCGATACGCTCGATATTGATATCCCCCATACCGCCTAGCTTAGGCAATTCTTGAATTGATAGTGGCCAATTTGAGAATCGGTCTACACCAACTAAAGCACTACACTTTCCCAAGGCACAAACAGACTCAGTGAGAGAGGGGAGAAGACTTACAACACGCTGTGGTGGTTTATCAAACATCACCACAACACCTCGATCGTCAACCACCGAAACCGGTGCAGCAAAAATAGCTAAGGAGAATCCTAGTAGAAATAAAAACCCCCCGACCGCCAAATAGCGCGTGAGGATCGAGGGTTGAGTGAAGCTTTTCATATTTAACTACATTGCGTAGCGAATGCCCGCAAAGATATTTGAACCCGGAGTGTTGTATCCATAACTTAGTTGATAGTCTTTATTAAATACGTTGTTCCATCGACCAAAAAGGCTCAGATTTTTTTCAAGCTCATGACTGGCGTATAAGTTGTAAAGACCATAGCCGCCCATGTAGTTTGAGTTACCAGAGTTGTAGCGCCCTCCTTGAAACGTACCCTCAACCCCAACTTTTGTAGATTTAATCAAATATTCCGCAGCAATATTTCCGAATTGCCTTGCACGCTTCGCTAATAAATAGCCGGTAGTTTGAGCAACAGGATTTTGTTGGTCGAAAGACGCCCTGAGCAGTAGATCAGAAATTCTGCTGACGCCACCTAAAGAAACTCCTGAGACCTTCGCAACCCCAGCATTTCCTGCGCAACCGCCTTGGGAGCCATTTAGTTGAGCAGTCGTACATGGAGGAGATGTAGTTGTATATTGAATCAAGTTGCTAATCGTACTGTTGAAGACAGTAGCATGAAGATCTAAGGCTCTCGACTCATAATGCAAGCCTACTTCTGTATTTTTACTTTTCTCAGCCAGTAGACTGGTGTTGCCATAGTCTGGATAGTACAAGTCATAAAAAGAGGGGGCCTTAAACCCTGTTCCATAGTTAATATTTCCTCTGACATGCTGTGTAAAAAAGTATCCATACGAAGCACTTCCAGTTGTCTGTGGTCCGTATCCGGTGATGCTATCGTTTCTCAGTGCGAGATTTGCTAAATGACTTCCCCTTTGCAGCTTATAGGCTCCTGCTAAGGTATTTGTATTTTGATCCTGATTGATGTTCCCGTCATTTGCGATTGCATTTGCAGTCTTTCGTTCCGCAATAAGTTGCAGCAAGTCCTCGCCAATATTCAAGTCATTCTGCCAAGTGTAAGTGGACAACTTAGTTTTAGTAACTGGATTTCCTGATGTGTAAATGTATTGCCCCAAATCGTAGGATTGAGATAACTGAAGACTACTTTTCCAGTATTGATTAACTTGATTATTTGAGTATGCAGAAAATACTCCAAGATTATTAACTTGGTCTCCGATACCTCCTCCATAATATGAAGTTACTGGATATTGATTTTCCAGACGGCTAGCTAAGAATTGAATACCAACCTCTTGGCCTTTATCCCACTCTTGAGACAGTCTCCCGGAGGCGCCACTCTTGGTGTAACCAGTTCTTCCCATTGAAAGTTTTGGGCTGTTACAAAAATTGCTGGCCAAGGTTGCACTTGATTGTGTGTTCGGATTACAGGGATTATTGCTGGCAATGCTTGAAAAACCAGTGGATATCTCTTGGCTTGCGCTCAATGAATAGCTAGTATTATTTTTTTCACCTAGCGATCCATACAAACTAGCATCAGTGATGCTGGTTCCATAGCTTCCATAGCCAGTTGATGCTGAAACTTTTGCAGCCCCAACTCCTTTCTTGGTAAAAATTTGGATAACACCGCCTATCGCATCCGAACCATAAAGACTGCTTTGTGGTCCAAAAACAATTTCGATATGGTCGATGATTCCAAGTGGAATGGCTTGTAAGGTAGAGCTTCCTGAAAGCGCTGATTGTGTTCTTACACCATCAATCAACACTAGTGTTTGATTTGAATTAGCTCCGCGTAAAAATATACTTGCAGGTGATCCCGCCCCTCCAACTGAAGATATTTCAACGCCGCGTTGACGTTGAAGTAATTCGACAAGGCTGGTTTGACCTGCCTGTGCAATCTCTTCTGAGCCAATGTAAACGTTATCAGCTAGAACGTCATTTGCTTTTGTCGGGGTCCTAGTTGCCGTCACAATGATTGGATTCATTGGATTTGGCGAGTTTGTTACCGAAACCGTTGGATTGGTTTGGGCAATTGCTGCCGTGCTGAGTGTGATTGCTGCGCCACAAAGTAGGGCGACTATTGCTTTATTACAGAACTGCTGCTTCATGATGAACCTTCTGCCTTCGAATCACCTAGCTAACTCCCCCGTAAGCTGGGTCGAACAGAATTTCACATTGAGAGTACTCAGGCGTCAATTGGGCACCATGCCAGTCTGGCAGGGGATGCTTCATCGGCGCGCGAAGGTCCCCGTCCGCAAAATTCCACCTGTCTTGGCCGGTATCCGGGCTAGTAAATCTCAGAATCTGGCCTTCCCATGCAATTGACGCGCACAGTGGCTTATTCAGACTCCTGACACCTTTACCTTGAGGTTAGGGTGCATTTACTTACCGTTGCGGGGGCAGCACACGTTTAGTGTTTCCCGTTTAACTTTATTGCATTGCAACAAAGCACCACGACCTTTCAATTTTATCCTATCAATAGGGTTTAAACCGTATTGAATGTCAAATAAGCCTACAATGCACCCTTTAGGAACAAGGATTCATGACAGCATTAGATAAACACCCCGAAAAAAACCTGATTCGTTTGCAGTTGAGCCAAAACTCGGTGTTAAAAAGCCTGGATCCTGAAGCGATGGCTGATTTAGAGCGTCATTTAGTGATTTCAGACCTGAAAAAATCAGAAATCCTGCTCCATCAAGGCGACCATCAGATGGAGCAATATTTTGTTTTAGATGGGATTTTGAAGCGAATTGTCTCTAGTGCTGATGCAAAAGAAATGATTTTGCGATTCGCCATCGAAAAAGATATTGAAACAAGTTATGCGGCTTGGCGCCTGAAGACGGCTGCCCCGTATAGCATTGCCTCGGTTACCAAGGCGCGAGTTGCCCGTATGCCTCTTAAGAAGTGGGCTGAATTTCTGGATGCCCATAAGCCCCTCAAAGAGAGCTTTGAGTTTGAAGTAATGCGCTTAATGAGTGAGATCATGGCACATACCATCACGCTGCATATGCTAGATGCACCAGGTCGGGTAGAGCGATTCTTGCGTAAATACGAAGACTTATTTGAGTTGCTCCCCAAAAAAGAGCTGGCTGCTTACCTTAATCTCTCCCCAGAGACATTGAGCCGCCTTAAAACAAAGCATAAAGAGCTCTTTATCTAAATAGCAGGCCTAGATGTTTCTAGATTTCAGGGGAAATTGACCGAAGTCAATGATGAACCCGATCCCAAAGCCTAACATTCATGTCAGCCTTAACGGGAGAGTTTTCTTACCCGTGGCACTACTAATAACTAAATTGGAGACAGTTAGCGAAAGCTAAATTGCACTGAGCGAACTTTACGTTCGGGCGGTGTAATTAACTATAAATTTCTATGACAACAGATAATCAAAATACCCAAGTCACTGATGGCTTTCATCTCGTCATCGATGCTTTAAAAGCAAATGACTTAGACACCATTTTTGGTCTCGTTGGTATTCCAATTACCGACTTATGCCGTTTGGCTCAAGCTGAAGGTTTGCGCTTCATTGGTTTCCGTCACGAGCAACATGCTGGTAATGCTGCAGCGATTGCAGGTTATATGACTCAAAAGCCTGGTATCTGCATGACTGTGTCAGCACCAGGTTTCTTGAATGGATTAACAGCCTTGGCAAATGCCACTGTGAACTGCTTCCCAATGATTTTGATCTCTGGTTCAAGTGAGCGTGAGATTGTTGACTTGCAACAAGGTGACTACGAAGAGATGGATCAGCTCAATGCAGCTAAGCCATATTGCAAAGCTGCATATCGTATTAATCACATTGAAGATATCGGCATCGGATTTGCGCGCGCAATTCGTGCGGCCGTTTCAGGTCGTCCGGGCGGCGTCTACCTAGACTTGCCAGCACAGTTGCTAGCCCAAACAATGCCTGTTGAAGAAGCTAAGAAATCGATCTTTAAAGTAATCGATCCAATTCCACGTCAAATTCCTGCGCCTGATGCAATCGAGCGTGCATTGAATGTATTGAAGGGTGCTAAGCGTCCATTGATTCTCTTGGGTAAGGGCGCTGCCTATGCTCAAGCTGATACTGACATTCGTGCATTGATCGAGAAGTCTGGTATTCCATACCTGCCAATGTCGATGGCTAAAGGTTTATTGCCAGACAACCACCCACAATCTGCTTCTGCAGCGCGCTCATTTGTATTGGCTGAGGCTGATGCAGTGATGCTGGTTGGTGCGCGCTTGAATTGGTTGCTTGCACACGGTAAAGGCAAGACCTGGGGTAAAGATCCTAAGAAATTTATTCAGATCGATATTCAATCAAACGAAGTGGATAGCAACGTACAAATCGATGCCCCATTGATTGGTGATATTGGCTCTGTTGTTGGCGAGCTCCTAAAAGGGATTGCTTCAGTACCAAAGCCATCTGCAGAGTGGATTAGCGCGATCAACGAGAAAAAAGATAAGAACTTGGCGAAGATGGCTGAAACATTAGCCAAAGAAGCTTCACCAATGAACTTCCATGGTGCTTTGCGCGCTATTCGTGATGTGATCAAGAAGAACCCAGATGTCAATTTGGTAAACGAAGGTGCAAACACACTCGACTATTGCCGTGCAATCGTGGACATGTACAAGCCACGCAAACGTTTTGACTCTGGTACATGGGGCATTATGGGTATCGGTATGGGCTACGCCATTGGCGCTGCTGTAACGAGCGGCTTGCCTACAGTTGCGGTTGAAGGCGATAGCGCATTTGGTTTTAGCGGTATGGAGCTAGAAACGATTTGCCGTTACAACCTGCCAATCACAACAGTAGTGTTTAACAACAACGGTGTTTATCGTGGCACTGACGTGAATCCTACTGGCGGTGCTGATGTGGCCCCAACAGTATTCGTGAAAAATGCCCGTTACGACAAAATGATTGAGGCATTTGGTGGTGTTGGTTACTACGTGACTACCCCGGCGGAGTTAGAGGCTGCATTGACTAAAGCGATTGCTGAAGGCAAGCCTGCTTTGATTAATGCTGTGATTGATGAAACTGCTGGTACAGAAAGTGGACGTTTAACTAACTTGAATCCATCAACTGCTGCTGTTAAGCATTAATAGTAATTTATTGGTAATCAAGACGTAATATTTTCGAACTAAATTTAGTAATAAATAAGCAATACTTTAAGGAGAATCAAACATGACTAAACCATTAGACGGCATTCGCATCATCGATTTCACACACGTACAAGCAGGTCCTGCATGTACTCAGTTGTTGGCTTGGTACGGTGCTGACGTAATTAAAGTTGAGCGTCCAGGTTCTGGCGACGTTACTCGTAGCCAGTTGCGCGATATTCCAGGTGCAGATGCTTTGTACTTCACTATGTTGAACGGTAACAAGCGTTCATTAACTTTGGATACTAAGACTCAAGAAGGTAAAGAAGTTTTAGAGAAGATGATCAAGACTTCCGATGTCATGGTTGAGAACTTTGGTCCAGGCGCTTTGGATCGCATGGGTTTTAGCTGGGCGCGCATTCAAGAATTGAATCCAAAGATGATCATGGCTTCTGTAAAAGGCTTTAGCGATGGTCACTCATACGAAGACTTAAAGGTTTATGAGAACGTTGCTCAGTGTGCTGGTGGCGCCGCTTCTACAACTGGTTTCTGGGATGGTCCTCCAACAGTTTCTGCTGCTGCTTTGGGCGATAGCAACACTGGTATGCACTTGGCAATTGGTATTTTGACTGCATTGATGCAGCGTCAAAAAACTGGCAAGGGTCAAAAAGTTTCTTGCTCAATGCAAGATGCCGTATTGAACTTGTGCCGCGTGAAGTTGCGCGATCAACAGCGTTTGGACAAAGTTGGTTACCTTGAAGAGTATCCACAGTACCCGCACGGTACATTCACTGACGTAGTTCCACGTGGCGGTAACGCTGGTGGTGGCGGTCAGCCAGGTTGGGTATTGAAGTGTAAGGGTTGGGAAACAGATCCAAACGCCTACATTTACTTCACTATTCAAGGTCATGCTTGGGAGCCAATTACTAAAGCTTTGGGCAAGCCAGAGTGGGCAACTGATCCAGCGTACATGACTGCAGAAGCGCGTCAAGATAAGATTTTTGATATCTTCGCAACAATCGAAGAGTGGCTTAAGGACAAGACTAAGTACGAAGCTGTGGACATCCTCCGTAAGTTCGACATCCCTTGCGCACCAGTGCTGTCAATGAAGGAATTGGCTGCATCACCTGACTTGCGTAAGAGTGGTTCTATTGTTGAAGTGGACCACAAAGTACGTGGTAAGTATTTGACTATCGGTAGCCCAATCAAGTTCTCTGATTTGGAAATCGAAGTGGGTCCATCACCAGTATTGGGTGAACATACGAATGAAGTATTGGCTGACCTCGGCTATAGCGCTGACGACATCGCTAAGTTGCACGCAGCAAAAGCAGTTTAATAACGATTAGTAGTACTCGTTTTAACTTGAAAGGCGCTCCATGTGGGCGCCTTTTTTACGCATTATCGGTAACAAAGCTCCTTTGCTCGATCATGAAAAAGTCCAAAGTCTGCAGTCAAATGGCTATTCTTGGGCATTAATAGCAAGGATGCCTAATAAATAGGCATCCCGTATTGCGCCAAAATCCGGCGCTGGTAAAATTGCGCCAATTAAAAATTTTATTCTTATTAGGACTTCAATCATGGCAAAAGCATTAGAAGGGGTCAAGGTTCTTGACTTCACGCACGTTCAATCTGGTCCCACTTGTACTCAGCTACTCGCTTGGTTCGGTGCCGATGTAATCAAAGTAGAAAAATCTGGTGAGGGCGATGCTACTCGTGGCCAATTGCGCGACATCCCGGATGCAGATAGTTTGTATTTCACAATGTTGAACCATAATAAGCGCTCAATCACTGTGAATACCAAAACTCCAAAAGGCAAGGAAATTCTGGAGCGCTTAATTAAAGAGTGTGATGTTCTGGTTGAGAACTTTGCCCCTGGCGCATTAGATCGTATGGGTTTTTCTTGGGAGCGCATTCAGGAACTCAATCCAATGATGATCATGGCCTCGGTTAAAGGTTTTGGTCCTGGCCCTTACGAGGACTGTAAGGTCTACGAGAACGTCGCTCAGTGTGCTGGCGGTTCAGCATCGACCACAGGTTTTGATGATGGCCCGCCAATGGTGACTGGTGCGCAGATTGGCGATAGCGGTACTGGATTACATTTAGCTTTGGGTATCGTTACAGCGCTCTATCAGCGCACACACTCCGGCCGTGGTCAAAAAGTATTGGCAGCAATGCAAGATGCCGTATTGAATTTATGCCGCGTGAAGCTGCGTGATCAACAGCGCTTAGAGCGTAATGGCTTGATGCAAGAGTACCCACAATTCCCTAATGGAGAGTTTGGTGACTCTGTACCTCGCGCTGGTAACGCCTCTGGTGGTGGTCAACCAGGCTGGATTGTGAAATGTAAAGGTTGGGAAACAGACCCAAACTCCTATATGTACGTTATCGTGCAAGGGCCAGTTTGGGAGGCAGTCTGTAAAGTGATTGGTCGTGAGGATTGGATTACGGATGTGCGTTTTGCGTCCCCAATGGCTCGGCTCCCACATTTGATGGAAATCTTTGGTGAAATTGAAAAGTGGACCATGACTAAGACTAAGTTTGAAGTCATGGATATTTTGAATAAATACGACATTCCATGCGGTCCAATTTTGTCAATGAAAGAAATTGCGGAAGAGCCCGCATTGCGTGCGACCGGAACTGTGGTTGAGGTGGATCATCCAATTCGTGGCAAGTACCTTACTGTAGGTAATCCAATCAAGATGTCTGATAGCCCAACTGATGTGACGCGTTCACCATTATTAGGTGAGCATACTGATGAAATTCTGAGTGAACTAGGCTATTCAACCGACGAGCTGATTGCTCTGCGCCACGATAAGGTGATCTAAGATGCGGGTTGCGCTAATTGGTAGTGCTGATTTTGGTAAGGCAGCCCTAGAGGCTTTTTTGGATCGCGGTGATGAAATTGTTGCCGTCTTTTGTCCACCTGATAATCCGAAATCGACTAAGCCTGAAGTGCTGAAAGAGGCAGCGATTGCAAGGGGCTTAACCCCTTTGCAATTCGCCACTCTGAAAGGCCCTGATGCAGCGCAAGCGATGATTGAAAGCAAGGCTGATATCTGCGTCATGGCATATGTGTTGCAGTTCGTGCCCCAAGAGCTTTGCAAGATTCCAAAGCATGGAACTATTCAGTACCACCCTTCTTTATTGCCTAAGTACCGAGGTCCTAGCGCCATTAACTGGGCGATTGCTTTGGGCGAAGATAAAACTGGCCTCACTATTTTCCGTCCGTCTGATGGTTTGGATGAAGGCGAGGTGATCTTGCAAAAAGAGGTTGTGATTAGGCCTAATGACACTTTGGGTAAGGTGTATTTTGATCATCTTTTTCCAGTTGGAATCAAAGCATTACTTGAAGCTGCAGATCTCGTGATTGCTAATCAGCATCAAGAAGTTGCCCAAGATGAATCGCTGGCAAATTATGAAGGTTGGTTTGGTATTGATGCAGCTCAAATTCATTGGGCTACACATATCAATCAGATCTACAACTTGATTCGTGCATCTAATCCAGCCCCCGGTGCTTGGACTAAATTTGGCGAACAAAAAGTGCAGATCTACGATTGTCATAAGCACATAGTAGCTACCTTTGGTGCCGTTAAAGGCAAGCCTGGTGAAATTACCCAAATTACTCTGGACTCATTCTTCGTTGCCTGTCATGGCGGACAAATCGAAGTTCTTAAAGCAAAAGGCGCAGCAGGAAAAGTAACGGGTGCAGAATTAGTTAAAGAGTTGAACTTAGAAGTGGGTCAGTTCTTCACGCTGTAAATCGCATTACAAATCTAATCCTTGGAAATTAGATTTCTAGGTTATCAATCAAGCGCGTTTTACCTAGCTTGGCAGCCGTCAGAATCACGAGCGGCTCGTCAGCTTGCAAACTTTCATTTGAGGCTGGGGCTAAATCGCTTTGCTGACGTATGGCAATGTAATCTGGTTGCCAGCCGCGGCCAGTGAGAATATCTACTGCAAGTTTTTCAATCTGGATTAGTGAGTGCGTATTACGCTCACTCAGATCCAACACGCGCGTACGAACTTCCTTCAAGACTTTTTGAAGTTCGGGTGCCTCTAGACGTTCTTCGATAGAGAGATAGCCATTGCGAGAGGAGAGGGCAAGACCGTCTTCGGCGCGAATGGTTTCCCCTGGGATGATGTCAACTGGGAGGGTGAACTGTTTTGCCATCTGACGAATAATCATCAGTTGCTGGTAATCTTTTTTGCCGAAGACTGCTACTTTGGGTTGTACGCAAGATAGAAGCTTAAGCACAACAGTGCAAACACCTTTAAAGAAGCCAGGGCGGAATTCACCTTCTAGGATGTCTCCAAGCTGTTGAGGCGGATCTACACGGTATTCTTGAGGCTGTGGATATAGATCGCGCTCAGTGGGCGCAAACAAGATATACACACCTTCTTTTTCAAGCTTATCAATATCCGCCTGCATAGTGCGCGGATAGCTATCAAAATCTTCATTTGGACCAAACTGTAGGCGGTTCACAAAGATACTGGCAACTACTGGATCACCATGTTGCCTAGCAAGACGCATCAGTGATAAGTGACCTTCATGGAGATTGCCCATGGTTGGCACAAAGGACGCACGATTTTGACCGCGCAAATGGTCGCGCAGCTCTTGTATATCGCTAATAATTTTCATGCAACAGGGGTATAGGCAAGGCGAACGTAGATTGGAGCGTATGGCTCTGCTTGGGTAATTTCAACTAAAGCCTCGCGTGAGAGCTCTAGCATCGCAATGAAGTTCACGATGACGACCGGAATACCTTTACCAGATTTGATGGCATCTTCAAATAGCTCGCCAAACTCGACAAAGCGTGTGTTTTGTAAGCGACGCAAGATGCGCGTCATGAAATCGCGAACAGATAATTCTTCACGGGTAATAGTATGGTGTTGATTCAGTTTTGCGCGATGAAGCACATCACGCCAAGCCATCTGTAGGTCATCTTGATTAACCTCAGGCCAAGTCACTGCAATAGTGGTGTCGACATAACCATGGGCAACTTGAAAATCACGCCCTTGTTGTGGAATTTGGTCAAGCTCTTGTGCAGCCAGTTTCATGCGCTCGTATTCTAGGAGGCGACGAACCAATTCTGCACGAGGATCTTCAACCTCTTCATCGCTATCAGCCTTCTTCATTGGAAGTAGCATGCGAGATTTAATCTCGATCAACATGGCCGCCATTAAAAGATATTCGGCAGCAAGTTCTAAGTTGTGATGACGGATTTGATCGATGTAGCTCAGATACTGCTGAGTTACCTGTGCCATTGGAATATCAAGTACGTTGAAGTTCTGTTTACGAATCAAATAGAGTAGAAGATCGAGTGGACCTTCAAATGCCTCTAGAAAAACTTCTAGAGCATCAGGCGGAATATAGAGATCTGTCGGAAGCTTAAATAGCGGCTCACCATAGAGTTTGGCGAATGCCGAAGACATCCCATCAGTCACCGACGGTGTGCTGTCAAGCAATTCGGTTTGAATGCTTGGCTCTGCCCCTAAGCCACTACCTGAGTTAGTCATTCGAATACACGTAAGCGCGTTGCTTTAATTTAGCTGCCTTAGCGCGACGTTGATCTTCAATAGTCAAAGGCTCTTTATCCCAAAGGAGGGCACGACCAGCTTGCTGACCTGCTTCGAGCTGTGGTTTCTCGGATTTGAGCTCATTTAAGAACTGGGTGAATTCAGATGTATACCTAGCCATCATATTTCCTAAAATTCTTATTTAATTCAATAACTTACAAAAAATTACTGCGAAGCAATGTATTGCCTAGTTCATCATTATTAACGATTTTTCCTACAAACCTGCCGGCTTTTTGACTCATTCTTAAAAATTAGCTCTTTTGGGGTCATTTTTATAGGTTTGCTGCCAATAAAGCCTCGATTTGAGGCGCTTCAACGCGCGTCATGAGGTGTTTATAGGGTTTGATCGGATTTTGGCTGGAAAGAGGTGTTTTAACGTCATTCCAAGTCATTGCTGGTACAGAGAGGAAGTCCTCAACCCCAGCTGTAACTTCTGGCAGTACTGGTTTGAGGTAAAGACTTAATAAGCGGAATGCCTCTAAAGTGACGCTGCAAACTCTTTGCAAGTCAGGCTCGCGCTCAGGATCCTTGGCGATTTCCCAAGGCTTATTTTCATCAACAAAAGCGTTGACCTTGTCAGCTAGTTCCATGATGGTGCGCAATGCCTTGGCGTACTCACGAGCTTCATATAGCTCAGCAATTTTTTCACTGGCAGATGCAATATCAGCAAGCAATGGGTTGTTCATTGCCCCATCAGAAACTACACCGCCAAAACGCTTGACCAAGAAACCAGCACTGCGACTGGCGATGTTGATGTACTTACCCAGTAGGTCGCTATTCACGCGTGCAACAAAGTCTTGAAGATTCAAATCCAAATCTTCCATGCTGTCATTCAGTTTGGTTGCAAAGTAATAGCGGAACCATTCAGGGTTAAACCCAGATTCAATGACGCTGTGTGCAGAAATTAAAGTGCCACGTGACTTACTCATCTTCTCGCCATCAACCGTGAGGAAGCCATGAGCAAACACATTGGTTGGCGTGCGGTAACCTGCAAAGTGCAGAGTTGCCGGCCAAAAGAGTGTATGGAAATACAGAATATCTTTACCGATGAAGTGATACTGCTCGGTGGTCGTATCTGGCCTGACCCACTCCTCAAAGTTCAAGCCTTTGCTCTCGCAGTAATTGAGGAAACTGGCGTAATAGCCAATCGGTGCATCAAGCCACACGTAAAAATATTTGCCGGGAGCATCCGGAATCTCAAAGCCAAAGTAGGGGGCGTCACGGGAGATATCCCAGTCACCTAAATTACTGTCTCCAGGCTGCCCAACCCATTCCTTCATTTTATTGCGAGCTTCAGGTTGCAGTGGGGTTCTTACCTGAGTCCAGTCACGCAAGAAGGTTTCGCAGCGGGGATCGGATAACTTAAAGAAGTAATGATCGGAAACTTTTTTAATTGGTGTTGCACCGCTCACTACTGAGAACGGGTTTTTTAAATCTGTTGGGGAATAGGTTGCTCCACACTTTTCGCAAGAGTCGCCGTACTGATCTTTTGCGCCACACTTGGGGCACTCGCCTTTGATAAAGCGATCTGGCAAGAACATTTCTTTAACGGGATCGTATGCTTGCTCAATCGAGCGCATTTCAATTAAGCCAGCATCACGTAACTTGAGATAGATGCTTTGAGACAGCTTTTTATTCTCAGGGCTATCAGTGGTGTAGTAGTTATCAAACGAGATTAAGAAATCATCAAAGTCGCGCTTATGTTCTTTCCAAACATTGGCAATGAGCTCTTTCGGGGTGAGACCCTCTTTTTCAGCGCGCAACATAATCGGAGTGCCGTGGGTGTCATCAGCGCCAACATAGTGCACTTCGTGACCACGCATTCTCTGGAAGCGAACCCAAATATCTGTTTGAACATACTCCACTAAATGCCCAATGTGAATCTGGCCATTGGCGTAAGGTAAGGCGGAGGTAACTAGCAAGCGACGTTTGGGGCTACTCATGCGGACTTAAATAGAAAAGTGATAACAAATGGCAATACAAGATTATGGGGCTTGGAGGCCTGTTTAAGCACTAATTTTAGTCTGCGGTTAAAGTTAACACCGATTTGAACCTATTCAAGAGGCGTTTTATGGCTTTGCCCCACAACATTCAGATGTCTCATGCCTCCGTGCCCTTGGTGCACGAGGTGCGGGTCATGGATGAGGCAGGGCGCATCAAGACCACCCATATCCCTGGGGAACGGCCTTTAACCATTTACTTGGATAAGCGGGAAGTAGTCACTCTAATGACCTTGGGGAGTGCACCTGAGGCCCTAGTTCTGGGCTATTTGCGTAATCAACGCCTAGTAGAGTCACCAGACGATATTGCGAGCATTCAGGTGGATTGGGAAACTGATTCAGCTGCAGTCAAAACTCATCGCAGCACGGTCGACATCGATGCCCTCACTAGTAAGCGCGTTGTAACAACCGGCTGTGGCCAGGGCACCATGTTTGGTGGCTTGATGGAGGAGATGGCAGAGATCAGATTGCCGGATGGCCCGCAGTTAACCCAAGAGGCAATCGTTGATCTGATTGATAGCATTCGGGTTCATGACACCATCTATAAAAAATCTGGCTCAGTTCACGCTTGCGCCGTATTTGAGCGTGACGGCAACAATAATGTACGCCTCCTCCATTTTATTGAGGATGTTGGGCGTCACAATGCCGTTGACTCAATCTCTGGGCTGATGTGGTTGGCAGATAAGCCAGGCAAAGACCTGATCTTCTTTACTACTGGACGCCTCACCTCTGAGATGGTGATTAAAGGCGCTCAGATGGGCATTCCTTTCTTGATGACCCGCTCTGGCATGACCTTAATGGGCTTGGAGCTGGCTCGCAAAACCAATCTCACACTGCTATCTCGTTGTTCCGGTAAGCATTTTGAGATCTTCAATGCCCCTGAGAGGGTGATTTTTACCTCTCCACCTGCCGCCTCATAAATTCGTGGGCATCTGGCCTGTGATGGTTTTACAATTCGGCCATGACTATTAAATCTGACCACTGGATCCGCCGTATGGGCGAGCAAGGCATGATCAGCCCATTTGAACCTGGGCAGGTCCGCCACGATGCCGCCGGGCAAAAAATTGTGAGCTATGGCACTTCAAGCTATGGCTATGACATTCGTTGTGCTGATGAGTTCAAGATTTTCACGAACATTAACAGCACGATCGTGGATCCTAAGAATTTCGATGAACAATCGTTTGTCGATTTTAAGGGCCCAGTTTGCATCATTCCACCAAACTCTTTCGCATTAGCAAGAACAGTTGAGTACTTCAAGATCCCGCGTAGCGTCTTAACGGTGTGCGTTGGCAAGAGTACGTATGCACGTTGCGGAATTATTGTGAATGTCACTCCATTTGAGCCTGAATGGGAGGGTTACGTCACACTCGAGTTTTCTAATACGACCCCATTGCCTGCAAAGATTTATGCTGGCGAAGGATGCGCACAAGTTCTGTTCTTTGAAAGCGATGAAGTGTGTGGCATATCGTACAAAGATCGTGGTGGTAAGTATCAAGGCCAAGTCGGCGTTACTCTGCCAAAGGCTTAATCTGCTTAATCTGCTTAATCGCTGTATTGGCGACTTTAAAGGGTACACATGAAATTTCGTTTTCCAATCATCATTATTGATGAGGACTTTCGCTCTGAAAATATTTCAGGTTCGGGTATTCGTGACTTAGCGGAAGCGATTGAAAACGAAGGCATGGAGGTGATTGGCTTAACTAGCTATGGAGATCTCACATCCTTTGCCCAGCAGGCCTCCCGTGCCTCTAGTTTTATTGTGTCGATCGATGATGAGGAGTTTGTCTCTGACTCTGAAGATCATGATTTACCTGCATTAAATAATTTGCGTGCTTTTATTACTGAAGTACGTAAACGTAACGAAGATATCCCCATCTTCTTATATGGCGAGACGCGTACTTCACGCCATATGCCAAATGACATTTTGCGCGAATTGCATGGCTTTATTCATATGAATGAAGATACGCCAGAGTTTGTAGCGCGCCACATTATTCGTGAGGCTAAGGTATACCTTGATTCATTAGCGCCCCCATTCTTCCGCGCCTTAACTAATTACGCCTCTGAAGGTTCTTATTCTTGGCATTGCCCAGGGCACTCTGGTGGCGTCGCTTTCTTGAAGAGTCCAGTAGGAAGAATGTTCCATCAATTCTTTGGTGAGAACATGCTGCGCGCTGACGTCTGTAACGCTGTAGAAGAATTAGGTCAGTTACTAGACCACACTGGCCCTGTCTTGCAAAGTGAGCGTAATGCTGCGCGTATCTTTAACGCTGATCATTTGTTCTTTGTGACAAACGGCACATCGACATCCAATAAGATTGTTTGGCACTCTACCGTTGCCCCTGGTGATGTAGTACTGGTAGACCGCAACTGCCATAAGTCGGTAATTCATTCGATCACGATGATGGGCGCGATTCCGATCTTCCTGATGCCAACGCGTAATCACCTCGGCATTATTGGCCCGATTCCTAAAGAAGAGTTTGAGTGGAAAAATATCAAGAAGAAAATTGATGCCAACCCCTTCATTAAGGATAAGAACGTGGTGCCTCGGGTCATGACGCTTACGCAAAGTACTTATGACGGCATCGTTTACAACGTTGAGATGATTAAAGACATGCTCGATGGCAAAGTCGATTCATTGCATTTTGATGAAGCTTGGTTGCCACATGCTGCATTTCATCCTTTCTACAAAGACATGCATGCCATTGGGTCGGATCGTAAACGTACTAAAAAGAGTTTGATGTTTGCAACCCAATCGACCCATAAGTTATTGGCTGGTCTCTCACAAGCTTCGCAGGTATTGGTACAGGACGCAGAGGATACAAAGCTTGATCGTGATTGCTTCAATGAAGCCTATTTGATGCATACCTCTACTAGCCCGCAGTACGCCATTATTGCTTCTTGCGATGTGTCTGCTGCCATGATGGAATCTCCTGGCGGCACTACGCTCGTTGAAGAATCTATTGCTGAGGCAATGGACTTCCGTCGCGCGATGCGTGAGGTAGATGATAAGTTCGGCGCAGATTGGTGGTTTAAGGTTTGGGGTCCAGATCATCTGGCTGAAGAGGGTATTGGTGAGCGCTCTGATTGGATCTTAGAGCCATCTGCTGCCTGGCATGACTTTGGCAAACTGGCTAAAGACTTCAATATGCTGGACCCAATTAAGGCTACGGTGGTAACGCCGGGATTAGATATTGAGGGTAACTTTGGCTCCATGGGCATTCCGGCAAGTATTGTTACTAAGTACTTGGCTGAGCACGGCGTGATCGTAGAGAAGTGCGGTTTGTATTCCTTCTTCATCATGTTCACCATCGGTATCACCAAGGGTCGCTGGAATACTTTGGTAACTGAGCTACAGCAGTTTAAAGACCACTTTGATAAGAACGCTCCGCTTTGGAAAGTGTTGCCAGAGTTTGTTGCCAAGCACCCTCGCTATGAGCGCGTCGGCCTCAAAGATATTTGCCAGCAGATTCATGAGTTCTATAAGAGCCGCAACGTTGCCCGTATGACTACGGAGATGTACACCTCAGATATGGTGCCAGCAATGATGCCTTCAGAAGCTTGGGCAAAGATGGCGCACAAAAAAGTAGATCGTGTTCCCTTGGATCAACTTGAAGATCGCATTACTGCAATGTTGGTAACGCCATATCCACCAGGCATTCCATTATTGATTCCGGGTGAGCGCTTCAACAAACGCATCATTGATTATCTCTACTTTGCTCGTGACTTCAATGCGCAATTCCCAGGCTTTGAGACTGATATTCATGGCTTAGTAAAGGGTGACGTCAATGGAAGTACCGAGTACTACGTTGATTGCGTAAGACAAGAGCCAGATATCACTTTGTAATTGAGATCTGCTTAATAAAAAACCACCTACGGGTGGTTTTTTATTTGCCTGGCTTATCTAGCTGAAAGATAACCGGCGCATCTTCATCAACTTTGCTTGGCAATGAGTCTGGTTTAACTTCTTCACTGCCTGTGAAATTAAAGTCTTGGCTTTGTACTACTGCCGCAGGCTTATCTAGCAGGGTGGTGACTAAGGCTGGGAATGCCGCAACCACCACAACCATGATCAGCTGCAGAACAACCCAAGGTAAAGCGCCCCAGTAGATATCGCTGCTCTTGACCTCTTTTGGCGCAACGCCACGTAAATAGAACAAGGCAAATCCAAAAGGCGGATGCATAAATGAGGTTTGCATGTTCACGCAGAGCATTACGCCGAACCACACTAGAGCAGCACTAGCTGCTGCTTGGGGATTGCCGTTCATGGAGGCGAGCAGCACTGGTCCAAGTAGTTTGACGGCGACTGGCGCAAGCAGTGGCACCACGATGAAAGCGATTTCGAAGAAGTCCAAGAAGAATGCCAAGAAGAAAACAAACAGATTCACAGCAACTAAGAATCCAATCCAGCCTCCCGGCAAATCAGAAAATAACTCTTCTACCCAGTGACCACCATCAACTCCTTGAAAGACAACCGAGAAACAGGTGGAGCCAATTAAGATAAAAACCACCATCGTAGTAATGCGCATGGTGTTTTGGTAAGCCTCTTGAATTAATCCTTTGAGATTAGGAATGCTGGCCCTGCGTATCCAAGCTAAGAGCAAAGCGCCCATCGCGCCCATGGCGCCAGATTCCGTTGGCGTTGCGATGCCAGTCATGATGGTTCCCAGTACCAAGAAAATCAGCACTGCCGAGGGAATGATCCCCATGAGACATTTTTTCCAGAGCGCCCAGCCCTTGAGTGTGAGTTCGCTTTCAGGAGCCGCAGGTAGGTAGTCGGGTCTAAAGCGAGAGAGGAAGAATGTGTATAGAGCAAAAAGACCAATTTGCAGGAGTGAAGGACCCCAAGCGCCCAGATACATGCTGCCCACATCGGCGCTGCCACTCTGGGTTTTTAACTGGTCAGCTAGGACAATCAGAACCAAGGAGGGCGGCACTAGCTGGGTAATGGTCCCAGAGGCCGCTAAAACGCCTGTAGCGTAGCGCATGTTATAGCCATAACGCATCATCACAGGTAGGGAGATCATTGCCATGGCGATCACCTGAGCGGCTACTGTGCCGGTAATTGCCCCCAAAATAAATCCCACAATGATGATGGAGTAGCCAAGCCCACCCCGAATGCGTCCAAAGAGCTGACCCATGGAGTCCAACATTTCTTCTGCAAGACCGCAGCGTTCCAAGATGGCGCCCATGAAGGTGAAGAAGGGGATTGCTAGAAGTAGGTCGTTAGCAAGAACGCTACCAAAGATGCGCTGAGGAATGGCTTGCAAAAACGGCATGCCAAAGAAATTCTCAGCAATTGCAATGCCAGCAAAAAATAATCCCGCAGCCATTAAAGAAAAAGCCACCGGAAAACCGATCAACATAAACACAATCAGCCCACCAAACATGAGCGGCGGCATCCATTCAAGTGGAATCATTGCATGGGCTTTTCATAATGGAGATCAGCGGCGGGTAATGTTGCTTTGCCTTTGAGGATGCCAATACGTTTGATGATTTCTGATAGGCCTTGGAGGCTCAGCATAAAGAAACCAAAAGGCACAACAAATTTAATGGGGTAGCGCAACAAGCCGCCTGCGTTAAGTGAATGTTCTGAGACCAACCATGAGGGGTAAAACAAAGTTGTCCAAGATAGCCAGACGAACAATAAGCAAGCGGGCAATAAAAAAACAATCAAACCAAAAAGGTCTATATAAAGACGTCCGCGATCAGAAAGCTGTGAGTAAATGAGATCGACTCGAACATGTTCATTGCGCTTAAGGGTGTATGCAGCTCCCAGCATGACAGCGGCAGCAAATAAATACCACTGTAATTCTAGTGGCCAGTTATTACTGATATCTAGACTGTAGCGAACCAGGGCATTAGCGGCTGATACTACGCAAGATAGCAAGATCATGATGCCGGCTACCTTGCCCAGAAATTGATTTAAGCGGTCAATCCCTGTTGAGAGCGTTCCCCAAAAGCCCATGCGGATTAGAGATCTGCGCGACCCCGTTTAATTGCAGCAAGCACTTGGGCTGGAGCGGTACCGCCAGCATGTTGACGAGAATTCACGGAGCCATCCACAGTCAGTAAGGCAAACACATCATCACCCATGAGCTCAGGACGGTTATCTAAGCCACAAGCAAAACGCAATTCAGAGAGTGATAAGTCGGTGAGCATGCAGTTGCGGCCTACACAGGCTTTCACTGCATGAGCTACTGCTTCGTGAGCATCACGGAAAGCTAAGCCTTTTTTAACTAAGTAATCAGCTAAGTCAGTAGCAGTTGCGAAGCCTTCTTCAGCGGCGGCTTTCATCACATCGGCCTTAACCTGAATATGGGGGACCATATCAGCAAAGATGCGCAAGGTATCTTGTACGGTATCTACCGCATCAAACAAGGGCTCTTTGTCTTCTTGGTTATCCTTGTTATAGGCTAATGGCTGACTCTTCATTAAAGTTAATAAAGAGATCAAATCACCGTAGACGCGACCAGTTTTGCCGCGTGCTAATTCCGGTACATCTGGATTCTTTTTCTGCGGCATGATCGAGCTACCGGTACAGAATCGATCTGGCAAATCAATAAAGCCAAAGCGTGGGCTCAGCCACAGTACCAACTCTTCAGACAAGCGGGAAACGTGCATCATCAGGATAGATGCAAAGGCGCAAAACTCAATTGCAAAGTCACGATCAGATACCGCATCAAGAGAGTTGTTGCAGATACCGTCAAAACCTAAAATCTTGGCAACCTGCTCGCGATCGATGGGGTAAGTTGTTCCGGCTAAAGCGGCTGCACCAAGTGGTAAACGATTAAAGCGAGCACGCAGATCAGCCAAACGGCTCGCATCGCGACTAAACATTTCGTAATAGGCCATTAAGTGATGACCAAAAGTAATTGGTTGGGCCACTTGTAGATGAGTGTGGCCAGGCATGATCGTCGCAGCATGAGTCTCAGCGAGGTTCAGCAAAGCACTACGTAGGGTTTTGAGGGTGGCTGCGATTTCATCAACACTGCCACGCAACCATAAGCGTAAATCAGTAGCCACCTGGTCATTACGCGAGCGACCAGTATGAAGACGCTTTCCAGCATCGCCAACTAACTCAGTCAGGCGAGCCTCGATATTCAGATGCACATCTTCCAGCGCTAGTTGCCACTTAAATTCCCCGGCTTCGATTTCGGCTTTGATCTGGGCCATACCCTTTTGAATATCCGCTAAGTCCTGAGCGCCGATAATCTTTTGAGTAGCTAGCATTTCAGCGTGGGCTAAAGATCCTGCGATATCGACCAAGGCAAATCGTTGATCAAAGCCAATAGAGGCGGTATAACGTTGAACTAGTTCGTCAACAGGTTCGTTAAACCGAGCCGACCAAGCTTGGGCTTTGTTGGAGAGGGAATTTTTGGATGAGCTCATAAACGCAGTATATTGATGTAAATCTTTAATTATTTTAAATGCTATGTCCCAAACACCTATTTTTAGCCCTATAGCCTCCAACTCTGGTACTCCTGAGCGCCTTGTAATTGCCACCCGTGAGAGTCGTCTCGCTATGTGGCAGGCTGAACACGTCCGAGATTGCCTTAAAAAGCTCTATCCGGCATGCGATGTACAGATCCTGGGTATGACTACCCGAGGAGATCAAATACTGGATAAAGCCCTTTCTAAGGTAGGTGGCAAGGGCTTATTTGTAAAAGAACTCGAGACTGCCCTAGAAGATGGTCGGGCAGATTTGGCGGTGCATTCTTTGAAAGACGTTCCCATGGTCATGCCAGAGGGCTTTGATCTGTCCTGTGTCATGGTGCGGGAAGATGCCCATGATGCATTTGTTTCTAATGACTATGCTAGTTTGGAAGATTTGCCAAAGGGTGCGGTAGTGGGCACTTCAAGTTTGCGACGAGAATCTGTTCTGAGATCCAGATTTCCGCATTTGGTGATTCAGCCCTTGAGGGGAAATTTAGATACCCGTATGGGTAAGCTCGATCGTGGCGAGTATCAGGCAATCATTTTGGCGGCAGCAGGTCTCAAGCGATTAGGTTTAGGAAGCCGCATTCGGGCTCTACTGCCGATTGATCCTTACACGCCGGCTGCGGGACAAGGCGCTCTTGGTATCGAAACCTTGGCTCAGCATCCCAGAATTAGAGAGTGGCTTGCCCCTTTGAACGATTTGCCAACACTCTTTGCGGTGACTGCTGAACGCATGGTGTCGCGTCAATTAGGTGGATCTTGTGAAGTACCTTTGGCTGCATATGCCACTTGGGACAAAGATCATATGAATATCCGCTCATTTGTAGCTAGTGTCGATGGCACTGCAAGTTGCTTGGCTAGCGCCCAAGGTGCCGTCAAGAGCTTGGAAGATGCAGAGGCTTTGGGTCTCTTGGTTGCACAAGACCTCATTGCTCAAGGTGCTGAGCGTTTATTGCCTAATGGCCTGCCTAAGTAAAAGTTGATAAGCAAGACCTATTAGACAAGTTGCGGATGAGCAATAAGACCATTGTTATCACCCGCCCCAGTGGGCAGGCGCGTCAGTTGTCAGAGGCGCTTCAGCTGAGTTTACGCAATAGCGGCTTTACTCCCGAATCTGCCCCCAAGATCATTTCTTTACCCTTACTGACTATTGCCCCAAAGGACGATGATCTTTTGGTGGGACAGATTGGTACAGCTCTAAAGACTGCAGACCTAGCCATTTTTGTTAGTCCGAATGCCATTGAATGCACGATGCGTTTATTGGAGCGCCCCTGGAAAGCGTTATCTAACAAGCCTGTACCAATTGGGGTGATGGGTGGTAGCAGCATGGCAGCTCTCAAAAATCATGGCATTGGTCTTGAGGCTAATCCCGCAAAAGTCATTCTTCCTCAGAATAATATGCAGTGGGATTCTGAGGGCTTATGGACCGAATTGCAGAATCTACACTGGAATTGGCCCACTAAAAAAGTGATTATCTTTAAAGGTGAGGGCGGGCGCGATTGGCTTGCCGACACTCTAAAAAATGCTGGCGCGCAAGTTGAAGCATTCTCAGTCTATGCCCGCGTTCCTTTAGATCTTAATAGTTCGGCCTGGAATGAAATTCATAAGATGGAGTTTGCTAATTCGTTTTGGATTCTGACTTCATCGGAGGCAGTCAGGTATTTAGGTCAAGCTAAACTGCCGCTTGCTCTCGCTACAGCTGTTTGCTCACACCATAATATTGCCGCTGCGGCTGAACAAATCGGCTTTGGTGAAGTGACTACTTGTGAGCCTGGGGATGAGGCTTTAATTGCCGCATCGCAGGTCTGGCTAGCTAACTAATTATTGGGATAGTTAAGAAGGGCTGGCAGAAAAACTTCACTCACTAAGAGTGGACGCCCTTTTAGTTGATACAAGGTCCTTCTTGCCCAGCTGACCGCTGGCAACTTTTGATATTGCTGAAAACATTTTTTCCATAGGATGTTTCGTTTATCAAGGCGAGCAATTTCTCTGAGAGGCTTCTTTTTGGAGCGCATCCGTGTTTTAGCAAAAAGCACCGCACCTAATGGTTTCTTTCCTAAGCGCAGAACTTCATGGTTACTACCGCTCGAGCTTCTACCAGGAATAATACTGTTGGCCATCACTAGTGGCATGCCGTTTGCGCAAAGCAGTACCTCTCGAATGCGACAGCGTTTGATATTGAAATGAAAATAGCGACTCTCGTCGCTATTGAGGTTTTGACGGCAATCACGCAAAACTACTACCTCTAGTTTTTGTCCGATTGCACGTTCAATTTTTTGGGTTAAAGAGCCGGTATCGCTAAGCCAAGACTGCCACTGACGTGGCGCTTGATGCAATTCACCGGAATCGACTCGATTCCATGAAGAACGGAGGCGACGACGGTGAATCATTTTTAGTTACCGCTAAAGCTTCTGCGTTGACCGCCAGTTTTGGGTTTAGCAAAACGTGGACCAGCAGACGGACGTGAGTCACCAGAGCGATTACCACCGGCTGGGCGTGAGTCGCCAGAACGCGTAGGGCGTGAATCAGCAAAACGATTACCACCAGCAGGACGTGAGTCACCAGATGGACGGGAGTCACCAGCAGGACGGGAATCACTAGAGCGAGATTCGAAATGATTGCCTGAGCGATTACCACCGCCTCCGCCACCAGAACGAGACTCTGAGCGAGCACCAGAACCATAACGACCACCACCGCCACCAGAGCGATTACCGCCACCAAAGCCACCACCAGAGCGACCGCCGCCTGGACGACCGCCACCACCACCAAAGCTAGGCTTAGCTTGTGGCTCGAGGCCAGCGATCACTGAAGCAACGATATCTTGCTGTGTAAAGCGTTCGATATTACGAATTTTGGCGCGATCACGATGTTCAACCAAAGTGATAGCAACACCATTACGACCAGCGCGACCTGTACGACCGATACGGTGCGTGTAGTCTTCTGGTTTCATTGGCAGGCCAAAGTTAATCACGTGGCTAATACGTGGTACATCAATACCGCGAGCTGCTACGTCAGTTGCAACCAAGATCTTGGTATGACCTTTGCGGAGTGACTCAAGACGACGCATACGTACTGCCTGAGGCATGGCACCATGTAAGGCGCTAGCTTCGTAGCCATTAGCACGCAAGGTGTCAGCAATTTTTTCACTTTCAATTTGAGTGCTTGCAAACACAACCGCTTGATCTAAAGAGGCATCAGCCAAAATGTGCTCGAGCAATTTATGCTTGTGTGACATGCTGTCAGCCCAGTGTAGCTTTTGTTCAATGTTCGCGTGCTTCTCACCAGCATGAGCCAGTTCAATACGCTTAGCATTAGTAGTTAACTCATTAGCTAAAGACATAATCTTTGGCGCAAAAGTTGCAGAGAACATCAAAGTTTGGGTGCGACTAGCGCAACGCTTATCAATTGCCTCGAGATCATCAGCAAATCCCATGTCGAGCATGCGATCGGCTTCGTCAATTACAAGTTGCTTTACATCATCTAGGCGAATTGCTTTGCTGTCGGTCAGATCAAGTAAGCGACCAGGAGTTGCAACAACTAACAATGCGCCTTTCAGTGCTTGGATTTGCTTGCCGTAAGGCATGCCACCCATGACGGTTGCAATACGAATGCCTTTCATGCCGCGAACTAAGTTCACTGCATCAGCGGCAACTTGTTGAGCTAATTCACGAGTAGGGCAGAGCACGAGTACTTTAGGCTGTGCGCGACCTGGTACAGGTGAACCATTTGGATTGTCCTCAATGAGTTGATTAATCAAAGGCAATAAGAAGGCTGCGGTTTTACCGCTACCAGTTTGGCTACTGACCAATAAATCACCACCAGCGAGAGCAGCAGGAATAACCTGAGCTTGCACTTCAGTGGCTTGGGTATAACCCAATTCAGCAACGTTTTTAAGGAGTGGCGCCGCTAGGGCGAAATTCTGGAATTCTGTTCCAGTAGGAATGGTTTCTTTAGAAAAAGTCATGCTATTACACATCCCGTTAGTGGGATGTCTCCGTGTATACACTCTCTGTTTTTTTATTGAGTGTGATGGTCAAAGGCATCGACCATCAGACAGGCGGCAGCGCGTTTTGTAAATTCGGTGTCTATGACTTCTAAACGGTACGCTGAAATATAGCTGGGGGGCGATGAATCAAATTGCTTTAAAAAGCCTCTTATTATGACATTTTAAGAGGGTGATTACAAGGGTTTTCCCGAATTTAATTATGATTAGGTGATGAATTGGTTTATTACGCCCTCAAGCGTGGGCATTATTGATTTCCCTGCATACCTTGTGGGTGTCATTTTTACGATCCTATTTCCCGGCCCAAATTCCCTGTATGTGTTGGCGATTGCTGCGGTTAAGGGATGGCGCGCTGGTGCGTGGGCATCCGTAGGTATTTTTATTGGCGATGCTATCTTGATGATCGGCATCGCCTTAGGTGCTGCAACTTTACTTAACTCATCGCCATCCACATTCAATATCTTGCGTTTGCTTGGCGCCGCTTATTTAGCGTGGATGGGGTACGGTTTTATTCGGAGTGGCCTGGCGCGTTGGCACGGCACTAAAGCACTGGTATCAAGAGATAGTCAGTCTCATTACTTAAGTACCCTACATCCAGCAATAGCTGCACTGACTTTATCTTTAACTAATCCGAAGGCAATCTTTTTCTTTGTCTCATTCTTTGCGCAGTTTATTCAACCGGAGTATGCGCATCCAGTGCATACCTTTTTATACCTAGCTCTGGTATTGCAAATAGTGAGCATGACCTACTTGATCAGCCTCATCTGTGCTGGGCAATTTTTTCTCAGCTTCTTTAATCGTCACCCTCATTACGCCGCAGCTCTTTGGTTTCTAGTTGGAGCTCTGCTAATTGGCTTTGCTGGAAAGCTACTACTCTATTAACAAATTTTGATGAGCGATTATTTGAGCCAACGCAATAGGCGCTCAACACCTTTACCGTAGGGTGGTCTTGCCAACTGAGTGCCACATAAAAAAGGAAGGCCAAAGAAACCGCGCACCTCTAAAACAGATTTGCGATGACTAAATGCCTCAAAACCTGCTTTGCCATGGTATGCGCCCATACCACTTGTGCCGATGCCCCCAAAGGGTAAATCTTCTACAGCAGCATGCAAAAGGGTGTCATTGATTGTGACGCCACCAGAGCGAGTTTCATTTAATACGCGCTTCATCGCTTCTTTATTTCTACCAAACCAGTACATGGCTAATGGCATTGGGCGCTCATTAATATAGCGGATGATTGAATCGATATCGTTGATTGTCACGATTGGCAGAATGGGGCCGAATACTTCTTCTTGCATGATCAGCGCACCCTCAGAAACATTTAAGAGTGCTACTGGAGTAAATGGCAGTCCAGTATTGTTCCTTGGGGAAATCAGTGGAATTGCTTGTGCACCATGATCTATTGCATCTTGAACGAGTTTTTGCCAGCGTGCAAGCTGCTGCTCATCAATCGGGCCAGTGAATTCTTCTGGGTTAAAAAACTGATTTTGCGCTGCATTCTGCAGCTCTTGAATAAATGCATTGCAATCACTTTCGCGAATGACGGCGTAATCCGGCGCAATGCAAGTTTGTCCGCCATTCACTAACTTTCCATAAATGATGCTAGCAGCTGCCTCTTTGAGCTTGGCTGAGGGGTCAACAATTACTGGAGACTTGCCGCCCAGCTCTAAAGTAATTGGGGTTAGGTGATCTGCTGCCGCACGCATAACCTTTTTTCCAATATCTCCGGAGCCCGTAAAAAATAGATGATCAAAAGGGAGTGCTGCAAAAGATTCTGCAACCTCGGTACCGCCAACGCTTACGCAAAATTCAATTGGGTGAAAATATTCTTGAATCAAGGTTGCCAAGAATCCAGAGGTGCGAGAACTTCTTTCTGACGGCTTTAGCCAAACGCGATTACCTGCTGCAAAAGCAGCGATCGCTGGCAAAAGTGCTAGTTGTACTGGGTAATTCCAGGGACTCATGATGCCCACGACACCCATAGATTGCATTTGTGTCCAAGCGTGAGATGAACCCAAAAATCCAGGCGTTGGCACTAGTTGCGGCCTCATCCACTCTTTTAGATTCTGACGAACATGTTTGCAAGCCTGATAAATCATTTGAAACTCAAGAAGTCGACTCTCAGTGGGGTGGCGAGTACCAAAATCTGCAGCCAAAACTTTGCAGATTTTTTCTTCATTGGCGGCAATCATTCGCTCAATACGCCCAATCCGCTCAAGGCGAACCTGTAGGGAGGGGTTCGGTTCTGAGGCATAAGCTGCCTTGATTTCGTCTAATTGAATTGTGAAGCGGTTTATCGGCATGGGGTTTTATGTAGAGCAAGCAAACGATTGAATAAGGCATTAGGATAAAGCCATGAACGAAACTATTCTCAAAAATCACCAAACTCTCGAGCGCGCTACTTTAGGCGGTGGCTGTTTCTGGTGTCTGGAGGCGGTTTATCAGCAAATTTCCGGCGTAAGTGCTGTGGTCTCCGGGTATGCGGGAGGGGTAATGCCAAATCCGGACTATGACTCTATTTGCTCTGGACAAACAGGGCATGCTGAAATCGTCGACATTTACTTTGATCCGGCGATAGTGTCCTATCGTGATTTATTGGAAATCTTCTTTGTGATTCATGATCCAACTACCTTAAATTATCAAGGCAATGACCGTGGAATCCAATACCGTTCGGTGATTTTTACTCACGGCGATAGTCAAACTGCAACTGCTCATGAAATAGTCAAAGAGTTAGAGGATGCGAAGATTTACTCCAATCCAATAGTGACTCAAATTGATATGGCGCCTGTTATTTATCCAGCCGAGGAATATCACCAGAATTATTTTCGTCAGCATCCGGGGCAGGGCTACTGTATGGCAGTCGTTGCTCCTAAGTTAGCAAAATTCAGGGCAAAGTTTCAATCTCTAATTGCGCCAGAGTTTCGCTAGAGTAACTAGGTCAAGCGTAGTTCAATCTTTCACGGCGCTAAGCGAGTAATGCGCCATTGAGCACCATCAAGTTGATAGTGAATACGATCATGTAAGCGTGAAGGACGGCCTTGCCAGAACTCAATCTCAGTAGGTTGTAGGCGGTATCCACCCCAGTGCTCTGGGCGTGGTGGCTTATCTCCAAAGTCTGCTGCAAAACGCTTTTCAGCTTCCTCAAGAAATTCGCGATTGGGAATCTCGGAGCTTTGTGGTGAAGCCCAGGCGCCAATTCGAGATGCTGCTGGTCGGGAGTGAAAGTATTCATCGCTCTCGGCAGGACTAACGCGCTCAACCACCCCTTTGATACGAACCTGACGCTCTAGCTCGTGCCAATGAAATAACAAGGCAGCGTGTGGGCGAGCAGCTAGTTCTTTACCCTTTTGGCTTTCGTAATTGGTAAAGAAGGTGAAACCAGCGCTATCCGCACCTTTTAGTAAGACAATACGGGCTGATGGATTACCCGCAGAATCTGCAGTTGCCAAAGTCATGGAGTTGGGTTCGGGGCACTCCGCTTTCACGGCCTGATCAAACCAAACTTGAAATAAATTCAGTGGATTTGGTGAAACCTCAGTCTCTGAAAGCTGACCGAAGGTGTAGTTTTTGCGGAGTTGAGCAATGGAGTCCATTTTTTCAGTATAAAGAGAGTCTATGGTAGAAGACAAGGTAGAAGACAGTTTGGGAGATCGTCGTTTTGGGGGTGTAGCTCGTCTATATGGCCCAGAGCTGCGTGAGCGTTTTCGTCATGCAACAGTGGTAGTGGCAGGATTAGGTGGAGTGGGGTCATGGGCTGCTGAGGCATTAGCTCGCACTGCCATCGGACATCTCGTCTTGATCGATTTTGATCACATTGCCGAAAGTAATACCAATCGTCAACTTCATGCCTTGGAGGGTGAGTTTGGCAAGGCAAAAGTACAGGCTATGACTGATCGCATTCGCCAAATTAATCCTGAAATCATGCTGACTACCCATGATGCGTTTTTGGAGCCAGAAAATCTGGATATCTTGATTCCAGAAAATGCAATTGTTTTAGACGCGACTGATTCAGTGCAAACCAAGATTGCTTTGGCTGTGTGGGCAAACAAAAATGAGCGTGCTCTAGTGATGTGCGGTGCAGCCGGTGGAAAGTCAGATCCTACTTCTGTGCGCTGCGATGATCTTTCGCGAACTGAGCAAGATGCCTTGTTAGCAAAGGTGCGTCAAGGCCTTAGACAAGATCATGGCTTTTCTAGAAATTTGAAAAGAAAAATAGGTATTCGCGCAATTTATTCTCATGAGCCACGCGCGGGAGCTGCTAGTGGTGGTCTTGCCTGCTCTGGTTATGGCTCTACCGTAATGGTCACGGCAGCTTGTGGTTTAGCCGCTGCCGCTGAAATTTTGAATCTTATTGCTGCCCAGTAAGCCATTCTTTCAAATTCATCTATGAATCCTTAAGGGGAATCCCTGTAGGAAATTACTGATTCTGATGTCATCCCAGATTTATTAATAGCCTATTAAGCCTGCTCTAATATAGAACGCTCATTTATTACGCATCAAATTTATTTGTTTAAATACTTTGCGCATTTATATCCCCTAGTGCAGATGCGCAGTCCTCCCTAGACTTTGCCTCGTTGGTGATTTACCAACGACAAATCGAAAGGAGGTCTCTTTTGCAGACTGAACAAACTGGTTTACAGCGCCACCTCAAAGTGCGGCATATTCGCCTCATGGCTTTGGGGTCCACTATTGGCGTTGGATTATTTCTAGGCTCGGCAAGTGCGATTCAAATCGCAGGACCTTCAATTTTGTTGGGATACCTACTGGCTGGTATCGTAGCCTTCATCGTGCTTCGCACTTTGGGTGAGATGGCAGTGCATGAACCAGTCGCAGGATCATTTGCGGCTTATGCCAATACTTATGTAGGACCTCTTGCTGGCTACATGGTTGGATGGGGTTACTGGACCTACTGGATCGTCGTTGGAATAGCCGAAGTTACCGCGGTTGGCATTTATATGGGGATTTGGTTTCCTGATACGCCGCAGTGGATCTGGGCTTTATCTTCCATTTTGATGATGGGTCTAATTAACCTCATTGCTGTCAAAGTATTCGGTGAGTTTGAATTTTGGTTTGCTCTCATCAAAGTGGTTGCTATTGTTGCCATGATTGCCTTGGGTGGCTCAGTCATTTTCTTTGGCTTTACTAATGACTGGAATCCCATTGGCCTTGCTAACTTATGGCAGCACGGTGGCTTCTTCCCTAATGGCATTAGTGGGATGCTACTCTCTTTGCAGATGGTTCTATTTGCCTATGTTGGCATTGAGATGATTGGTTTATCTGCTGGTGAAGCAGAGAATCCACGCAAAACTATTCCGATGGCGATCGACTCATTAGCGTGGCGCATCCTCATTTTCTATATGGGTGCGATTTTTGTCATCTTAGCGATCTTCCCCTGGAATGAGATTGGACAACAAGGCAGTCCATTTGTGGTGATGTTTGAGCGAATTGGTTTACGCGAAGCGGCTGGAATCATTAACTTCGTAGTCATTACTGCTGCCTTGTCATCTTGTAATGCCGGCATCTTTAGTGGTGGTCGACTCCTCTATGCACTCTCAGTCAATGGGTACGCACCTTCGCCATTTGCGAAGTTATCAAAGTATGGTGTTCCACATCGTGCAGTGATGGCTACCGTAGCGGTTTGTATGACTGGCGTAGTGCTGAACTACTTTGTTCCTGATAAAGCATTTCAATACATCATGGCCGCAGTGACCTTTATCGGTTTGATGGTTTGGATTGCTATTTTGATCACGCAAATTCAGTTTCGTCGCTCACTGACAAAAGTCCAGGTTGCTGAGTTGGCATATCGCACGCCTTGGTGGCCCTATTCCTCGTGGTTCGCATTGGCATTTATTGCCCTAGTAGTGGTGCTGATGGGCTTTCATGAGGATGCACGGATTGCCTTAGTCTTAGGTCCGTGCTTATTAGGTGTGTATCTCGCCATGTTCTACATCGTTGGCTTGCATCGCAAAACAAAACTGAGTCGTGAATTCAAATAAGGAGACATAAATGATTGTTGGCGTACCTCAAGAAGTAAAAAATAATGAATTTCGTGTTGGCTTGACCCCAGGTAATGTGAGGGGTTTATGTAAGCAAGGCCATTCTGTCTTAGTGCAACGTGGGGCAGGTGAGCAAATTGGCTTGAGCGATGAATCCTATCGTCTGGCTGGTGCTACATTAATCAATAGCGCTGCTGAAGTTTTTGCAAAGGCAGAGATGGTAGTTAAGGTAAAGGAGCCTCAACCCCAGGAATGTGCGATGTTGCGTGAGGATCAAATTCTCTTTACCTATTTACACCTAGCACCAGACCCGCAGCAGACTAAAGCATTGCTCGCATCAGGCGCAAGTTGTATTGCTTATGAAACCGTGACCTCGTTTAATGGTGCATTACCACTTCTAGCCCCGATGAGTGAAGTTGCGGGCAGAATGTCTATACAAGCAGCCGCTACGCATCTAGAAAAAACAAATGGAGGTTTAGGTATCTTGATGGCGGGTGTACCTGGAGTAGCACCTGCAAAAGTGGTGATATTGGGTGCGGGAGTTGTGGGGCGCAATGCTTTGCAGATGGCAGTTGGGATGGGTGCAGATGTTTATATTTTTGATCGCAATATTGATTGCTTAAGACAGATTGACATACTTTATGGCAATCGTGTGAGAACCTTTTATGCTGATCCACTTTTGGTCGAGCTCGAGGTTTGTGAAGCAGATGTGGTCATTGGTGCCGTGTTGTTACCTGGTGCTGCAGCCCCAAAACTGGTAACACGCGAGATGGTACGCAAAATGAAGGCGGGTGCAGTAGTAGTAGACGTAGCGATTGACCAAGGTGGTTGTTTTGAGACATCCAAACCCACTACGCATACTGATCCCACTTTTATCGTGGATGGCGTGCTGCACTACTGTGTGGCGAATATGCCCGGTGCAGTCGCAAGAACTTCTACCTTTGCTTTGACGAATGCAACTTACCCTTTCATTGAAGCCTTGGCAAATCGGGGTATGGTGAAGGCGTTCTCGCATGATCATCATCTTCGCAATGGTTTAAGTGTGCACCGAGGTCAGCTCACATCCGAGCCAGTTGCTAAAGCGCAAAGAGTAGATTTTGTATTGGCGGAAGAATTATTGGCTGCCTAATGGTTTGATTGCAGTCCTATGGTGGAGTGTCTTGGGGGTCTAGGCTCCCAAGCTTTCCTCTATTATCCTAAGAATGGACCTATCTGCATTAGTAATTTCTACCGGCGTCGTCGCTCTTGCGGAGATGGGTGATAAAACCCAATTACTCTCTTTGATGTTGGCTGCGCGTTATCCAAAGCAGGCGCTCGCCATTATTGGTGGGATATTCATCGCAACAATTGCTAATCATGCGTGTGCGGCTTTACTGGGGCATTGGCTCACTACTTTTATGAGTCCAGATCTGCTCAAGTGGATTTTGGGCTTAAGCTTTTTGGGAATAGGTCTCTGGCTCTTGGTGCCTGATCATATTGATGATGCAGCTGGATCAAAAGTAGCCGATAGAGCTTTTCAGGTATTTATGCTGACGGTCGGACTCTTTTTCTTAGCTGAGATGGGAGATAAGACCCAAATCGCTACGATCGCCTTGGGTGCAAAATATTCCGATGTCTTTTCTGTGACGGTTGGCACTACTTTGGGGATGATGCTGGCGAATGCCCCAGCAGTTTGGATTGGGCAAAAATTCACGAATCGTATGCCCATTCAGTGGGTACATGCGGTTGCCGCTGTCACCTTCATCGCCATTGGTATTGCTACTCTTATTTGGGGTTAGGTCGAATTTTTCCATGGGGCTTAAAATTACCTTATGAAAACTGATCTGCCACAGAGCTTTCGCAGGCTCGAATACCGCGCTTCCAATTACACCTTTTCACAAGTTGATCTAGACATTGCTTTAGATCCTGCTAGGACGATAGTGAAGAGCCGATTAGAAGTTCTGCCTGGCGCTAGTCATGAGGCTGGTACACCTTTAGTTCTGCAGGGCTATGAACTTGAATTCGTGAGTTTGCGCATTAATGGTGAAGCCCATCGCCAGTTTGAACTGAATCCAGAAACACTGACTATCCATGCTTTGCCGAATGAGGGTAAGCAAGCTTTCATTGTTGAGATTATCTGCGTATGTGTACCTGAGAAAAATACCTCGCTCATGGGCTTATATGTTTCCAACGGGAATTTCTTTACCCAGTGCGAAGCTGAGGGGTTCAGAAAGATTACATACTTCCTCGATAGACCTGATGTGATGGCGCGTTATCGCGTGACTCTTCGTGCTCGTGAGTCAGAATGCCCAGTGTTGTTATCGAACGGCAACCTCATTAGTGCTGAAAAATTACCGAATGGTTGGCACAGCGCTGTTTGGGAAGATCCGTTTCCAAAACCATCTTATTTGTTTGCCTTGGTTGCCGGAAAACTGGAATGCATAGAAGAAACCATCACTACAGGCAGCGGTGCAAAAAAGTTATTACAGATTTGGGTTGAACCACATGACTTGAAAAAGACCCGTCACGCAATGGATTCTTTAATTGCCTCAATTCGTTGGGATGAGAAACGCTATGGCCTGGAGTTAGATCTGGAGCGCTTCATGATTGTGGCAGTTGGTGATTTCAATATGGGTGCGATGGAAAATAAGGGCCTGAATATATTTAATACTAAGTATGTCCTCGCTCAAGCAGAGACTGCAACCGATGCCGACTTTGCCAACATAGAAAGCGTCGTAGCTCATGAGTACTTTCATAACTGGACCGGCAATCGAGTTACCTGTAGGGATTGGTTTCAGCTTTCATTAAAAGAAGGTTTAACTGTATTTCGAGATCAAGAGTTCTCTGCAGATCAGATGGGGACTGAGTCTGGTAGAGCGGTAAAGCGCATTGAAGATGTGCGCTTATTGCGTCAACTACAGTTTCCAGAAGATGCGGGGCCAATGGCACATCCAATTCGTCCAGACGAATACCAAGAGATCAATAATTTCTACACCGTCACTGTATATGAAAAGGGTGCAGAAGTAGTGCGGATGTATCAAACTCTATTGGGTGTTGAGGGTTTCCGTAAAGGCATGGATTTGTACTTCCAGCGTCATGATGGTCAAGCAGTTACCTGCGATGATTTCTTGGCTGCCATGGCTGATGCCAATGGCCGCGATCTTTCCCAGTTTAAAAACTGGTACAGCCAGGCCGGTACTCCTCAGGTCAAGGTGGAGGAACTCTATGATGCGGATAAAAAGCAATATCAAGTGACTTTGACGCAAAGCCCCTCAGCAAATACAGCGCACAAAGATAGTAAGCTTTTTCATATTCCACTGAAGATGCGTTTACTAACATCTGAAAATGACCAGCTTGAAACTTTGTTGGAGTTAACACAAGGTCAGCAAGCCTGGACTTTTGATCAGGTGATGAGCCGTCCAGTGTTATCGATTAATCGCAATTTCTCAGCCCCGATTAATTTAGATTTTGATCAAAGTGAGGCCGACCTACTCACCATGTTCTCGAGTGATGATGACGCCTTCAATCGTTGGGAGGCTGGTCAGAAACTGGCAATGCAAATGATTCTGGGTAATCGTTTGCCTGATAAAGCGCTGATTGAGGCTTATCGCACTTTGTTGACTGATTCGAACTTAGATCCCGCGTTCAAAGAGCTGGCGCTGACCCTTCCTGCCGAGACTTATCTATATGAGCAGTGTGCGAGCGTTGATCCACAACAAATTTATCATGCGCGTCGTGCTTTCCGTCATGCTCTAGCTAGTGAGTTACGCATCGAGTGGGCAGCGCTCTATCAGCAGATGCAAACGCCAGGACCATTTAATCCAGATGCAGCAAGCGCTGGTAAGCGCGGCTTAAAGAATCTGGCGTTAAGTATGTTGCTTGAAGCGGACCCTTTGATCTGGGCGCCAATGGCAGTCAATCAGTATCAGAATGCTGACAACATGACTGATCGATATGCTGCTTTAGCTGGCTTAGCCATTCATGGATCAAAATCAGCGACTGCTTGTTTGGAGGATTTTTATTCCCGGTTTGCTGACGATGCTTTAGTCATTGATAAATGGTTTGCATTGCAATCAAGCAGACCCCCAGTCGAAAATGCTGAATCGACATTGAATGAAGTCAAGCGCTTGCGTGAGCACGAAGCCTTCAAGATGAATAACCCCAACCGAGTTCGCAGCGTCATTCATGCTTTTTGTATGAATAATCCCGCTAGCTTTCATCAGGCAGATGGCAGTGGTTATGCATTTTGGGCTGAATCCGTTTTGGCCTTAAACCTCATCAATCCTCAGGTTGCCGCTCGTTTAGCTAGGGGATTAGATCGCTGGCGTCAATTTGCCAAGCCTTATCAAGACCATATGCTGGCAGCCCTAAAGCAGGTTGCGGCTTGCGAAACCCTCTCTCCAGATGTGAAAGAGGTGGTTTCAAAGGCTTTGGGTAATTAATCGATTCAGAACAGGGCAAAATAGAGCCATCGCAGAACCAACCCCATTTCGGAGAAATTTCTTTTGAGCGCTTCAAGCACCTTTAATACTAATTTCAAGCAATACCTGATATCCGCTAAGGTGAAGGGTGCTGGCATACCCGCTGGCTTACAAGAACTGTTATTAGCAGTTGCACATACTTGTTCAACCCTGAGTCATGAGGTCGCACAAGGCGCTTTAATTGGTTTACTAGGCTCTGCTGGCACTGGTAATGTCCAGGGTGAAGTTCAGCAAAAACTGGATGTGATTGCCAATGACTTACTAATTGATGGTGTACAGGGATGTAAATCCCTGGCCGGTCTGGCTTCCGAAGAAATGGAATTACCACTCCCAGTTCAGGGCACTGGCGACTACTTGCTATTGTTTGATCCATTGGATGGTTCGTCAAATATCGATGTGAATGTATCTATCGGTACGATTTTCTCTGTACTCAAGAAGCAGGATCCTGCAGCCTCATTACAAACTTCAGATTTCTTATTATCAGGCCGTCATCAAGTGGCCGCAGGTTATGTTGTCTATGGTCCGCAAACTACCATGGCATTAACGCTGGGCGATGGCGTAGTGATGTTTACGCTCAATAAGGTGACTGGTGAATTCATCTTAATTAAGCATGCAGTTGAGATTGCGCACTCAACGGAAGAGTTTGCCATCAATATGTCGAATATGCGTCACTGGGCCGAGCCTGTGCGCCGCTATGTAGATGAGTGCTTAGCAGGTGTCAGTGGCGAACGTGATAAAGATTTCAACATGCGCTGGATTGCGTCCATGGTTGCCGATGTTCACCGCGTCTTATCGCGTGGCGGTATCTTTATGTATCCATGGGACCAACGTGAACCCCATAAGCCAGGCAAGTTACGCCTGATGTATGAAGCTAATCCCATGAGCTTTTTAGTAGAGCAGGCTGGTGGCGCATCAACTAATGGTGACCAATTAATTATGGACATGATTCCTACAGAATTACATGAGCGTGTCTCTGTCATGCTGGGGTCTAAAGAAGAGATTGAGCGCTTACAGCATTACCATTCGCAGGTGTAGGTGTTTGCCTCTTCCTGAGCTAGTAAGATCAAACAAAAACGCCAACTCACTGATTGGCGTTTTTACTTCAGGCCGTTGCCTAAAAAATGAATTAAACGATTATGGCCGAACCTGCTCTTTAAGGTAGGCTAGCGATTCTTCGACTTGGTCAATGAGTATCAAGCAGATATCGCCGGCAGACAAATCATTCAGAGCCGTATCAATAGCAAGAAATTCACCAGTAATCTCTTTAACTTGCTTGGCTTTCTTGGTGCCTACTAAACCTTCTTGAAGAAGCTTGAGCACTTCACCATCTTCGCGGCCACGCTGACACTGATCTTGATACAGAATGACATTGTCAAAGCTATTGCCAAGAATACGAGTTAGATCGCGAATATCTTCATCACGACGATCGCCGGCACCGCTAATAACAACGTGACTCTTCTTGGGTTTCATGGCCTCAATTGCGCTAGCTAAAGCGCGCATAGCATCTGGATTGTGGCCATAGTCAGCAATGACAGTGGCACCTTTATGCTGGAATTGATTAAAGCGACCTGGCACAGCATTTGCAGAGCTCTCAAACGAGTGGAGGCCACGCGCAATCTTTTCAGCATCCAAGCCTAATGCCCAAGCCGCTCCAATAGAAGCCATGGCGTTTTCAATTTGGAAGCCTAAAACGCCATTCTGGGTCAACGGAATTTCGCTAACCGGGAAGCGAAAGAGAACGCGTGATCCTTTGGAGCAGACGATAAAGGCCCCATCAAAGTAAATCACTTTTTTGTTTTTAGCTCGATGTGCCGCAATCACGGGGTGATGTTGATTTTGCGCAAAGAAAATCACTCGACCAGTGCAAACATCCCCCATCTTCACTACTATAGGATCCGTAGCATTGAGAACTGCGGCGCCAGACGGCGCCACATTTTGAACAACTACCCGTTTCAGAATCGCTAAGTCTTCAACACTGGTGATGTAGTTAAGACCGAGATGATCTCCTTCGCCAATATTGGTAACAACAGCAACTTCACAGCGGTCAAAACCCAAGCCTTCACGCAGCATTCCGCCGCGAGCTGTTTCTAAAACAGCGGCATCTACGTCGGGATGCATGAGGACGTTACGAGCACTCTTGGGCCCACTGCAGTCTCCAGAATCAATCAGTCGATGGTTGATATACACGCCATCAGTGGTTGTCATGCCAACACGTAGGCCAGTCTCATTAAGTAGATGAGAAATCAGGCGTACGGTAGTTGTTTTACCGTTGGTTCCAGTCACTGCAACAACTGGAATTCTGCCATCCTCGCCAAGAGGGTACATCGTATTAATGATGTCTTCGCCTACAGGACGGCTCTTGCCATAGGAAGGCTTGAGATGCATACGTAGGCCTGGTGCGGCATTGACCTCAACAATTCCACCGCCTTGAGCTTCTAAAGGCTTGTAAATTGCTTCGCACAAAATATCAACACCTGCGATGTCCAAGCCAATCATTTGCGCAGCAGCGATAGCGCTGGCTGCAACATCAGGATGGACATCATCTGTAACATCAGTTGCTGTGCCACCAGTACTCAGGTTGGCATTGTTACGCAGCAAAACGCGTTCCCCAGTTTTGGGAATGTATTTGGGGCTCAGATTATTGCTGGCTAAATGCGCAAGAGCAATATCGTCAAACCGAATCTTTGTTAATGCTGTTGCATGACCGTCACCACGTAATGGATTTTTATTTTCCAGCTCAACTAGTTCAGCAACGGTATGCTTGTCATCGCCAATCACTTGAGCGGGTTCGCGACGTGCCGCAGCAGATAGGCGATTGCCGACTACTAATAAACGGTAGTCTGCGCCGGGTAAATAGCGCTCCACAATAGTTTCTCGACCAAAGGCTTGCGTCACAACAAAGCCAGCACGTATCTCTTCCTCTGTTTGAATGTTCGCAACAACACCTTTACCTTGATTACCATCTTTAGGTTTAAGCACTATGGGGCCGCCAATTTTCTGTGCCGCGCGCCATGCATCATCAGCAGTGGTGACTACCTCGCCAATTGGAACTGATACGCCAGCGGCTGCTAAGAGATTTTTAGTGAGCTCTTTGTCTTGTGCAATGGCTTCTGCAATTGCGCTTGTATCGCTGGTCTCGGCGGCTTGAATACGTTTTTGTTTGCTACCCCAACCAAACTGCACCATGCTGCCCTCAGTCATACGGCGATAAGGGATATTTCTTTGTACTGCAGCGTCAACAATGGATCCAGTGCTCGGGCCTAGGCGTACATCCTCATACAAAGCCTCTAATTCTGAGAGGGCAGCTGCTAAATCAAACGGTACATCATTAAGAGTTGCCTGGATTAGTCCAAATGCAAAGTCAAAAGCCATGCGACCAACGACTTCTTCTGTGTATTCCACTACGACTTGATAGACGCCCGCATCAACAGTTTGTACTGTGCGGCTAAAGGTGACTGGACAGCCAGCCTGAGACTGAAGGCCTAATGCAGCATGCTCCAAGGCATGGGCTAGGGAGAGAGCTTCATTGTGTCCACCTCGGCGCATACTACCTAACTGGGGAAAGCGTTCGCGAATCTTGATTTCAAATTGGGGAATTAAGTCGATTGAGCGCTCTGATTCGTCACAAGAAACAATTGCTTCTAAAGAAGTATGGCGGCTCCATAAATTCGGGCCACGCAATATGCGAATACGGGTGATTTCCAATTAAGCCCCTGCTGGAATATTGGAGCTGGAAACAAATGTTTCAACACCAGCTTCGATAACGTTGAACGGAATATCTAAAGCCCAAGCAGCTCCAATGGCAGCTGCAAGACTTAAGTTGGAGACCCAATCAAGAGATGCATCTCTCACAGTTGGGGGGATGGGGATAACTAATTTATCTAGCTTACCCTGTTTGAGGGTAATGAAAGATAGGCCCACAATGATTGAGCGGCCATCTTTTTCTTGGTGAGCAGTTATTACAGGGGAGGCTGGGTCTTGAGAGAAGTACATCACTTCACCCTTGCTGAGTTCGGCCATTTTCACAATCATGGAGTCATCTGCATTTAACACGCTAGTGCCTGTCGGCAACACGACATCAACCTGAGTTCGAACCACGTTAAATAATTGATCTTCTTCGCTGATGTAGTGTTCTGGAAAGAGCTTAAGCGGATCAATGTTGAGAACGATGCCAACTTGACATTGGTCGTATGCGAGACCTTCTAGCAAAAGAGAGGCATTGTCATTTTCAATTACAGCGACTTCGATGGCCCTATTTTGTAGTGTGCGTCGCGCATTGTCCCAATGAGAAGAGGAGGTTTGCTTAATGGTGCGACTACCGAAATACAGGCCATTACTGGTAGAGAGGCCAACATGCGCGTTAGTCAGTCTAATAAAATGGGCAACCATTTCAGCGACGATGGTTCTTCCAGAATTGCCACTAATGCCAACAATAGGAATCCTAAAATCGTAACCTGGCGGGAATAAATGATTTGCAATTTCTTCGCCTACAGGTTGAGGTTTGCCACTGGCAGGTTTTAGGTGCATTAATAAGCCAGGACCTGCATTGACCTCGACGATGGCAGCATTCTGTGACTCAAGTGGTTTACTGATATCTTGGGCCACAAGGTCAATACCAGCAATTTCTAATCCTACTACGCGTGCAGCCAAAGCAACTTGATGAGCTACTTCAGGGTGAACTAGATCAGTTACATCAAATGCTACGTTACCGTTACTTTGAATGAGTACCTTTTGATCAACACTGGGAATGCTGTCACCAGTGAGTTTCTGGCGTGCAAGCTCTAACTCAACCGCAGAATCGATACGTACTGGATTGAGGGGGCACTCTTCGGTGGTACCCCGACGTGGGTCAGAATTAATTTGAATCTGAATGAGTTCAAGAACGGTATGTTTGCCATCCCCCGTAATCCAAACGGTTTCACCTTTGGCGGCTGCAACTACTTTATTGCCTACTACCAATAAGCGATGTTCGTCACCAATGATGTGTCGCTCTACTAAAACTTCACTACCTTCGTTAATAGCAACAGCATATGCCGCTTCAATTTCTTGCTGGGTATAGAGGTTGATAAATACACCACGACCATGATTGCCATCAATTGGCTTTACAACTACTGGCAGGCCAATATCTTGCGCCGCTTCCCAGGCGTCATCCGGACTAGTAACAGTTCTACCCTCTGGAGTAGGGACGCCAGCACTAGCAAGTAAGCTCTTAGTAAGGTCTTTATCACGCGAGATAGTTTCTGCGATGGCACTGGTTTGATCAGTTTCTGCTGTCCAAATACGTCTTTGCTTAGAACCGTATCCAAGTTGTACTAAATTACCGCTTGATAGCCTGATGTAAGGAATTTCTCGTGCGGTTGCAGCGTTGACGATGCAGGCTGTACTGGGACCAAGACAGAGGTCATCACTTAAATCGCGAAGGTCTTCAATAATCTGTTCTCTTTGCGCAATAGCATCTCCATTATCTTTAATTAAGGTGAGGAGAAGATCGCGTGCAAACTGAAAGGCCTGCAATGTTACGGCCTCTTCAGTAGCGCTCACAATGACTTTATATACGCCTCGACGGCCACCGTCCCGAGCTCTGCCAAAGCCACCCGCAATGCCAGCTAAGTTTTGCAGCTCAATGGTGAGGTGTTCTAGGATATGTCCAGGCCAAGTACCTTCTTCAACGCGCTTTAAAAACCCGCCTGGCTCTCCGTAGCTGCAGCGATGATCATGCAGACTGGGAAGGCACTTACTAAGGCGATCGTAAAAACCGGGAATGAGGTCAGATGGGTAATCTTCCAAGTCGCCTATATCAATCAATACCTCAAGCGCTGGGTTATAGCTCCACATATTGGGGCCACGAAGATGTCTATGGCTCAGGATTTCAATGGTTTTATCTAGTAATTGGGGCATATGTGGAGTGGGGGATCACGGCGCCAACATGGAAAATGAGGGCGGAGATGTCTCAGACTGTCTCTCTAGTTCTAGTAATTATTCAAAATCCACAAAATTAGCAAAAATGCTTAAAAAAGCCTACTTTGTCAATTTAACGGCTTTCTACCCACTAAGGTTGACAGTATTACTAAATCTAAAAAACCTAGCTCCACTATACTTTTAGGATTAATGAAGCCTGAAATTTCCCCATCCGCCCACACTTTGCCAGGTCATTGGGCTAGTGTTTTAGAAGCTTCTCAATCCCCAGTAAAAGATCTCAACTCCATACTGGCATGGGTTGAGCTTGATCTCGATGGTGAAATGCGCTTTGAGAGAAGCCTGCTTTGCTTGATTCCTACAGGTCTATTTTGGAGTGACGGTATTCGCTCGGAATTCTGGCCGATTAGCCCTGGAGCCCATCTTTTGCATGGCGATTACGCTGGAGTAGGGCATCTCAAGCTGGAGTCTGAGGCTAGCCTGCTGCGGCTTTGGTACTTTACTTTGGCTGTTAATCCCCAAGTATTGCGCCTGCAGAGCAGTTTTAGGCAGTTAATCCGGGGTGACCAGCTTGGTAACGAGCCCGAGTCTTCTGTATACGATAAGCAGGTTTGTCCGGTGTGTTTAAGCCCAAAGCCTGCTAACTCAGACGCTTGCCCAACGTGCGATCCAGAGGAGGATGCCCCTCCATCGACTTGGACTTTATTTAAGTTGTGGCGCTTTGCGCGCCCGTATAAAAAAGAGCTCTTACTGGGTTTTGTTCTGACTTTACTGTCAACCGGTGCCACACTGATTCCGCCTTATTTGACGATGCCCTTGATGGACCATGTGTTGATTCCATATGAAAAAGGTAATCCGATTGATTTTGATTTAGCAACTAAATATCTGCTTGCCCTCTTCGCTGCAGCAGTTGTTGCATGGGGCCTCGGTTGGTGGAAAACCTATTTACTCGCATTGGTGAGTGAGCGCATCGGCGCAGATCTGCGGAACACAACTTTTGAGCATTTGCTCAAATTATCTTTAGAGTATTTTGGTGGCAAAAGAACTGGCGACTTGATTGCACGTATTGGTGCTGAGACAGATCGTATCTGCGTATTCTTATCTTTATATGCTTTGGATTTTGCAACCGATGTCATCATGATTACGATGACGGCAGCAATTTTGGTATCAATTGATCCTTTGCTAGCCTTAGTCACTTTGGCGCCATTGCCATTTATCGTATGGATGATTCATGTGGTGCGCGATAAGCTGCGATTTGGTTTTGAGAAGATTGATCGCGTTTGGTCTGAAGTAACTAATATCTTGGCTGATACGATTCCAGGGATCCGGGTAGTCAAAGCGTTTGCTCAAGAAGATCGTGAGCTCAAACGTTTTGTTGATTCCAATAAACACAATTTGCAAATCAATGATCGCGTCAACCGCGTATGGGGATTGTTTTCCCCAACGGTGACGCTGTTAACAGAAACTGGTCTTTTGGTAGTGTGGGGTTTTGGTATTTGGCAGGTTGCGCATCAAAAGGTCACCGTTGGTGTATTGATTGCATTCCTTGCTTACATCGGACGTTTTTACATTCGACTCGATTCAATGAGTCGCATCGTTTCGCATACGCAAAAAGCTGCGGCTGGAGCTAAGCGTATTTTTGATATCTTGGACCATGTTTCGAGTGTTCCTGAGCCAATTAATCCAGCACCTTTGGGTGCAGTGAAAGGCCATATCTCCTTACGAAGTGTGGGTTTCCGCTATGGCAACCGTGCTGTTTCTAAAGGGATTGATCTGGATATTGCCCCTGGAGAAATGATTGGTTTAGTAGGCCATAGTGGCTCTGGTAAGAGCACTTTGGTGAACTTGATTTGCCGCTTCTATGACGTCAGTGCTGGTTCGATTGCCTTGGACGGGCGTGATATCCGTAGCATCAGGATTGCCGACTATCGCAAACGTATTGGTTTGGTTTTACAAGAGCCATTTCTATTCTTTGGCACGATTGCAGAAAATATTGCTTACGGAAAACCGGACGCCACTCGTGAAGAAATTATTGAAGCAGCCCGCGCAGCACATGCGCATGAATTTATTCTGCGCTTACCACTCGGTTATGACTCTTTAGTAGGTGAGCGCGGCCAATCTCTTTCGGGTGGAGAGCGTCAACGTATTTCCATTGCACGTGCGCTGTTGATTAATCCAAGTATTCTAATTTTGGATGAAGCCACCTCATCTGTGGATACCACCACCGAAAAAGAAATTCAGCGCGCTTTAGATAATTTGGTGAAGGGCCGCACTACGATTGCGATTGCCCATCGTCTCTCTACTTTAAGAAAAGCAGATCGCTTGGTCGTGCTCGATAAAGGTGAGATCGTGGAGATTGGTTCGCATGATGAGTTAATGGATGCGCAGGGTGCTTATTACGCCCTATACCAAGCTCAGTTGCGTCATGCTGCTGAGTTGGTTGAGGGTGGCGCTATTGGTGAAAGTATTGATGAGAGTGAGCTCAAACAAGAAAGTCTCCAAGTCATTGCTAAAGAAACTGGGGGTGGGGTATGAGTCAGTATCCAAAGCCACATCAGCTTGAGCGTGATGCCCTTGGTCGACTAGTGCTGATTGATGCAGTCGGTACTCGTCATGTTGGTGTCTATCCGGTAAGAGCATTCCCGATTACCGCACCAGGCGCTGGCATCTCAATCATGGATCAGTCGGGCAAAGAGTTATGTTGGTTTGATGGCATCACTACCATTCCTGAAGGCGAGTTAGCCCTCCTTGAGGAAGGGTTAGCTGCCCGCGAGTTCATGCCGGTGATTGAAAAAATCACCGAGGTATCCACTTTTGCCACCCCGAGCATTTGGGATATCGAAACCGATCGCGGCCCCACCAGAATTCGCCTCAAGGGTGAGGAAGATATTCGTCGCATTGCAGGTAATACGCTTCTGATTGCAGATTCCAATGGCCTGCAATTTTTGATTAAAGATTCCACTCAACTGGATAAAGTCAGCAAGAAGCTTTTGGATCGATTCCGCTAAGCAAATATCCTGCAAAGGTCTTGCTAGGGTTTTTACTTAGGAGTTAGTGTTTGCCCTAACTACCCATTTGATAATTGTTGACTTTTATCAAGTGTTCACGCCTCAGCTTGGATAAAAATCCTCACATAACAAATAAAAGCCAAAGTAATATTGGTATTCAAATTTTTTTGGAGGAGCGTTCATGAAGATGAAGTTAAAAGGGGCATTGATTTCTACCGCATTAGCCCTCGGTGCTGCTGCTGTTTCACCTGCTTTCGCTGCTTGGGAACCTACTAAGCCAGTTGAGTTCATCATTCCTGCCGGTCCTGGCGGTGGTGCTGACCAAATGGCTCGTATGATCCAAGGAATCATCACAAAGAATAATCTGATGAAGCAGGCTGTTATTCCAGTAAATAAATCTGCTGGTGCTGGTGCTGAAGGTTTCCTGGCAATGAAAGAAGCTAAGGGCGATCCAAACAAGATTGTGATTACTCTCTCAAATTTGTTCACAACTCCATTGGCAACTGGCGTCCCATTTAACTGGAAAGACATCACTCCAGTAGCCATGTTGGCATTAGATCAGTTTGTGCTGTGGAACAACGTAGACAAGCCATACAAAACAGCCAAAGAATATATCGACGCCGCTAAAGCAGCTGGCCCAGGTAAATTCAAAATGGGTGGTACTGGCTCTAAGCAGGAAGATCAAATCATTACTGTTGCCCTTGAGAAAGCTACTGGTGCTAAGTTCACTTACATCCCATTTAAAGGGGGTGGCGACGTTGCTGTGCAGCTCGTAGGTAATCACGTTGACTCTACTGTGAATAACCCAATCGAAGCAGTCGCTCAATGGCGTGCTAACAAATTACGTGCCTTGTGCGTATTTGATGACACTCGTATGCCTTACAAAGAGAAGATTACTGCTACGCAATCATGGTATGACGTTCCAACCTGTAAAGAGGCTGGCGTTACTACTGACTACGTGATGTTGCGCGGTATTTTCATGGCTCCAGGCGTTACTCAAGAGCAGATTGACTACTACATCAATGTGTTCAAGAAAGTACTACAGACACCTGAGTGGAAGAAGTTCATGGCTGATGGCGCATTTAACCAAACATTCATGACCGGTAAAGAATTTACTAACTGGTTGACATTGAATGAAGTGCTCCATAAGCAGTTAATGACTGAAGCAGGTTTCTTAGCTAAGTAATTTTTTAGATATGAGATGGGGCCTCTGCGAGGAGGCCCTATTTTTTAAATGTAAAACGTAGTAGCACTGAGTATTAAACGCAAAGCAGTATTAATTAACCATTTATTAGCGAACGAAGCACATGTCTGAACATACAAATAATACAAATCAAGAATCCATGATCAGTGTCAGGATGATGGATATCTTCACTGCGCTCTTATTCATTGCCGTAGGTCTAGTGGTCATGATAGGAAGCATTAAGTTAGGCGCCAGTTGGGGTAGCGACGGTCCTGAGGCAGGCTATTTCCCTTTCTACATTAGCTTAATTATTCTGCTCTCTAGCTCAGTGACGCTCTATCAAGCCGTAGTGGTTGATAAGAAAAAAGAGACAGAAACATTTGTTGATAAAGAATCGTTCAAGCAGGTGATGGCCGTGATGTTGCCGGCTATTGTCTTTGTGCTCGGTGTTCAGCTGATCGGTATTTATGTTTCTTCTGTAATTTACATTGCCGTATTCATGGTCTGGCTTGGTAAATACCCACTATGGAAAGCAGCAGCAGTTTCTGTAGGTGTGAGTGTGGCCTTGTACCTCATGTTTGAGTACTGGTTCCAAGTTCCATTGCCACACGGCTCCTGGATTAATCCGCTTGAGTTCATTGGCGTGCAGTAAAAAAGAATAACTATTAAAAAAGATTAGAAAAGAAGGAGTTCAAGTTGGAAGAAATTAACGCTCTATTCAGCGGCTTTGCCGTTGCAATGACACCCTTTAACTTACTGTTAATGATCGTTGGTGTGACACTCGGCGTGATTATTGGCGTATTGCCAGGTTTAGGTGGCGCTAACGGAATTGCGATTCTGTTGCCATTGACCTTCACAATGCCGCCAACTTCAGCAATCATCATGCTCTCCTGCATTTACTGGGGCGCGTTATTTGGCGGTGCGATTACATCTATTCTGTTTAACATTCCTGGTGAGCCTTGGTCTGTTGCGACTACCTTTGATGGTTATCCAATGGCCCGTGAAGGTAAAGCTGGCGAAGCCTTAACAGCAGCGTTCACATCTTCATTTGTTGGTGCGTTCTTTGCGATTGTGATGATCACCTTCTTGGCGCCTTTGGTCGCAAAGTTTGCCCTGCAATTTGGTCCGCCAGAATTCTTCTCGGTGTACTTGCTTACCTTCTGTAGTTTCGTGGGTATGAATAAGGGATCACCATTTAAGACGATCTCCGCCATGATGTTGGGCTTTGCTCTAGCCTCAGTTGGTATGGATACAGTGACAGGTCAATTGCGTTTGACATTCGGTAGTCACGAGTTGATGCGTGGTTTTGACTTCTTAATTGCTGTTATTGGTTTGTTTGGTATCGGCGAGATTCTGTTGTCGATGGAAGAAGGCCTCGAGTTTAAGGGTGCTGCTGCAAAGATTCGTCGTCAAGTGGTTCTTGAGACTTGGGCGAAGTTGCCAAAGTATTGGGCTACAACACTGCGCAGCTGCTTGATTGGTTGCTGGATGGGTATCACCCCAGGTGGTGCAACTCCAGCTTCTTTCATGGCCTACGGCGTTGCTAAGCGCGTGTCCAAGAAGGGCGAGAACTTTGGTAAGGGCGAGATGGAAGGTATTGTTGCTCCAGAAACAGCAGCCCATGCTGCTGGTACTGCTGCTTTACTACCAATGCTCTCACTAGGTATCCCAGGCTCACCAACAGCGGCTGTATTGCTCGGTGGCTTGTTGATCTGGGGCTTACAACCAGGACCATTGCTCTTCGTTGAGAAGCCAGATTTCGTTTGGGGCTTAATTGCTAGTATGTATTTGGGTAACTTGGCAGGCTTGTTTGTTGTATTAACTTGCGTTCCATTGTTTGCCTCGATCTTGAGAATTCCATTCTCAATCATTGCTCCAGTCATTATTGTGATTTGTGCGGTTGGTGCTTACACCGTTCACAATGCAACTTTCGACGTTTGGTTGATGATGGGCTTTGGCTTGCTCGGCTACATCTTTAAGAAACTCGACTACCCAATGGCGCCAATGGTCTTAGCCTTGGTATTGGGCGACCGTGCGGAAGATTCATTCCGTCAGTCCATGTTGATTTCTCAAGGTAGTGTTGACGTGTTCTTCTCAAACTACTTGGTAGCTGGTATTACAACTCTAGCCTTGGTATTGTTGTTCTGGCCATTAATTGGCAAGCTCACAGGCAAGAAAAAAGCAGCTGCAGCGTAAGCTGTAGAAGTAAAAATACAGCTCAATCTAGTCAAAAGCAAAAATTGAGCAAAGAGAAGGGGGCATAAGCCCCCTTTTTCTATGCCTACAAAAAATCCGATAAAATCGCCACATCATGAATTTCCGTAAAAACCGCCTCATTCACTGGATTGCCGCTTTAGCAATCGCAATGAGTTCGCTTGCGCCAGCAGTTTCTCAAGCGGTATCGCTAGCGAAGCATGGCCAAGGTTTTGCAATGGAGATTTGTGCGGCAGATGGCACAAAGTCACAAATTAGCGTTCAAAGCTCTGAGCAAACAGAGTTGGCTGAGTCAGTTCAGCCATGTCCGTATTGCATTACTCACACAGCCATCACACCAGCCTTCAATACCAATCTCACTTTCCAAGCTCCGCAAACACTTGCTTTGCTGCCACAGCTTTTCTATCAATCACCTAAGCCACTCGCAGCTTGGGTAAGACCTCCTTCAGCAGCGCCTCCCACACAAACCTAAATCTTTTAGGGCATAGCAAAGCTATGTAATTAGCAACAAGCCCCAGGCAAGTTGCATAAATATTGTGTGGAGAAGAAGATGTTGTTCAAGCAAAAGAAAATTAGTGCATGTATTGGCATGCTATCTATTTCAATACTATTGTCTACGGGTGCCAAGGCTCAAATTGCACCACCTCCTGATTATGATCAGAAGTTGGGGGATGTTGTGGTGAGTGCAACTATATCCGGTACGCAACTAAAAAATATGACTCAAAACACTACGGTTTTGACGAAGGAAGAGCTGGAGATATCACCAGATCAAACCATTGATCAAGTGCTCAAAAATACGCCCAGCGTTTTTCTAAATGATCAGCCATATTATGAGAAGGACCCTACTGGACAGGGTATCAATGTCCGCGGATTGGGAACTGCGAGAACCCTAGTATTGATTGATGGCGTGCCGGCTAACGATGCGATGTACGGAACTGTGCAGTGGAATTTAGTACCCATGTCATCTATTCAAGATGTGGAGTTCATCCGTGGCGGTGTTTCTAATTTATATGGAAACTATGGAATGGGTGGCGTGATTAATATTACAACTAAGCCGATGAAGGACAATGGCAACGAAGTATCAGCGAGCTATGGAAGTTATGGCACGCAAAATGTGGCAGCCTCAAAAGATATTGCCATCAATGATGTTTTGAAGCTTAGAGTTTCTACAGATTATTTTCACACTGCGGGCTATGTGCAGGCAGCTACGATTTACCCAGCCAGAAATATTGGTGGCATTGCATCATCTTCCGTTAGCTCTACATCGACAGGCTCTACTGGCGTTGCTAAGGGAATGGGCCCGGAGTTTGCCAATGGATCGAACTATCGCCTACAGGGATCCCTTAAATTCAGTCCCGATACAGATGGCTTCTTCAAAATGGGTTATCACGAAATGCAAAACCTCCCAACTGGAGGCTATGTTCAGGGGGTAAAAGCTACTCAGGAATCAACGTTTTCAGGTGGCACGAATACTCGGTTTGGGGATGGTAAAAAATTAGCCACTAATCTATTTTATGAAAACACTACCCTCATACAGCAAAATATAACTGCAGCAACTGCTTCAGCCAATCCCTATGTGAGTCGCATTGATAAAAATCCTTACAACACACTTGGTGGATCAATTCAATATGTGCAAGATTTAAAAGAGCAAATGATTGATCAATTTACAGTGGGGGCAGATGTTAGAACTGTTGAGGCGATTAATAATGGAGCAGTTATTAACTCTAGTGGAGTGGCAACTGGGGCGGGGTTTTATGCGCAGGGTAAGCAGCAGTTTTATGGCGCCTCCGGACAAGTCAAATCTAAACTTCAGTCTATTCCGTTGCAAATGACGCTGTCTGCGCGTGTTGATCAATGGATGAGCCAAGTGCCAACGTATTACGTACAGTCGACGACAGGTACTCAAACCCCCACCAATTCACCAAATCAAAGCAAGACCGAATTTAGTCCTAACTTAGGTTTGCTATATGAATTGACTAAAAATATTAATTTAAGATCTGCCGCGTATCAAGGCTTTCATGCACCGGGTTTAAATAACATGATTCGTAGCTACGGTACTTCAAGGTATACATTGGCAAATCCCAATCTTTCTCCAGAAACAATGAAGGGCTATGAGGCAGGGTTTGATTACCGTTGGAATGAAGGTATTTTTCAGCTTACTGGTTATAAAGCAAATGTCTATAACGCTATCAATCCTGTTACCGTTGATTGCCCAAGCGGGTACTCGGGATGTACCAGTGCAACTCAACAATCCAATAGTCAAACACTTCATGCACAAGGTGTGGAAGTTCAAGGGCGCTATGACTTTCATAGACAATGGTCAGCGGAAGCCGGCTATACCTTAACTCAGTCAATTCTGACATCCCAAGCAGCGGCAAACTTGAGTACTGAGCCAATTAATTCTCAGTTACCTGGTACGCCAGGCAAAATGGGTAATCTGGGTTTGACCTACTACCCAACAGTCAAGTCAAGCCTAACAACTACCCTCCGCTATATTGGCCCTTCATGGTGGGATTCCCTGCATACAGTAGAGGTCCCAACGTATTTTGTCGTAGGCTTGAGAGCTAACTATGAAATCTCACCTAATGTGACCATGTTTGCTAGTGCGGTGAACTTACTCAATCGAAATTATGTAACTTTTGGTGGTACAGGCGGTCCAATTATTCGGGGACAGCCACAAACGGGTACTATCGGGGCTCGCATCACATTTTAAAATTATGAAAATTAGCCATCCATCTCAGTGTGATTTTCTATGTAAGGTACTTCTGTTTGCTCTATTGAACATAGGGGCATCTGGTAACTTATGGGCTCAAATGGATCACCTATCCCACTCAGGGCTGAGCGTATCTAAAAAGCCTAAAAATGTATGTATAGGCAACGGCTTAGATTGCGCAAACGCTGCGACTCCTTTTTTAGGCAATGATGGAAAATTATTTCTAACTTGGACTGCGGGTGGCGTAGTGTCATTTGCTCAATCCAATGATTTGGGTAAAACATTTAATTCAGCTGTAAAAATTGCTGAACATGGTAAATCCTTAGACGCAGGAAGTGATGCACGCCCTCAGATAGTCGCTGATTCAAGCGGAAATATATTTTTGGCCTACGCCTTTTTTAAGGATTCCAATTGGAACGCTCAGATTAATACTTCGCGTTCTAATGATGGTGGCAACACCTTCTCTGTTCCAGTCTCATTGATTGAGGATGGATCTAGTCAGCGCTTTCCCTCTATATTAATTAGACCAGATGGATCCATCTTTGCAGCCTGGATTGATAAACGCTTAGTCGCGAGTGCTAAGCAGAGTGGTGCAAAAAAATTAGGAGCTTCGATTGCCTATTCCTTTTCTGGCGATCATGGTCGAACTTTTCAGATTGAACGTATTGCCAACGAGAATAGTTGTGAGTGCTGTCGCATAGGGACTGCCCTCGACGTAACTTCTAACCCCATCATGATTTATAGAGCAATCTTCCCCGGAGGCATCAGGGATCATGCAACTCAGATTATTAGCTCTAAGGGTGCTGAACCAATAAGGCGGGTTTCAGATGATCAGTGGAAGACGGATGCATGCCCACATCATGGACCTGCAATTGCTGTTTCCCAGTCCGGAAAAATACATGCTGCTTGGTTTACTCAGGGTGAAACTCGTTCAGGTGTTTTTTATGCAAACTCAAGCAATCAGGGGCGTAGTTATGGGAAGCCTACTAGGATTGGTGCTGATGGTGCCAATATATCTAGACCATATATTTTGGCTTTAGAGAATACGGTCTATTTAGTATGGAAAGAATTTAATGGCAAGTCTTCCACTGTGCACTTAAAAAAATCTATGGATGATGGCGGCACTTGGTCACCACCTCAGGCTGTATTTGAAACATCAGGCTACTCTGATCACCCTCTATTAATTAGCCAGGGTAATGTTGTTTATCTGTCTTGGCTAACACGTGATGATGGTTATCAATTCATCAAAATAGGCTCACCGTAATGAAGAGAATCGTACTGGCAGTTTCCATTTTTCTGGCTATTTGTCATGCGGCATATGCTGATCCAATTAATTTAAAGCCATATCAACAGGGTGAGTGGCCCTCAATTCTCCAATCTGCGAATCATGACCCAATAGCCATTCACTTCTGGGGGGTGACTTGCCCAGCCTGTGTAAAAGAAATGCCGCAGTGGGGAAGGTTTGTTGAGAAGAATAAAAACTTGAAGATTATTTTTATTCAGGTTGATGATGTTTCCCCGGAGATGATTAAGAAGATGCTATCCAAAGCAAAGCTTGATGATGCTACCCATTATTATGTGAGCAGCCCATTTGACGAGCGTTTACGTTATGAGATTGATCCCAAATGGCGCGGAGAAACTCCCATTACTATTTTAGTGAATAGAAAAGGTCAGGCCAATAGAAAAACGGGGCCTATGGATTTTTCTCAGTTAAGTAGCTGGTTCAATAAGAATAATTAATGAAATTAATCTGAGATATAGATCGGAATTTGAAAATTAACTAGGAGGATGTATCAATGAAAAGTAATACATTATTAAATGCATTATCTGTCGCTGTATTAAGTTTTGGTGTGGTTGGCCTAACTCATGCACAAAATGCCAAGGTGGGAAGCGTGCAAATTGAAAATGCTTACACTCGTTCTACTGTTCCAGGTCAAATGGCTGCAGGTGGCTTTATGAAAATCGAAAACAAGGGGCCTGTGGATCAATTGATTTCTGCAAGCTCACCAGTAGCTGGTGAAGTTCAGTTACACGAAATGGCAATGGAAGGTAACGTCATGAGAATGCGCCAAGTTAAAGAGGTAGTAGTGCCTGCAGGTGGAGCTGTTGAGCTCAAGCCAGGCGGCTTACATTTAATGTTCATGAACATTAAGGCTCCATTGGCTGCAGGCGAGACCGTTCCAGTCAAACTCAAGTTTGCTAAAGCGGGTGAGGTAGAAGTGAAGATGCCTGTGAATGCTATGGGTGCTGGAGCAGGTCATGGCGGAGCAAGCAAGCACTAAGCTAAATCTCAAGTGGTAAGAGTAATAAAAAAGCCCCTAGTTTGACTTAGGGGCTTTTTAGTTGCGTGAATCAATTTAGATCTTTAAATCCAAATCAGTCACTGCGCCTTTGCTAGCACTACTTGCCAAGCTTGCGTATTTCGCAAGCAAGCCGCGGGTGTAGCGTGGCTTTGGTTGAACCCAAGCTGCACGGCGCTTAGCAATTTCTGCCTCGTCAACGTTTAACTGAATAAGTAACTTATGAGCATCGATCGTGACAGAGTCACCTTCATGAATGAGGGCAATCACGCCGCCTACAAAAGCCTCAGGGGCAACGTGACCTACAACCATGCCCCAAGTACCGCCAGAGAAGCGGCCATCGGTTATGAGGCCTACTGTCTCGCCTAAGCCCTGACCAACCAGGGCGGAGGTAGGAGCTAGCATCTCACGCATGCCAGGACCGCCTTTGGGGCCTTCGTAACGAATGACCACAATGTCACCATCTTTAATCTTTTGCGCCATGATGGCAGCCATTGCGTCATCTTCAGAATCAAATACGCGAGCAGGACCAGTAATGGATGGATTCTTGAGGCCGGTAATTTTTGCAACACAGCCTTCAGGAGAAATATTACCCTTAAGAATTGCTAAGTGACCTTGTTTGTACAGTGGGGTATCTAAAGTACGAATCACTTTTTGATCAGCACGCGGTACGGATGGAACATCTTTTAATGTTTCAGCAATCGTTTTACCAGTGATGGTCATGCAGTCACCATGCAAGAGTCCGCCATCCAATAAGATCTTCATCACTTGCGGAATGCCGCCAGCCTGGTGAAGGTCAGTTGCTAAATACTGACCAGATGGTTTCATATCCACAATCACGGGAACGCGCTTACGAATACGCTCGAAGTCATCAATCGTCCAATCGATTTCAGCAGCGCTGGTAATCGCCAGAAAATGTAGAACTGCATTGGTAGAGCCACCCACTGCCATGATGATGCTCACTGCGTTCTCAATAGATTTCTTGGTAATAATGTCGCGTGGACGTAAATTATTTTTAATAGCTTCGACCAAGACAATGGCCGATTCATGGGCGCTTGTGACTTTCTCAGCATCTACGTTGGCCATCGTAGAAGAGTAAGGTAGGCTCATACCTAAAGCCTCGAATGAGGAGCTCATAGTGTTGGCGGTATACATACCTCCGCAGGAACCGCTTCCTGGACAAGCATTTTGCTCGACACCTTTGAGATCTTCTTCGCTGAGGCGACCAGAAGTAAATTCACCAACAGCTTCAAATGCAGAAACAATATTGAGTTCTTTGCCTTTGAAATGGCCAGGCTTAATGGTTCCGCCATAAACATAAATTGCCGGTACGTTAGTGCGCGCAATCGCCATCATTCCGCCTGGCATGTTTTTATCGCAGCCACCAATGACGAGAACGCCATCCTGCCATAAGCCATTTACACAAACTTCGATACTGTCGGCAATCACTTCACGCGAGACGAGAGAATATTTCATACCCTCAGTACCCATACCAATACCATCGGATACAGTTGGGGTGCCAAACATTTGCGCTTTTGCACCAGCCTCTTCAAGGGCGCTTACTGCTGCATCAGCGAGTTTCTGTAAGCCACTATTACAAGGGGTAATGGTGGAATGGCCATTAGCCACACCAACCATCGGCTTAACAAAATCCTTCTCTTCGTAACCCATCGCGTAATACATTGAGCGATTAGGAGCGCGAGCAACCCCTTCGGTGACATTGCGTGAGCGTTCATTGAGGCGTTTCATGCTGATATTGACTCCAGAAAAGAATTTGTCGAAAAGCTCTATTGTGCCGTGATAAAAGTGGTAATGCAGGGGTTTTATAGAGAGGGCATGCTTCTATCATGCATCGCAACAAGTAGATTTCTCTATTGTATTTGGTGATTCAGTCAATTTATTAGCTTAAGAGCTAATACCCATCCTAAAAAACCTGCGGTAAATTGGACATTCTTCCATTTTTCCTTTTAAATTCAATGACTAAAGTTGGTCACATCTATCTAATCGACGACGACGAGTCGATACGCACTTCTTTAAGTCGAATGTTGAAAGATGTTGGCTATACGGTGGAGGATTATTCCTCTGCGTTGACATTTTTAGAGCATTCTGTACCGGTAGCGCCCGCGGTCATATTGCTTGATATGCAAATGCCGGATATGACTGGCCTTGATTTACAGGAAAAATTGGTTCATCTAGGCCGTAAAACCCCTATTGTGTTTGTCAGCGGGCAGAGCCACCCCCATCAAATCGTTAAAAGTCTAAAGCGTGGCGCTGTTGACTTCCTTTTCAAACCCTTTAATTTGGAAGATCTATTAAGTGCTGTGGCAGATGCGCTCGAGTTTGATAGGCGCCAGCTCAAGCGTATCTCTAAAGAGGTGGAGACTAAGAAAGACTATGCAACTCTGACGCCTAGGGAAAGGGAGGTCTGTTTTTGGTTGGTAAAGGGATTGCTAAATAAAGATATTGCCGTCAAACTGGGGACAACTGATGCGACGATCAAGGTGCATAAGGCCAGGGTGATGGATAAGATGAATGTGGAATCAGTCCAAACACTTGTCGCTAAGTACCTAGAATCTGATCTTGAGAATTTACAAAAAATTAGCTCTTAAGCTAATTTCCCTAGTTATTTATAGGCACTATGATGGGGCATGTTTTTGATAGATAAAGCACTTACAACACTTTTGTGAATACCGATTCCAAACCTCCAGATATTCGCAAAGAGGCTTTTACTAAGGCTCGCGAAAGCCTGAACTTAAGCACCAAAGAGCTTGGTGGCATGGCCTGCCTATCCACTCGCCAAATCGAGCAAATCGAAAACGGCGAAACCAGCTCTTTTTATAGCGCTCAAATCAAAGCGACTGCTGCTAAGAAAGTAGCAAAGTTGCTCAAGTTAAGCGATGAAGAGGCATTTGATTTCAGTGCAATTGCTCCTGAGACCTCAAACATATTGCAGTTACCAATTGCAGAGTTTAAATTAACTAATACTCCAAAGAATGAGGAGGTCAAAAAAGAGACCTCTAAAAAGACGGAAGAAAAAATAGATGCCGTCCAAACCCAAGAGCAGGTGCAAGAGAGTCAGTTGCCCGTAGAGGAAAAAAAAGTTCAGGAAAAAGAAGTCACCCTAAATCAAGACACTCCAAAGCCAAAATCGACTGCACAAAAGAATCTGTTTCTTTGGTTAAGCGTGGCTGCAGCAGCGGCATTTGCATTGGTTAATTTGAAGCCTTTATTTGTCTTAGAAAAACCAGCGGAAATCGTGGTCGTAAAAGAAGAAATCATAGAGCCTGTTCCAGCGGCTATGCCAGCGGAGCCCGCGCCAGCAGCCCCAGCTTCTTCAGCAGCTCTTGTCCCAGCACTGCCAGCTCCCGTTGCCAGTGCTGAAGCTGCGGCAGCATGCCCTGCTGAAGAGGGCATTATTAGCTATAAAACAGATGCACCTCGCAAGGCGGCCGATATGGTTTATGTGCAAGTGAAATCAAAGCAAGTAGTGTGTGTAAGTGACGCTACTGGGAAGATGCAAAACAAGATGATTGAACCTAGCGCGGGAGCATCTTTTTATGGAAAGCCCCCATTCAAAGTTCTGACTGGGGGCCTCGCTCAGGCTGACGTGTTTTTTCAGGGTGCTAAAGTGCGCCTAACAAATCTCAATTACAAAACCTTAGTATTGGAAGCTGCTGAAGTGACGGCTCCCACTGCAGACCGGACAGATTCCCAGCAGCGCTAACCCTCGGAGTTAGCGCATCAATGCTGGCTCTTAAACCGCTGAGTCGTTAGTTTCGCCAGTGCGAATACGAATAGCCTGTTCGATTGGGCTAACGAAAATCTTGCCATCACCAATCTTGCCTGTACGTGCAGCTTTAGTAATCGCTTCGATTGCTGAATCTACGCGGTCATCAGCAACGACTACTTCAACTTTTACTTTGGGTAAAAAGTCGACTACATACTCGGCGCCACGATAGAGTTCGGTATGGCCTTTTTGGCGACCAAAGCCTTTAACTTCGGTAACAGTTAATCCCGTAACGCCTACTTCAGCTAAGGCTTCACGAACTTCGTCAAGTTTGAACGGCTTAATAATGGATGTGATTAGCTTCATATATTCCCCTTAATACAGTAATCATACCTAGAACTGCAAACCAATGCCCGGTTACGCCCTAAATTGGGAAGTAATGGGATAGCGCCAGTCACGCCCAAAGGCTCGAGTAGTGACTCGAACGCCGGGAGGTGCTTGGCGACGCTTGTACTCATTAAGCTTAATGAGGCGAGTGACTTTTTCGACGCTATCGGGATCAAAACCAGCGGCAATCATTTGGGCGATAGATTGGTTTTGCTCCATGTAGCGCTCGACGATGCCATCCAATACTTCATATGATGGCAAGCTGTCTTGATCAGTTTGGCCGGGGCGTAATTCTGCAGAAGGAGCGCGCGTCAAAATCCGCTCTGGAATAATCGGGGCAATACTATTGCGATAAGCGCACAAGCGATAGACCAAAGTTTTAGCAATATCTTTAATGACCGCAAAGCCACCAGCCATATCTCCATATAGAGTGCAATAACCCACAGCCATTTCACTCTTATTGCCCGTTGTTAAAACTAGTCGGCCAGTTTTATTGGAGAGCGCCATCAAGAGAGTGCCTCGCACCCGTGCCTGAATATTTTCTTCAGTGGCATCGAGCTTGAGACCTTTAAATTGTTCTGCTAAGGCAAGCTCCAAAGCATCAACGGGATCACTAATGGGGATCTCATCGTATTGAACACCTAAATTCTGAGCCATTTCTCTAGCATCAATCCAAGAGATATCCGCGGTATAGCGTGAAGCCATCATGACGGTGCGAACTTTATCCGCACCCAATGCGTCTACTGCAATCGCCAATACCAATGCAGAATCAACTCCACCCGAGAGACCAATAATGACTCCTGGGAAACGATTTTTCTGAACATAGTCACGCACACCCAGAACAAGTGCTTGGTAAGCTTGAGCTTCTACGCTGGATGGAGCAACTATTGTTCCTGGCTCTAAATCGGCGGATGTGTTGACATCCACATAACCGAGAGCGGTCTCAAACTGCGGCAGGGCCATCACTACCTTGCCTGCGCTATTTAAAGCAAATGAGCCACCATCAAAAACTAGCTCATCTTGGCCGCCTACCGCGTTCACATAAACTAGCGGCATCTTGTTTAAGGCGATTTGTTTGCGCAGCACCTCAATACGTAAGGATTCTTTTTGGAGGTGATAAGGCGAGGCATTCAGAACCAGCAGTACTTGGGCGCCTGCTTTATGAGCCTGTTTAGCAGGGCCCTCATGCCAAGCATCCTCACAAAGAATGAGTCCGTACTGAATGCCTGCATGCTCAAAGACGCAGGCTTCATGACCGGGTATGAAATAACGTACCTCATCAAATACTTCATGATTAGGTAACTCTTGTTTGGCATAGCCGGAAATGACTTTGCCATCACGAATGACGGAGGCATAGTTTTGTAAACCAGCGGTAGTCTTCTTGGGGTGGCCAACGATGACAGTCAGTCCTCGAAATTTTTGGAGCTCTAGCATTAAACAACTGAGCTCTCGATCGGCGGCCTCAATAAAGGCTGGGCGCAATAACAAATCTTCTGGAGGGTAGCCGGTGAGCGAGAGCTCAGGCGTAAGAACTAGAGTGGCGCCTTGTGCATAAGCATCTGCGGCAGCTTGAGAGATGAGCTGCGCGTTACCAGGCAAATCACCCAAAAGAGGGTTGATTTGCGCTAGGGCGATTTTTTGCGAGCTCACTCCAATGGCTACTGAATTACTTCTGTGACTTGGCGTAACCTTCGATGCCATCCAAAATTTCTTTATGGGCACCAGCAACACCGGTCCAACCTTTAACTTTTACCCACTTACCTTTTTCGAGATCTTTATAGTGCTCGAAGAAATGTTGGATTTGAGCGAGCAGTAATTCGTTTACATCTTCAGGTTTTTGTAAATGCTTATAGATTGGCAAAATCTTATCTTCTGGAACGGCTAATAATTTGGCATCTTGGCCGCCTTCATCTTCCATTTCTAACATGCCGATAGCGCGGCAACTCACTACTGAGCCAGGCACCAATGCAAATGGAGTAATAACGAGAACGTCGACAGGATCGCCGTCACCGGCAACCGTTTTAGGAATGTAACCGTAGTTACATGGGTAATGCATTGCTGTACCCATGAAGCGATCTACAAAGAGGCAGCCAGTTTCTTTATCTACTTCGTACTTCACTGGATCCGCGTTCATCGGGATCTCAATAATGACGTTGAATGATTCTGGAATTTTCTTACCTGGGCTGACCTTGTCGTAACTCATAAATACTCCGGTTAGTGATTAATGTGCGTTAGATCTTAGCAAAGAGGCAGAGCCATGCTGCTGAAGACAGAATTTATTTCCTACTATTAAAGCCATGAATGCTTTATGCCCTCATTTTAAGGCTTTATGCAGTAAGTCTTATCGAAATGCGTTCTATCTTGCTTGACTGGAAGTAGGCCATTGGCCTACAATGGGCTTAATGGATTTTGAATGGGATGTGGCTAAAAGTGACTTATGCCAGATCTCTCGAAATTTTGATTTCACATATGTGCTGTCAGTTTTTATAGATCCGAATTTGTTGATAGAAAAAGATCAGCGTTGGGACTATGGGGAAGAGCGATTTCGGGCATTAGGCGTCATAGATGAAAAAGTGTTTGTAGTGATTTATACAAAGAGGCCTTCAGCAATGAGGATTATTTCAGCTCGGCGGGCAAATCGTAGGGAGGTGAGGCGTTATGAAGAAAATCATTCGAGTTAGCGTAGATCTAAATGATCCTAGTAGCTTTCCCAAAGGATTCGTCGATAAAAAATTACTCGATGCGACATCGGAGCGTTTGATTAAATTGCATCAACAGCAAGATGATGCAGCGGCCATGTTAGACGCTGCTCAATATGCAAAAGGTGTACGAGAGAGAATTGGTTTGTCCCAACAAGAGTTCTCTAAACGTATCGAAGTCTCATTAGAGACTATTAGAAACTGGGAGCAAGGGAAACGCAGCCCCACTGGTGCCGCCAAAGCTTTATTGAAGATTTTGGATAGGGCGCCTGAGATTGCATTGCTTGCTCTTAGCGCTTAATACTGATCTTAGGAATAAAAATACCTAGCATTGCTAGGTATTTTTATTGGATGCTTTGGATTACTTGTATTAGTCCAAAGTTTCCAAGTAACGCTGAGCATCTAACGCAGCCATACAACCTGTACCCGCGCTAGTAATGGCTTGACGGTAAATATGGTCCTGCACATCACCTGCTGCAAATACGCCAGGGATGTTGGTAGTAGTAGCATTACCTTCCAAGCCAGAGTGTGTCTTGATGTAGCCATTATTCATATCAAGCTGACCAATAAATAATTCAGTATTCGGTTTGTGACCAATCGCAATAAAAGCGCCAGTTACAGCGATATCTTCTGTACTGCCATCAGCTTTCTTAATGCGTACACCAGTCACACCTTTTTCATCGCCTAAGACTTCGTCGAGTGTGGCGTTCAACTTGAGTTCGACTTTGCCTTCAGCTACTTTGGCCATGAGGCGGTCATTGAGGATTGGCTCTGCGCGGAATTTATCACGCCGATGAATCACGGTAACCTTTTTTGCGATGCCAGTAAGGTAAAGCGCTTCTTCAACAGCAGTATTACCGCCACCAACTACGCAAACATCTTGATTACGGTAAAAGAATCCATCGCAGGTCGCGCATCCAGAAACACCACGGCCCATAAAGGCTTCCTCACTTGGAAGGCCAATGTATTGAGCAGAGGCGCCTGTCGAAATAATCAAGGCATCGCAGGTATAAGTTCCTGAGTCGCCAACCAAGCGGATGGGTTTTTCAGTCAGAGCTGCAGTATGAATATGATCGAAGATGATGTTGGTATTAAAGCGCTCAGCATGTTTTAAAAAGCGATCCATCAGTTCTGGGCCTTGGACACCATCTGGGTCAGCTGGCCAGTTTTCTACATCTGTAGTCGTCATTAATTGGCCGCCTTGTGCCAAACCAGTAACGAGAGTAGGGCTCAAATTGGCTCGAGCTGCGTATACGGCAGCAGTGTAGCCAGCAGGGCCTGAACCGAGGATAAGAACTTTGGAGTGTTTTGGGGTATTTGTAGTCATATCCAAATTATAGGATTGCTTGATTACAATCGGTGGAACATGGCAAGAACCGCATACCCGAAGTCCAAAACTCCTTTAGGTCTCCAGCCCCCTGAGAATCAAGGGCAGGGCAGGATGCCCCGACTTCTTTTAGAAGCCCGTTGGTTTATCTCCCTTGGTCTTTGTTTAGGTTTATTGGCTATTTTGGTGACTTATTCCAAGGCGGATCCAGCTTGGTCACATGCTAGCTTTGAAGCTCCCAAGAACCTGGGCGGGCGTTTTGGGGCCTATTTGGCCGACTTATTGCTCTATATTTTTGGTATTTCTGCTTTTTGGTGGGTAGTTCTCTTTGGTCGTCGAGTTCTGACTGGCTGGCGTGAGCTTTGGAGTACTCCCCTTCCGCCAGACCCGGATGCCAAGCCAGACTCCTTATTGGTGCGTTGGCTAGGCTTTGGACTGACTTTATCGAGCAGTATGGGTCTCGAGTCTATTCGGATGCATTCGCTGACCTGGGAGCTTCCTAGACCTCCTGGCGGTATTTTGGGCGAGCTGATTGGCGATCCCTTACAGATGACTCTGGGTTTTACGGGCTCCACCTTGGTGTTGCTATTTACCTTCTGTGCTGGCCTATCCTTATTTCTGCACTTTTCCTGGTTAGATGTTGCCGAAAAGGTGGGTCGCACCCTTGAGCTTTCTTATAACCGTTTACGTGAGCGTCGCGATAGCGAAGAAGATCGTAAATTAGGTGAAGCGGCCGCCGAAGAGCGCGAAGAGTTCGTTGAAGAGTTTCGTGGGCGGGTGGAGATTGGTAAGCCAGTGCAGATTGTTCGTGCCCCAGTAGAAATTCCAAAGAGCGCCCGCGTGGAGCGTGAAAAACAGCAGCCGCTGTTTGTGGATATTCCGGATTCAGAATTGCCGCCCTTGGCTCTACTTGATCCCGTTCCAGAAGTGAAAGAAACCATTTCAGCTGATGTATTGGAATTTACTTCTCGCTTAATTGAACGCAAGTTGGCTGAGTTCAATGTAGAAGTAAAAGTCATCGCTGCCTACCCAGGCCCAGTAGTAACTCGTTATGAAATTGATCCTGCTGTCGGTGTAAAGGGTAGTCAGATTGTCAATCTTTCACGTGACTTAGCGCGCTCGCTAGGCGTGGTGAGCATGCGTGTAGTGGAAACCATTCCAGGCAAAACTTGTATGGCTTTGGAGTTACCAAACCCAACTCGTCAATCCGTTTACCTGTCCGAGATTTTGAGCTCACAGGTTTATAACGATAGTCACTCCAACTTGACTTTATCCTTAGGTAAAGATATTTCCGGTAGCCCAATCGTTGCTGATTTGGCGAAGATGCCACATTGCTTAGTTGCCGGTACTACTGGTGCCGGTAAGTCCGTTGGTATCAATGCAATGATTCTGTCTATTCTCTTCAAGGCGAAGCCTGATGAAGTGCGTCTGATCATGATTGATCCGAAGATGCTCGAGATGGCAATGTACGACAAGATTCCGCATCTCCTGTGTCCAGTAGTCACCGACATGAAGCAAGCATATAACGCGCTCAATTGGGCTGTGAATGAGATGGAGCGTCGTTACAAGCTGATGAGTAAGTTTGGGGTGCGTAACCTTGCTGGTTTTAATAAAAAGATTTTAGAGGCCGAAGAGAAGGGTGAGAAGCTTACTAATCCATTTAGCTTGACCCCAGAGGATCCGGAGCCAATTTATAAGGCGCCTGTGATTGTCATCGTGATTGATGAGTTAGCAGACTTGATGATGGTTTCTGGCAAGAAGATTGAAGAGTTAATTGCCCGTATCGCTCAAAAGGCGCGTGCTGCAGGTATTCATTTGGTATTGGCAACGCAACGTCCTAGCGTAGATGTGATTACCGGTCTGATCAAAGCTAACGTACCAACTCGTATTTCATTCCAGGTGAGCAGTAAGATCGATAGTCGTACGATTTTGGATCAACAGGGTGCTGAGGCTTTACTGGGTATGGGTGACATGCTCTATATGGCGCCAGGTACCGGTTTGCCAGTTCGTGTCCATGGTGCCTTTGTTTCTGATGATGAAGTACATCGCGTAGTGGAGTGGCTCAAAGAGAAGGGTGAGGCGAACTATATTGACGGTGTTCTGGAAGGTGCTGACGAATCAACTATCGATGCTCTGACTGGTGAAGGCGGTGGCGAAGCTGATCCTTTGTATGACCAGGCGGTTGCTATTGTCTTGGAAAATAAGCGCCCATCAATCTCTTTGGTGCAACGTCACTTGCGTATTGGTTATAACCGTGCAGCCCGCTTACTCGAGGATATGGAGAAAGCCGGTTTAGTTTCCAAGATGGGTAATGGCGGTAATCGCGAAATCCTCCATCGCCCTTCTGAATAAGGCCATTCTCTTGCGTAGATTTTTCTCGGTAATGGCCTTAGGGCTCACAGTGTCCTTATCTCCCAATATAGTATTTGCACAAAGCGAGAGTGGGGCTGAGCAGTTGCGTCAATTCGTGCGCAACTCTAAAACAGCTGAAGGTGAGTTTGTGCAACAGCAGTTGCGTGCACCCAAAGCAAATGAGCCGCAAGACAAAGGTTTAAAAGTCGTGCGCCAAACACAGGGGCGTTTTGTGTTTCAGCGTCCAGGCCGATTCATTTGGGATACCCAAAAGCCATATGAGCAAAAACTGATTGCCGATGGTAAGCAACTCATTATGTGGGACAAGGATTTAAATCAAGCTACTTTTAGGCCTGCTGGCCAAGCTTTGGCCACCACTCCTGCTGCAATCTTATTTGGGGAGACTTCTTTAGATCAGCACTTTGATTTAGTTGAGGGTGAGGATCGTCTCGGTATGAAATGGGTTGCTCTGGCTCCCAAGAAAAATCCTAATGCAAAAAATGGCAATGACTTACCGTACACCAAGATCTCTGTCGGGATGGCCAACGGCTTACCTAAAGCTCTAGAGCTCATTGACGGCCTTGGAAGCGTTGTTTTAGTAACGCTAGATAAGATTCAGCTTAATGTGAGCCTACCCGCCAATCGATTTACCTTTGCGCCACCTGCTGGCGCAGAAGTCTTACGCTTAAACTAACGTACATACCCATTAACTAATAGAGCATTACATGATTGATCCGCAATTACTTCGTAAAGATATCGCAGCCGTTGCTGCCCGTTTAGCTACGCGTAAATTTCAACTCGATGTTGAGAAGTTCAACACTTTAGAGTCCGAGCGTAAATCCTTGCAAACTCGCACTGAGGAATTGCAAGCAAAGCGTAACCAGCTGGCCAAAGCCATTGGCATGAAAAAAGGTAAAGGCGAGGATGCGGCTGCTGAGATGGCTGAAGCAACGCAGATCAACGTCGATATGGAATCAGGTGCAGCACGCTTAGCAATATTGCAGGTAGAGATTGCCGATTTCTTAATGGGTATTCCTAATTTGCCGGATGAAACAGTTCCGGTGGGTAAGGATGAAACTGAAAACAAGGAAGTAAAGCGTTGGGGTACGATCCCTGAGTTTGCATTTCCTGTGAAGGACCATGTCGACTTGGGCGCGCCACTAGGGCTTGATTTTGAATCTGCTGCAAAGATTAGTGGCTCACGCTTTGTCGTACTGAAGGGGCCTGCCGCCAGATTGCATCGTGCGCTGGCGCAATTCATGATCGATCTGCATACAACTCAACATGGCTATGAGGAGCTCTATGTGCCTCTAATGGTGAATGCTGCATCTATGCGGGGCACTGGTCAGCTACCTAAGTTTGAAGAGGACTTGTTTAAGGTCCCGCGTCAAATGGGTGGTGAAGATGGGGCAGGGGAAGCAAAAATTGAAAACTTTTATTTAATACCGACAGCAGAAGTACCGGTTACTAATTTAGTGCGTGACACTATTACTGCAGCTGAAGAGTTGCCACTAAAATTTGCTGCTCATACTCCATGTTTTAGATCCGAGGCTGGAAGCTATGGCCGTGATGTACGTGGCATGATTCGTCAGCACCAATTTGAAAAAGTAGAGCTTGTGCAAATTGCCAAGCCAGAAGAATCTATGCAGTTGCTTGAAGAATTAACTTCGCATGCAGAAAAAGTTTTGGAGCTACTAGAGCTGCCTTATCGAAAAGTATTACTCTGCACCGGTGATATGGGCTTTGGAAGTACAAAGACCTATGATCTTGAGGTATGGATCCCCTCGCAAAATGCTTATCGCGAGATTAGCTCTTGCTCGAATATGGGCGATTTCCAAGCTAGGCGTATGCAGGCGAGATATAAATCTGGACAAGGAAAGCCAGAGTTGGTCCACACCTTAAATGGTTCCGGGCTTGCGGTTGGCAGAACTGGTGTAGCTCTTCTGGAGAATTGCCAGCAGGCTGATGGCAGCATTGCGATACCGAAAGCACTACGACCTTACTTGGGTGGCTTAGAAGTGTTAAAGCCCCTCTAACTTAAATAGCAAGAAATTTAAGAAATCCCCAACAGCTATAATCGCTGTTTGGTTCGGAGAGGTGGCAGAGTGGTCGAATGTACTTGACTCGAAATCAAGCGTACTGTCAAAGGTACCGTGGGTTCGAATCCCACCCTCTCCGCCAAATGTCAAGAAGTTATGTGGGTTTTGAGTTGTACCCACTTAATTTCCCCCAATTTTCCCCACAGAGTTGCTATTTTTAATTTGGGATCTGGTACCGGATATTCCAAAAGGACCACATATCAGAGACCAGAATCATTCCACCAGACTTGAGTGTGCGAACAATTTCCTGGACCGCTAGTTTGCGATCCTCAAACTTTTCATGTTAGGCTTCCCACAAAGCCTAAGTAAAACAGCCATCACCGCTAAAAGGATATCAATTATTGAGGTTATGAGGTTGGGTTTAAATAGAGCTCCGCTTATTGATCAAAAAGCTAAGGCTGATTAGCGAACCATTCAAATAGATTGGGAGCATCAATCCCTTAGTAAATGGTTCAATAGTTCGATTGAATTTTCAGATTTCCTTTCTTAAATTTGCATTTTTATAGAGAGGTTTGTATAGTGATCTGCAAAGGAAGATTTGGTCGAAGGTGATATATATGACGTGATGATGTATTAGGAAGTAAACAAAATTAGGATATAAATCGTGACTAATATTAATAAGTTGAAGATAAAAAGTTAGAATACTATTCAAGTCTTCACTCATTTCGAGAGTGTTTATTTGGTGATGCCGATCAATTAAACAAGCGGCGTATATTTTTATTTGGTAGATGTATTTTAGGAGAGCAATTTTCAAATGCACTACGCCATGACGGCATTGATATTGCTGGCTATGTTGATAACGACAAGCGAAAGCGTATATTGAAGACGGAAAATATCCCATGTTATTCGCCCAATGATATCGATTGGAGCGATGAGGATAATCTTGTAGTAATTACCGTGGCAGCAAGTATTGACGACGTTGAGATCCAATTGAAAATACTTGGTTGTTCTCAAAGTCGTATTTTCTATGGGAGGAAAGATCGCGAACGATTAGGTAAAGGTGTGCATTACTACTTAACTAACTGTGTTGTTTCATGTTTGGCTTGGCGCGACACTGAAATATTGCGTCAAAGGGTGAGTAAGGACGAAAAATTGATTCAAGAAGTTTACGATCGGCTGGCTGATAGTAAATCGCGAGAAATTTTGATTTCTAGATTAGCATTGTCTTTAACTGGTGAAAGATATTCTGCATTAATTAATTACCTTAATGAGTTTAGTGATGCGGTAATAGAAAATGTGAATTTATACGGAGATTCAATTTATACACCCAAAGCACGACCAGAATTCGAGTATTATTTTAAGCAGGATTTTTATAATATTAATCCGAATGAAATATATGTCGATGTAGGAGCGGAGGATGGTAATACTATTACTCCATTTTTGGAGTGTACTCATGATTTGGGTATAAGGGATTATTTCGTTTATGGATTCGAACCAGATCCTGCCGCGTATGATCTTCTATATGACAAATATGGATCTGCAAAAAATATTCATTTATCAGAATATGGCGTTGGAGAATCCGATAAAACTATTGGGTTCATGCCGTCAGAGTATAGACTTTCAAGTAGGATTTGTGGTCAAGTAATTGAAGAGTCTGAGATTAAAATCAAATTAATATCGCTGGATTCATTTTTTGAAAATAAATCATATTCACTGATAAAATTAGATCCTGGGGGTAATGTAATCCCAGAAATTTTAAGAGGTGGAAGAAATACTATTATCAAATATAAACCAAAAATGGTGGTCGGTGCTTACCATGAAATTGAAAATTTTTATTTGATACCGCTCCAGATATGGGGGTTAAATAACGAATATAAAATTTATTTAAGACATCTCGCATTTCATGCAAATGAAACCCATGCATTTGGAATTCTTGAATAATACGATATTCGGTTTTCAACATTCCAATTGACTGCAAAAATAAAATAATCAACTTATAAGTGTAACTAAGATAATTAAGAATATTTATCTAACATGATTGAAAATCCTTGTGTCGGTGGTTCGATTCCGCCCCGGGCCACCAAGATTTAAATAATGCCCTGCTTCGTGTGGGGTATTTTCTTTTCGGGCTTGGCGGGGTTAGACCCCCACTTTCAGGCTAAATAGAGGGCGTCATAAAAATTTCACAATTGACGACCAGCACCGCAGCTTTGCCGCAATTGGCTTAATAACTACTGCGAGCAAAATTGTTGCCCATTAATATTTGACATCCTCAGCCCTGGTTCGACCCCCCCGAGGCCACCAAGAAACACCAAAACCACCTTCGGGTGGTTTTTTCATTTGCCACGCAGTTTTAGGCCTTTCAATAAGACCACCTAGAATAAGGCTCCTATTTTTATTGAAGAATATTAATAAAAGGTCTATTCTGATCCGACATAAAGACAGGAGATGAATAATGATTAAAAAAGCTGCTCTATTAATTGGCACTGTATCCATTTTGTCGTTGGCGGCTTGTCAGTCCATGGAACATGGTACTGGTCAAAAAGCATCGGCTACCCTGGATTCCCGTTCAGGCTCAAATACAAAAGGAACAGTTAATTTTGTATGGCAAGGCCATGATGTGCTGGTTACAGGAAATTTTTCTGGTTTGAAGCCAAATGCTGAACAAGGGTTTCATGTTCATGAAAAAGGGGATTGTTCTTCGCCTGATGCCACTAGCGCAGGCGGGCATTTCAACCCAGACACGAAATCACATGGTATGCCAGGAAGCGGCTCAAGTCATGCTGGCGATATGCCAAATATAAAATCAGATGCGAATGGTAATGCAGTTTATTCGGCAAAGTTAAGTGGATTTACTGTTAATAATGGACCTACTGGAATATTGGGAAGATCCGTTGTTGTTCATCGCGATCCTGATGACTATAAATCTCAACCAGCTGGAAATTCAGGACCAAGAATCGCATGTGGCTTGATTAAGTAGGATTGACATCCTCGGCCCTGGTTCGATTCCGCCCCGGGCTACCAAGTAACATCAAAACCACCTTCGGGTGGTTTTTCTTTGGGTATCAGCTATGGGTCGATAAGAGCCCCCAACTTTTAAGTAATCTTTGACATGCCATATAAATTTTGGTGTCCGCTTTTTAGGCACTTAATAATTTTAAGTCATCCATTATTTGGGGCGAAGAAGGGCTCTACACACCCCTTTAGCAATATTGCAGATGAAAGACTGTGGGAGATACTCAAGGCTCAGCGGACTGAATTAGCGTGCGAACAAGGAGTGCCGCCCTATGTCATTTTTCATGACAGCACCTTACAGGAGATGGTTAAATCTACACCCACTACCTTAGATCAATTCAGTCATATTGGTGGAGTCGGGCAAGCTAAGTTATAGCGTTATGGCGAACACTTTATCAAGGTCATTCTGGAACATCTTGAGGCTAACTAGACTTAATTAATCACCTCAGATTGCTTACTACAATCTGCAGAACTTGCAAGATGAGTAGCAGCATGAGAGGTGATAAATCTAAGGCTCCAAAGTTGGGCATTACTTTTCTGATTGGTGCCAGCAGAGGCTCAACAAGCAGCGATACTAGATACTGGATCTGAGATCCAGCGCTCACCCAAGACAAAATAATGCTGGCAAAAACCAGGCCCACCAATCCAGACAGAGTCAGATCAATTAGATTAATCAATGCCAAGAGAAGCCATGTAACTCCCGACAAAGAAGCCCCTGACAGAAAAAGTAGCACTATAGTTTTTGCTAGCACTATTACGTAAGCAGCTACTAGGCTTGCTACATCAAAGCGACCAAGGCTTGGGACTATCTTGCGAAGTGGGATCACGATCCAATTACTCAGTGGAAGCACATATGCGCCGATAGTTCTGCTTTGGCCAGAGCCCAGATTAAAGGCGAGCCACTGGAGATAGCATCTCAGGAGACATGCTCCCGCGACAATGCTCACCAGGACTTGGAGGAGAAGGTTAGCGATTTGTATCAACATAGATCTATTGTAGGGGGTTTAAAGCTCGGCTTCATTAGGACATCACATTTTCGTGTTCTAATGCCCACCAATATGATTACTGTCGTTTTAGCCTCTTATAAATACGGTCACCTTGCAGCTCACTGCATTGAGTCCTTGCTATCTCAAACAAAAGCACCCGCCAGAATTCTATTTGTCGATGATGGGGCGCATGATTGCGGCCACTTACCAAGCTTATATCCCGATATTGAATATATTCTCAGGCCACAGAATTTAGGTACTGTGGATAATTTCCATGATTTACTCATGAGGGTCAATACGGAATACGTTCTGTTCATTGGCGCTGACAATTGGCTCAGATCAGATGCAATTGAGCTGCTATCCGATGCTCATGCAGATATCGTGACTTATGACATCGTGGTTACTGGCGAATTAAAAGATGAGATTCATGATCGTGTTCCTGGCGAGACTAGGTCTCACCAAGGTGATCTCTACTGGGATCGTGAGGGTAAGCACCATGGTTCGATGATGTATCGAACCTCGCTGGGTCAACAAGTAGGTTACAAGCAAAGATGTGCTGATGGCATTCATCCGCAGGAGGACTGGAATCTCTGGGACAAAATGCGCGAGCAGGGCGCTACTGTAGCCAGCCTGAATGAAGGTCTTTTGTACTACAGAAGACATCGTGAAAATTTTTTAAAGTATGACCATCTCATCGATGTTCTTGAGGAAGAGGCTTAAGCGTCTAAACTAGCCTTGCTCTCATGCTAGTTAGGCTACTTTCATCAAGGTATAGCTTGATCCCCAATACGCCCGAGCTCTCTCGTAAGGGTGTTTTTCTGAGGCTAATTTCTAAAGACTCAATTTCCGGGTAACGAGCACATGCCTGAACTATCCTAGTAGCTAATCTTTCTTGAGTCTCGTAATGCCCATCGGCAGCCAAGCGATCGATTTCAAGGACGAGGGGATCGTAGTCGAACACTTGATCCATAAGATCTTCTGAAATCAAAATCAGTTTAGTGCTGATCCATAAAGTCAGATTCAGTAGATGCTGATCAGGGATAGTGGCACCGGGGGCATAAGTGCCAATTTGGGTGTTTAGTCGGAGATCTTTTAATTCTATGCAGGCCGTTGATGACATTCGATTCTTTCCAGAGACTACATTAATTACGTGAAATTAGTGATAAGAACTCACGACGCAAATTGGAATCTTTCAAAAAAGATCCTCGCATCACACTATTAATCATTTTGGAGTCAGGATCCTTGACGCCTCGCCACTGCATACAGAAATGATCAGCATCCATTACGATTGCAACGCCAGTAGGCTTGACTTTCTTCTCAATCATATCAGCGAGCTCTACAACCGCCTCCTCCTGAATTTGTGGGCGGCACATTACCCACTCAGTTAGGCGAGAGTATTTCGAGAGTCCAATCAGGGCAGAGTTCTTGTCCGGCAGTATCCCAATCCACACTCTACCCATAATCGGACATAGATGATGGGAGCAAGCACTTCTAACGGTAATGGGGCCAATAATCATCAACTCATTGAGTTGGCTGACATTAGGAAATTTTGTCAACGAAGGTTGTTCTACGTAGCGTCCATTAAACACTTCATTAATGAACATTTTGGCAACACGCCTACTTGTATTTTTGGTGTTGTGATCACTTTGTGTATCGATTACAAGGCTTTCTAAAACAGCCTGCATTTTCTCAGAGACCTCCTCAACTAAGGCATCGAGTTCGCCAGCCTGAATAAAGGCCGAAATATTATCGTTTGCATGAAATCGCGCCTTTTTAGCTTTGATGCGTTTGCGTATTACTTCTGAGAGTGGAATGCCATCGTTCATGTATAAATATTCTTCTTAATTAAAGTAGTTTTTCAATATCAGCACTGATACTCGCAGGGGAGCTCGCTGATGCAAATCGTTTTACTGGAAGCCCATTACGATTTACTAAAAATTTTGTGAAATTCCACTTGATGGCTTCGGTCCCAAGCAAGCCGGGAGCAGCTGTTTTGAGATATTGAAAGAGGGGGTGGGTATTGGAGCCATTGACATCTGTTTTTTGAAAAACAGGAAAGGTGACCCCAAACCGAGTACTGCAAAACGCTTCGATCTGTTGAGGTGTACCGGGCTCTTGGCCGCCGAATTGATTGCAGGGAAAAGCAAAAATTTCTAAGCCCTGGCTATGATATTTAACATACAGATCCTGTAGTTCTTTGTACTGGGATGTAAAGCCGCACTGGCTAGCTACATTGATTACCAACAGAACTTTGTCTGCATAGTCAGTGATTCGTTCTTTGTTGCCGTTAAGGCGCTCTAACTCTATATTCGGTAGCACGTTCAATTTCCAGAAAAAGATCCTGCAGTGGCAAAATCACAATGTATCTGAAAAGAGTGCTTTCTGCTGAGAGTGAAATGAGGGTGCTTTTCTTCGTTAAGCGACTCGTTAGCTAAATGTGACTACGTGATCAGCTACTAGGTGGATGCCAATCCTTTCACCAATTGCATGATCATGGTGGCTGGGTACGAAAGCAAAAATTTCAACACCCGAAGCTAGCTTGAGGGTGTACAAGAAGTCAGCCCCTCTAAAGGTCTTGCGTACAACCTCTGCAAGCAGGGTGCTGTGGTCATCATGCTGAATATCATCAGCCCGTAATAGTACGTCGATTTCTTTTCCAATTTCAGCGCTGCGATCTTCTTCTAGGTCGAGTTCACCTAACTCAATTCTGACTTTGTTGTTAGCTTGGACGACACCTTTCAGAAATACCCCGCGACCAATAAAGTCCGCAATATACCGATTGGCTGGCTTGTGATACAGCTCGTAGGGGAGATCCCATTGAAGTACTTTGCCATCTGTCATCACGCCGACCTTATCGGCAATGGCAAAGGCTTCAAATTGATCGTGCGTGACCAACAAGGCGGTAATGTTATTTGACTTGAGGATTTCGCGCATCTCGCCTGCAAGACGCTCTCTAAGCTCAATATCTAAACTAGAGAAGGGCTCATCTAGCAAAATTAAATCCGGCTCTGGTGCCATTGCCCTGGCTAATGCCACACGCTGTTGTTGTCCGCCACTGAGCTCATGAGGATATGCATCGGCTTTATCAGATAATGAAACCCGCTTAAGCCACTCCATAGCCACTGCAGACCTTTCATTGCTTGATAGATGTTGCAAGCCAAACGCAATATTCTCTAAAACATTGAGATGGGGGAAGAGGGCGAAGTCCTGAAAGACCATGCCGACTTTTCTTTGGTTCGGTGGGAGGTGAGAGGATGCTGAGCTCACCACATGATCACGCAAGAGGATTTTCCCTGCTTTAACGGGTTCAAACCCACAAATTGCTCTCAAGACGGTGGATTTTCCACAACCAGATGAGCCCAATAGGCAGCCAATCTCACCTTGAGCTAGATCGAGATTCAGGTTTTTAACCGCAGTAACACGACCTTGACCATCCCGACTAGGGTAGTCGATTTCCAGTGCTTGAATCGAAAGTAGGGTGCGAGCAGAGTTCATCTCTATAATTTTCTCATTAATGCTAGTGGTTTAATACATAGCTAGAGTCTAAACGGATTGCCGATTTCATGAATCGTATTGTGGTGCCACTTGCCCTGTTGTTATTTTTGCCCCTCTTTGGCCTGGCTGCACCTTTCCTATTCCCTGGCAAGGAGTTAATGGCTACTGGCACCCTCAGTCATCTATGGAACTTTGTACTGGGTGGTTATATTGCCTCGACCTTGGCGCTTATTCTTGGTGTCGGAGTGGGAGTCTTTATTCTCGGGGTGGGTAATGCGTGGATTATTGCCAGCTATGATTTTCCAGGGAAGAAAATATTTGAGTGGGCCCTCATTCTGCCTTTGGCAGTGCCTACTTATGTCATGGCCTATCTCTTTGTTGATCTCTTGCAGTTTTCGGGTCCGATACAGAGTACGTTGCGCGCTGCACTAGGAGTTGATGTGCTTTGGTTCTTTCCGGATCCTAGGTCCTTGAGCGGAGCTATTTGGTCTTTTTCATTCTGTCTATTCCCTTATGTTTACCTCATTACTCGTACGGCATTCTTAGAGCGCAGTGGTCGATTGATTGAGGTTTCAGAAACGCTAGGCTACAGTCCACTTCAGGGATTTGTAAGATTGGTATTACCTATGGCAAGGCCAGCCATCTTTGCGGGCATGGCCCTTGCGCTGATGGAAGTGCTAGCTGATTTTGGCGCTGTCTCTTACTTTGGCGTTCAGACTTTTGCCACTGGCATCTTCAAGGCTTGGCTGTCATTTGGCGACCGAGTGGCGGCAGTACAGCTTGCCTTGGGCCTTTTAAGTTTTGTCTTACTTATTTTCTTTATCGAGCAAAGTAGCCGCTCAAAATTACGTTATGCCTCTGCAACACGGTCTAAGCCACTTGCAAAATCTTTGCAAGGTAAGAAAGCTTTTTTTGCATTTGCATTTTGTGGCGCTACGCTCTTATGTGGATTTTTAATACCTGCATTTGCACTCCTGCAATTGGTCTTTAAGCAAGGCCTTGCGATCGATATTCGATATCTAGATTGGCTGAGTAATTCTCTGTCGGTCTCGATTTTGACAGCATTGATCTCTGTCGCGCTCGCCATATTTTTTGCTTATTCGGTAAGAATGAATGCACGATTAAGTTGGGTTAATCGATTATTGGGTTTTGGCTATGCGCTACCTGGTGCAGTATTGGCTATCGGCATCCTTTCTTTTCTAGAAATCTTTCAGCTTGCTTGGTGGATGTCTGCCAGCATGTTAGTGCTGATCTATGCATACCTAGTCCGCTTTCTTTCTTCTAGTTTGCAGAGTGTAGAGGCAGGTCTAGTGCGTATAACGCCTTCTATGGATGCTTCCGCGGCGCTCTTAGGGCTTTCGAGAATACAGATTTTGAAGCGGGTTCATGTGCCCTTGCTCAAGCGCAGTCTGATTACTGCGGGCCTCTTTGTCTTCGTAGATGTTATGAAAGAATTGCCTGCCACGCTCTTACTGCGCCCATTTAATTTTGATACCCTTGCTGTTGCAACCTATCAGCTGGCCGCAGATGAGCGTCTTGCTGAATTGGCATTACCTTCCTTAACCATTGTTTTGGTTGGGCTTTTCCCAGTCCTGCTACTTTCAAGGGTCATTTCCAAGTCCTAATTGATAATCATTCGTATTTGTGATACATTAGATTTCATCTAATTCTGATTGCAAATGCAGCAATGACAAACTCACTAATAAGAAAATTCCTAGGCAGCTCTGGATTGGTGTTGAGCGCTATTCTGGCTTTGCCCTTGCAGGCTCAAGAAGCGAAAGAACTCAATCTCTATTCAGCCCGTCACTATCAAACTGATGAGGCGCTCTACAGTGACTTCACAAAAAAGACAGGCATCAAGATCAACCGTATTGAGGCTGATGACAATGCTTTGGCGGAGAGATTAAAAAGTGAAGGCAGCAATAGCCCAGCAGATGTGATTTTGATGGTCGATGCAGCTCGATTGTGGCGCGCTCAAATTGATGGCTTCTTTAAGCCGATTCAGTCAAAATATTTAGAAGGTCGTATCCCGGTAAACTTGCGTTCTCAGTCTGAGCCAGAGGGATCAACTTGGTTTGGCTTTTCAACTAGAGCACGTCTGGTGGTCTACAACAAAGCAAAAGTAAATCCACAAGACGTTGATACTTATGAGAAGTTAGCTGAGCCCGCCAATAAGGGCAAGGTGTGCACACGCTCAGGTGCCCATCCCTACATGTTGTCATTAATCGGCGCTATGATTGAACGCCGTGGCGAGACTGCTACTGAGGAGTGGGCCAAGGGCATGGTGGCTAATATGGCTCGCCCTCCGAGAGGTGGCGATACCGATCAAATCAAGGCGGTAGCCTCAGGTGAATGCAGTGTGGCTTTAACAAATTCTTATTACTTGGTCAGGCTTTTACGCTCAACAAAGCCAGAAGATCAAGCCATTATTTCGAAGATTGGATTTATCTGGCCAAATCAGCAGACGACTGGCACGCATATCAATATTGCTGGGGGTGGGGTTGCGAGGAGTGCGCCACATCCACAGGCTGCAAAACAATTTCTTGAATACTTGGCAAGTGATTCTGCGCAAGAGTATTTTGCCAATGGCAATAATGAGTGGCCCGTAGTCAAGTCAGTCAAAATTGAAAATGAAGGCCTGAAAATGTTAGGCCCATTCAAAGCGGAAAATATATCTATTGCAGCGATTGGTAAGAATCAAATTGCCGCCCAAAGATTGCTAGACAGAGTGAGCTACAAATAAGTCACTCGCTTTAGCAGTTCTTGTGCATTGATGAGGGCGGATTGAAAAGTTTTCCCATCTTTACAATTGACGATTACCCCAATACCAGCTACTGGTGCTAGGCTGTCGACTTTAAAGCGACCTACATTGCCCTGTTGTCTGATAAAGCACTCTTCATCAAAGAAAAGTCGATCGCCATTATCGTCAATTTCATCGGAGTCAATGGTGCTAAAACCAATCAGCTCTTGAAGCGCCTCTTTTGTATCGGCAATTTCTACTGTGTTGATTTCTTTTGTGAGGGGATTAATCGCAAATACCTGCATAGCGTGCTTTCAATAAATTTCGTTTGTGATAACCCCAATCCTAATTGAAATTCAGCAGGCCTGCTTTAAGCGCCTATTTAAGGAATCTAGCTAGAATGAGGTATTACTTCTTTTGATGTTAGATTGGTGTCTATGAAGCGTCTATTACCTTTTTTGGTCTCAAGCCTTGGATTATTTCTTTTGGCTTGCGCTACACCGCCAAGCGAGTTTGGCGTCTATCGACAGTCTGATGGAACCGTTGGAGTGCATGCCCCTAAATCTGCCAAAGAAACTGACGCTCAAGCAGCAGCAGTAGAGGAGTGTAAAAAACTAGGAAAGCGAGGCGCCACTATTGTCGAAACTCGTAAAACAGTGAACGACCGCTTTCCTATGACCTACATTTTTGTGTGCAATACCTACTAATAGCAATTACTTAGCTAAGCAACCACTTCTTAATCGATTTATTAACGCACATTGCATCTAAAGCTAAGCCGAAGAACTCTGAGCCATTAGTGACCATGCTTTCAATGGCCTCAACCTTGCCAGATTTCACGCCACGCAAATAAGTAGCTGCACGATAGCGTAAGAAGTGCTCATTCGCACCTTCTTCGTTATCAGTAGAGCAAATCTCAAGGCTGCCATAACGAGTTTCCGGATTGATATTCAAGATGGAGAGGCCTAATGCGCCAATCAGCTTTTCTGGCACAGGAATAGGAACGTAAGAGTAAAGGGAGATTAACTGCTCTTGTTCGTCAACTTCAATGATATGGTCAACGTCGAACACATCTTTCTCTGTCAGCTCTGTCTCACCAGAATCACCACCACCAAAAGTGGACTCAAACTGCAACATTGCAGTATCGCTATCTTTAGAGATTTCAATCATATCGGGATAGCCTAGCAATCCTTTCCACCAATACATGAGTGAGAAAGTGCAAGGTTTTACTTCAACTAAACCCTTATTAGTCGATTTAGCAAAGTAGAGGCCATAGAACTCATCATCTTCTTCGAGTCCGTACTGATCTACTTTGGGCTTCTTCGGTGCAGCTGCTTTAGGAGATTTCTTGGCAGCTTTCTTTGGCGCTGGCTTTTTGGCTGCAGGCTTCTTTGCGACTACCTTTTTAACTACTTTTTTTGCCACAGGTTTTTTAGTAGCTGATTTTTTTGCTGCTATTTTTTTCACTACCTTTTTGACAGCCTTTTTGGTGGTAACTTTTTTAATGGCTTTCTTTGCAGGGGCTTTTTTTACCACCTTGCTAGCTACTTTCTTTTTTGCTGGAGATTTCTTTGTAGCCATGGTCTATTGCCCTTCCTATTGGTAGTTAATGTGCATATTGCACCTTTGATCTTACTTCAGATCTTTCCACTTTTGCTGATACTGATATGGGGATTTACCTTGCAATATTCAGAGTGAATGTCGGATTGATTTAGGTCTCAACAAAAAGCCGGCTCCACTTGAGGGTCTTATGCTGGCGAAATTAAAAAATATAAAAATTAATTCTAGTCTATGGCTGGTATGCAATTTAGAATCACTTAACAATGAGTAAATTAGTTAAAATCACTATTAGCGCCCTTGGCGCCGTAATCATCCTGATTGCAATGGGTGTATGGTATGCAGCCTCAACAGTAGATCCAGTACAACTGACCAAATTGCTCTCTTCCTCTGTGAAGACTGCTACCGGCAGAGATCTAAAAATCACTGGGCCAGTAAGTCTTAGTTTCTTTCCGGGCATTTCTGTTGCCGCAGAGGGTTTGAGTCTGAGTAATACATCTTGGGCACCTGGTTCTGACATGCTGACGCTCAGGCGCATTGATGTAAGTATTAAAACTCTGCCGCTGCTGAGTAAGCGGATTGAGGTTGACAGTGTGAAGCTTGCTGGCCTGGAGCTATTTCTTCAAAAAAATGGGACTGGTAAAGCTAATTGGGATTTTAGTGCTGACGCCCCCAGGGAGCCTTCCGATACTAAAAATAATGCAGAAACCTCATCTGTTAGCGATGATTTAATTTCTTTGGACAATGTTTCGATTGCGGATGCCCGTATTCAGTATCAAGATCCTTCAAACACCATTTCAAGCTACCAAATTCAGCGCTTATCGTTGGCAGATAGTAGCGATAAAACAGTCGTATCCCTTGCGATGAAGTTTCAAGAGCAAGTTCTCGAGCTCAGCGGAAAAACGGGCTCACTTTCTAGATTGCTCAAAAAGTGGAATGTCTCATCTGCACAATTCCCAATTGACTTGAGCCTCACTATGAATGACAAGTCTATGATGATTAAAGGCGAGGTAAGTAAGAATCCCAAGACCCCACCTACAATCAATTTGACGCTGAACTCAAAAACATTTGACTGGCCCGTTTTTGGGGTGCCTCCCAATCTTCCTCCGCGGGCAGTCAGTGGCGCTCAGTTAGCGCCAGTCGTACATCAAACTCAAAAGCCGCAGCCTAAGTACTTATTTAGTAATGAGAGCATTCCCTTTGATGTGCTGCCCCTAGTCAAAGGGAAAGTCGCAATCAATATTGGTGAATTAAATTTGCCAAAACGTAAACCTATTGAACATCTTCAAGCTACCTTGCAATTGAATGGTGGTGTTATTGATATTCCAAATCTCAGGTTTCAGATGGATAAGGGTAGCGCTGACTTACAGATCAAACTCTCGGGGCTGGATACGGCCAATCCGGCATTCAGGGTCAAAGGGATTACAAAGGATTTCACGCTAGAAAGCTTGCTAGCTAGGCTTGACCCGGGCTCCAAGGTGAGCGGGGGTGGCATGAAGATGGCGTTTGATGTGAAAACCTCTGGAAGTAGCTTGCATCAAATGGCATCAAATTCAAATGGCAAGATTCAGTTGAGTATTAGCCAGGCACGTATGGGTACGAATTTTTTAAATGATGCTGGTGATTTCGTAGTGACACTTTTGGATTCGATGAACCCACTACGTAAAAAAACTAGTGAGACAATTTTGGAGTGTGCAGTTGCCTATTTACCAATTAACAACGGCCAGATCAATATAGCTAAGTCAGTTGGGGCTGAAACAGATAGGTTGGACGTGGCTTTAGCTGGCTCTATCAATCTGAAGACGGAGGCTATTAATCTGACTATTGATCCACAAGAGAAATCAGGTCTCACCACGGGCTTAGATTTAAGTGGCATGGTAAAAATGGGCGGGACATTGGCAAATCCAAAGGCAGGTATTAATCAAGCCGGGGTAGTCAATAGCGCCGTCTCCATTGGACTTGGTTTTTTGACGGGCGGCGCAAGCATTTTGGCTGAGAATGCCAGATCAATGACTTCAAAGAGCCGCCCGTGCCGCGATGCGCTCCACCCTTGGTCTGACATCTACCCTGGAGCGGAGTAATTTTTAAAACAGTATTCCGCTGATAAAGAGGCTGAATAAAGAAATAAAGATGCTGGCAAAGAAGGCGGTCCAAAAGCCAGAAATCGTAAAGCCACTCACTACTGCAGACACCAGCATTAATACCAAGGCATTCACTACCAGCAGAAAGAGTCCCATCGTGAGGACAGTTAGTGGGAGTGTGAAGAGAATCAACAGAGGCTTTACTACAGCATTGGCAAATCCCAGCAGTAGGGCAGCAATCAAGAGTGAGCCACCGTCTGCAAAGCGTAAGCCGCTAAAAAGATAGCTGGCAACCCAAAGGGATAGAGAGGTTAAGCCCCACTGGACTAAAAATGGTACTAAGTTACCCATGGTATTTACCTTTTTTAATAGCCTTCGAAATCAATATCAATAATAGCTAATTTTAGTGGAGCCCTAAGCGGCTAATTTTTGCTTTGAATTTTTAATTGGCTTGAAGTGGATTTCAATATGGGTATTTGTGGCTGCCGCCAATTTCGTCAAAGTCCTTAGGGAGGGGAGACTGACCCCACTCTCAAGTCTTGCAATTGCGGATTGGGAGGTGCTCATTAGTGCGGCTAGCTCCTCTTGGGATAGTCCACTTTTCATACGCGCCTCAATAACTTCTTGCGCAATCTCAAACTCCATACGTGACTCGTCGTAAGCTTCTTTGTAATCTGGATTTTTAATCCACTTTTTATGTAAATTGGATATCTTAGTCATATTAGCTTTGCCTGTTTAGCTCTTCTTGTCGCCATCTCCAAAGCTGCTAGTGGAGTTTTCTGAGTTTTCTTAATGAATACATGTAAAACGATTATTTTTTCCCTTTTGCGTAGAGATAAATTCCTCTTGCAATTCCGCCCCGTCCAGAGACTCGTATTTCCCAGAATTTATCACCCAAAGACCTGATGTGAGGCATTCCAACATTTTGGGGGCCAAACTGCTCCAGTAAACCAGAGATTCTCACAAACTTACTTCTAATATCTACTGGCAGGACCTCTAGCTCATCGTCAACGGTGTTATTAAGAGTATGTACAGTCCATATGGTCATCCATAAATTATATCAATATTGATATATGTCAAAAATGATATAACTTAATCAAATATAAATCAAGGACTTTAATAATGCGGAGGGATTTCATCTTTTGGATTGGTGTAACCTACACCGCCCCCGCTGTTAGCCTGCTCTTTGATGGATTTAAGTTCACGATACAGAAATTCAATTTGTTGCTGCTGCTTGTAGATTGTTTCATTGAGTTGATCAATCAAATCTTCAGTAAAGCTAAGTTTAATTTCAAGATTGGTGATGCGATCATCGCTCATGTCAGTTCCTTTACCCTTATCTTAAGCATTGACCAACTCAAATCGACCATCTTCCATCTCGGCTTTTGGTCTGATCCAAAAATCGTGTGACTGAAGTGATTCATAGACATAGGCTGGCTCTAGATTAGCTTCGACATTGGCAAGTAAGACCACTTTATAAAAGCCACCCGTCTTAATGTGCCTTAGCTTGCTACCCGGCTTAAAGAGGCCGTCATCGGCATCTGCCATCTTTGGCATCGTTGGCGTCTCTAGTTTACTCATGTCAAAAAAGCGCTTTCTTAGTATGATTGTTAGATGGCAAATTGCGTCCCGTACTCCATTCTAGATATATCTCCGATCCCAGAGGGATTTACTGCTGCAGATGCCTTACGGAACTCTTTAGATGTTGCCCAGCATGCGGAAGCTTTAGGCTACACCCGCTATTGGGTAGCTGAGCACCACAACATGACAGGTAATGCTAGCTCTGCTACTGCTGTTTTGATTGCTTATATTGCCGGCGGTACAAAAACCATTCGCGTTGGGTCGGGTGGTGTGATGTTGCCAAATCATGCCCCGCTAGTCATTGCAGAACAATTTGGTACTTTGGCAGCTATCTACCCCAGTAGGATTGAGTTGGGTCTGGGGCGTGCGCCAGGTACAGATCAAATGACAGCTAGAGCCTTACGTCGAGATTTGCTCGGAAGTGATGATCGCTTTCCGCAGGATGTACGGGAGTTACAGCATTACTTTGGCCCCATCCAAGTGGGTCAAACTGTGAGAGCTATTCCGGGTGCAGATACCGAGGTACCAATTTGGATATTAGGATCTAGCTTGTATGGCGCTCAATTGGCGGCTCATTTCGGCTTACCTTATGCCTTTGCCTCTCACTTTGCACCGGAGCAATTATTGGATGCTATGTCAACCTATCGCGAATTGTTTAAGCCATCGGATAAGTTAGCCAAGCCCTATTGTGCATTTTTAATGAATGTAGTCGCTGCTGATACCGATGAAGAGGCTGCACACCTTTTTACTACTTTGCAGCAAAACGTCATTCGTATGCGCCGAAATACCCGCGGGCAGTTGCCACCCCCAATAGAAGATATAGATGACTTCTGTGAGCCACATGAAAAAATAACGGCTGCTCATGCTTTGCACTGCTCTGCTGTCGGATCTTTACAGACCGTAAGAAAAGAGATGCAGTATTGGCTTGATCAGACCGGTGCTAATGAAATCATCATCACGGGTCAAATTTATGACCATCAAGCTCGCCTCAAGTCCTTTAAAATCGCTGCTGAGGCAGCCAAAGGATTGCGTTTTAGTTCTTTAATCTAAAGGCGTTGTAATCGTTGGTAATGAGAATGTCTTCTGAGGCTGCTCTACTAGCAATTTGAAGTACTGCATTATCTTTGCTAATGAGTACTGTAGGCCTGAGTTGATAGGCCAAATCTAAAAAGATCTGATCATCCGGATCTTGGCATTTCCAGGGTGCGGGGTCTAAATTGGAATCATCATGCATTTGAGCAAGAGATTGCCATTGAGTCAAAATACTTGCTTGGGCGACTTCATCAAGATTAAAGAGGGGGCGTGATATGACGTCAGCAAGTTCCAGTAAGGTTGTTTGACTCGAGATTAATTGAATACTCCTATTCATCATTGCTTGCTTCAGATGAATAGCCCTTTCGTCATTAAAGACAAAAATATCTAACAAGATATTGGTGTCTAAAACTACGGGTCTCATTGCTGTTGATTGCGCCAGATTTCTGGGGTGATGGTGACTTGTCCCATATCTGAAGAAACGTATGCTTCCCCATCTTGAATATTCACATGCAGAACCATGCTGCGCTCAACTAGCTTATTAAGTTCTTTGGCTTGCTCCGCTGGAATGGAGATCACCTGAAGATTACGGGCGCGAGTTAATTTGTTGGCAATACCATCCCACCAGATTTTGCTGGTGTGCCCGCCGTAGCAATAGACGATGACTTGATCAGATCGACCACAGGCTTTCAGAATGCGCCTCTCGTCTGGCTGGCCTATCTCAATCCAAAGCTGAATGGCATCCGTGAGGTCTTTTACCCAAAGATCAGGCTCATCGGTATCACTCAAACCTTTAGTAAAAGCTAACTCTTCTTGTGCTTGCAGGGCAAACGCAATGATGCGCACCATCATCCGCTCTTCAGTTTCAGAGGGGTGCTTTGCAATAGTGAGTGAATGACTGCCGTAATAGTGGCGGTCAGAGTCTGCGACATGAAGGTCGGCTTTGTGGATAGTTGCGCGTAGAGCCATGGCGCATTATCGCCTTTTAACGCAATCATTCGGCCTATCCCAGTATTATTTGGCAAAATGGCCCGATTTACTGTGTATCGTAGAGTCCCATGATCCGTATTACCGAACTTCGCTTACCTATTAGCCATGCCCCTGAGGCACTGGAGGAGGCGATCTTGAAGCGTTTGAATATCCAAACCCAAGACCTGATTCAGTTTGATGTATTTAAGCGTAGCTACGATGCTAGAAAAAATGTGGCTCTGGCCTTTATCTACACCGTGGATTTATCGGTAAAGAATGAAGAAAAATTACTGAAGCAGTTTTCAAATGACATTCATATTCGACCATCGCCGGATATGAGTTATCACTTTGTCGCCAATGCCTCACAAGTAATGAGTGAAGATTTTGAGCGACCCGTTGTCATTGGATTTGGCCCTTGCGGAATTTTTGCCGCCTTGGTTTTGGCGCAAATGGGTTTTAAGCCGATCGTATTAGAGCGCGGTAAAGCTGTACGCGAGCGTACTCAAGATACCTGGGGTTTGTGGCGCAAGAATGTTCTTAATCCAGAATCCAATGTGCAATTTGGTGAGGGTGGTGCAGGGACATTTTCTGATGGCAAGCTTTGGAGCCAAATTAAAGATCCGAAGTTTTACGGTCGTAAAGTAATTACTGAATTCATCAAAGCAGGCGCCCCAGAAGAAATTCGTTATGTAGCTAAGCCACATATCGGCACCTTTCGATTGGTGGGTGTGGTCGAAAGAATGCGTCAAGAAATTATTGAGCTTGGTGGAGAGATTCGCTTTTCTCAAAAAGTGATTGGCTTTGATATTCAGAAGGATCAAATAGCTGGAGTCAAGATTGAGGGATATCCGGATTTATCAGCTAACCATGTAGTGCTAGCCTTAGGGCATAGTGCTCGTGATACCTTTGAGGTCCTGCATGCGGCAGGGGTTTATATGGAAGCAAAACCCTTTTCAGTGGGCTTTCGTATTGAGCATCCACAATCCTTGATCGACAGGGCGCGCTTAGGGCCTCATGCTGGCAATGAACTCATTGGTGCAGCGGATTACAAATTGGTTCACCATGCCAAGAATGGCCGCGCAGTTTATAGTTTTTGTATGTGCCCAGGCGGAACTGTTGTTGCTGCAACTTCCGAGCCAAATCGTGTTGTGACGAATGGAATGAGTCAGTACTCTCGCAATGAGCGCAATGCTAATGCGGGCATCGTTGTCGGTATTACTCCTGAAGATTATCCCGGTGGTCCTCTTGCCGGAATTGAGTTTCAAAGAGCTTTGGAGTCCAAGGCATACGAGCTCGGCGGATCTACTTATGAAGCTCCTGGGCAATTGGTAGGAGACTTTCTCGCTGGTAAAGCCTCTACAGAATTTGGTTCTGTAATTCCGTCTTATAAACCCGGCGTGCACCTGACAGATCTTGCTGATGCTTTACCTCCTTATGCCATTGAAGCAATTCGAGAGGCGATCCCCGCTTTTGAAAAGCAGATTAAAGGCTTTTCGATTAAGGATGCCGTATTGACTGGCATTGAAACGCGCACATCATCACCATTGCGTATTACTCGGGGCAGCAATTTTCAGAGTTTAAATATCAAAGGCCTTTACCCTGCAGGCGAGGGTGCTGGATATGCGGGTGGAATCTTATCGGCAGGAGTTGATGGCATTAAGGTTGCGGAAGCTATTGCGCTTGACTATCTGTCTAAATAATCTAATAAGCTTAATTTAGTAAGACTGAGCTTGCGGGTCATTTATCCCTTTATTTGGAACTATTCCTTGGGTAAATTCCACCTCTCAATCCCATGTTTATTGGAAATATCACCACTTTGGGTGAAGTGACGATAATGTCGCCATGGCTTTAATCGTACTCACTGATGCAAAACTGGCTTTTGGCCACGTTGACCTCCTCGCAAACACTGCTTTCTCACTCGAATCTGGTGAGCGTGTTGGCTTAATTGGCCGTAATGGCACTGGCAAATCCTCTTTATTGAAGATCTTGGCTGGCATAGAAAAAATGGATGATGGCTTGCTGCAATATCAGCAGGGTCTCCGCATTGCCTATGTTCCACAAGAGCCTATATTCGAAGCTGAGGAAACCGTTTTTGATGCCGTATCTAAGGGTGTGGCGCAAGCCAAAGCTCTACGTGAAGAATACGAAGCTCTTAGCATTGGGGAGTGGGATGATGCTGCCCACCATCGCTTAGATGAAGTGCAGTCACAATTGGAGGCTTTAAGCGGCTGGAATTGGGAGCAACGCGTTCATGAAACGCTGGATCGTCTTCACCTAGAGGCTGAGCTCAAGATTAATACTTTATCGGGCGGAACCAAGAAGCGGGTTGCTCTTGCTCGTGCGCTGGTAGAGATGCCTGATGTGCTGCTCTTGGATGAGCCTACTAACCATTTGGATCTAGATTCTATTTCTTGGCTCGAAGATTTATTGAAAGAGTACAAAGGCTCTGTGATTTTGATTACCCATGATCGCGCTTTCTTGGATAACGTTTGCACACAAATTGTTGAGCTTGATCGCGGTATCTTGCGTACCTACCCAGGTAACTTCTCAGCCTATGAGGTATTAAAAGATCAGGAAATGAATTCAGAGTCTCTGGCTAATGCACGCGCAGACAAATTACTCGCTCAAGAAGAGGTCTGGATTCGTAAAGGGGTCGAGGCTAGGCGTACTCGCAGCGTTGCTCGTATTGCACGCCTAGAAAACCTTCGTGCGACTCGCTCACAAAGACGTGATGCTGTTGGGCAAGTAAAGCTTGCAGTTTCAGCAGGAGATAGAAGCGGCAAGATTGTTGCTGATTTACAAAATGTTTCCAAGTCATACGAGCGACCGATTGTGAAGGATTTCACAGCAACGATTTTGCGTGGCGATAAAGTCGGACTTCTTGGCCCTAACGGCGCAGGTAAGACTACCTTACTCAAGTTGATTCTTGGAACGATTGCGCCAGACTCTGGCACAGCAACGATGGGTACTCGTATCGAGGTAGCCTATTTTGATCAAATGCGCGAAGGTCTTGATCTCAATGCTTCACTCGAGGATTACATCAGCCCAGGTAGCGAGTGGATTGAAATCAACGGTAACAAGAAACACGTGAAGAGTTATCTGAGTGATTTCTTATTTGCGCCTGAGCGTACTAATTCACCGGTCAGTACTTTGTCTGGCGGGGAACGTAACCGCTTATTGTTGGCGCGTTTATTTGCACGTCCTGCAAACGTTTTGGTTTTGGATGAGCCAACCAATGACTTAGATATTGATACTCTAGATTTGCTCGAGCAATTACTCCAAGACTATAAAGGTACGGTGTTCTTGGTTAGTCACGATCGCTACTTCCTAGATAACGTAGTTACCAGCATCATCGCTAATGAGGGTGATGGATTTTGGCGCGAGTATGAAGGTGGTTACGAGGACTGGAAAATCCAGAAGGCACGCTCAGACAAGATTCGCGCTGCCAACGGCGGCCTTAAGGCTGCTGAGAAATTCGAATCAAAGTCAGAAGCAAAAGCAGAAGTTGAATTAAAACCCGCGGCCGCAAAAACTGGGGTGAATAAGCTCAATGGTAAAGAGCGGCAGGAATTAGAGGCTCTACCTTTTCAGATCGAAACCCTGGAGACAGAGCAGGCTGATATTGGGATCGCTATGAGTAATCCCGATCTCTACAAGAATGAACCTGAATTAGCGGCGAGCATGCAAGCGCGCTTGTCAGAAATCACCGCTGATCTAGATATCAAATTACAGCGTTGGGAGTTGCTCTTAAGTCGCTCAGAATCTTAATGTAATTGAGATTCCCATGACCAAAGCAGAGTGGTTTATGACTTGCTCAGTACCGCACTCAAAAATCTAGAGATATCTACTAGCTCATCTGGATGAAGAGAGTGTTCCATTGGGTAGGTATTCCAGTCCACCTGATAGCCTAATTTTTCTAAGATATCAGCTGAAGCTTCTGCGCGCTCTAGAGTGATCACGGCATCCCAAACACCATGTGCCATCAATATAGGAGTCTTACCATTGGCCTCACTTCTCTCGAGTGCCAGTGAATTTGCTAGAGGCAGGTAGCCCGATAGCGCCATGATGCCGGCCAATCGATGCGGAAAACGTAGGCCGACCTGTAAAGACATGGCGCAGCCCTGCGAGAAGCCGGCCAAAATAATTTTTTCATAAGCAATTCCGCGGCTTGCCTCTCGCTCAATTAACTGCGAGATTGCTGCTGCTGATTTATGAATGCCAGCAAGATCTTCACGAGCGTTGATATCTCTCTCAGTAATGTCATACCAGGCTGGCATCACGTAGCCACCATTGACTGTGACAGCCATGGAGGGTGCACTTGGAAAAACAAATCGAATAGCAGGGCATTCAGAAAGATTGAGCTGGGGAATGATGGGTACAAAGTCATTACCATCGGCTCCTAGTCCGTGAAGCCAAATGACAGCGGCACTTGGATTGGGAGCAGTTTCAATTTCAATGCAGGGCAATACGGTCATTTTTTATCCTAAATTACAAGTGCATCGTTGCTAAGCCGCTCAGGGACTTAAACTATTTTTTCACGAACCAGCTGATTTCGAAGACGACTGATTTCATCTAGAAGATCTAGCGCTAGAGCAACTCCAGGAGTATTAAGCTCTAGATCATGGGTTAAATGAGCGGCAGTCTTTGCACGCTTCAGGGACTCTCCACTGAAGCGCCAGTCCTCTGGGGATGAGCCCGCAGGACTAAGAACACCTTCGGATACCCAAGACATGATGAGATCCTCTGGCGCACGCGTCGCTTGTGAAATTTCCACAATGCTCATGTGTACTTCTTCCTCAACAACGCTACCTGTAATCCAGGTGATTTGTGTTTGTGTCATATTCATCATCCCTTCAAATGGTTTCTGGGCTGGAAATCAAAAGCTTTTTCCAGTGCCTGATAAGCCTCTTTTTGCCCATCTGTTTCAGCGCTGGGTAAAACAATATTTGGCACTACGTATAGATCGCCCGCCTCTTTGCTGGGGATGCCCTTCTCTTTGAGTCGCATCTTGCGGCCGGCTGCTGTGCCCGCTGGAATCTTCAGCTCTAAAGTTGAGCCTGCAGGGGTCGGAATATTGACGGTAGCTCCAAGCGCCGCTTCCCATGGGGCTAGCGGTAAATCAAGGTAAACGTCTTTGCCGTCCACGCGATACATGGGATTGGGATGGAAATCAATCTCAAGGTACAGGTCACCTGCACCACCAGAGCCCATGCCCGGACCGCCCTGACCAGCTAAGCGTAGATTTTGTCCAGCCTTAATACCCTTCGGAATGCTCACATCAAGCTTGCGTTCTTGGGTGCTGACATGACCGTTAGCATCTTGCGTAGGCATATGCAGGGAGATAGTCCGTTGTGCGCCGTTATACGCATCCGCAAGATCAATCAATATCTTGGCATGATGATCTTGACCTTTGAGGTTCATGCCTTGGCGGGGGTTAGCACCTCGTCCACCTTGGCTCTGACGCCCTCTACCAAAGAGAGATTCAAAGAATTCACTTTGATCGCCCTCGTAGCCACCACCAAATCCACCATGCCCGCCACCAAAGTTGCTATCCGAATATTCAAATCCTTCATTCCAGTTTGGTGGAGGAGTGAAGTCTTGCCCATTTTTCCAGTTAGCGCCCATGCGATCGTAGGAAGCACGCTTCTCAGTATCTTTGAGAACAGAATAGGCTTCACCGACTTCTTTAAATTGAGCCTCTGCCCCAGCTTCTTTATTGACGTCTGGGTGATATTTGCGCGCCAACTTTCGGTATGCTGCTTTAATTTCTGCTTCGGTGGCGCCACGCGCTACACCAAGTGTTTCGTAGTAGTCCCTGAATTTCATAAGCCTATTGAAGTCCTGATTAAACCAATAACTTGAATTCTACAGTCCCTAGCGCTGACTTCTAGCTTCTTTTAATAAAGAAAAAAGCGGGCTAAATGCCCGCTGATCGCTAATCTGAGGTGGGGTCTTTCATTAGCTCATAACGCCAACTTGCCAGGGTACGAATTCATAATCACCCAGACCTAACAATTCGCTTTTTGAAGCCTCTCCAGAGGCTGTCCGGAGGAAGAGCTCAAAAATACGTTGCCCCATCTCTTGAACGGAAACCGTACCATCTAAGATCTCTCCGCAATTAATGTCCATGTCTTCAGTCAGCCTTTGATACATCGGCGTATTGGTGGCGAGCTTAATGCAAGGCGCTGGTTTAGAACCAAACATGGAGCCTCGTCCCGTAGTAAAGGCAATGAGGTTTGCTCCGCCTGCAATTTGTCCAGTTGCTGAAACAGGATCAAAACCAGGCGTATCCATAAATACAAAACCTTTAGCTGTGACGGGTTCTGCATATCGATAGACTTCCATCAGGGGTCCAGTGCCACCTTTCATGGAAGAGCCGAGTGACTTTTCAAAGATGTTGGCAAGGCCACCAATTTGATTGCCGGGACTCACTTGCCCGTTGATTTGGACATCACGACCAACGGAGTATTCATCTTTCCACCAACGAATCCGTTTAATGAGCTTCTCGCCGATTTCTTGAGTAGCAGCTCTACGAGTCAGTGTGTGCTCAACTCCATAAATCTCGGGTGTTTCAGAAAGAATACCCGTGCCGCCATGGCGCGATAGGATGTCTATTGCAGCACCTAAGGCGGGGTTTGCAGTAATCGAAGAGAATCCATCTGATCCACCACATTGCAGGCCAACGCATAAATGGCTCGCAGAAACGGTTTGACGCTTTGCTTTATTGGCTTCTGGCAGAAGTGCTTTGACGGCTTCAATTCCTGCTTCAATAGTTTTGCGTGTGCCACCAGTCTCTTGCATGATGAAGGTATGCAAGGTAGAGTTTTCTTGCAAGGCTTCTTGCTCCATCAATCCCTTAAGTTGATTACGCTCGCAACCTAAGCCAATGATGAGGGCTGCAGCTAGGTTAGGATGTTGTGCATAACCCGCCATCGTTCTGCGAAGCAATTGCATTGGTTCGCCACTCATTTCCATTCCGCAACCGATGCCGTGACTAAAAGCAACTACGCCATCGATATTCGGATAGTCTTTCAATCTCTCAGGAGTGAACCAGTCAGCTATTTTATTGACTACCGTTGCAGAGCAATTGACGGTTGATAGAATGCCGATGAAATTACGTGTGCCTACTTTTCCATTGGTACGCACATAACCTTCAAATGTGGCACGTTCAGATTCTGGAAGGAGGGTGGTCGGCTTGTATTCACTGGCATAGGCATAGTCACGATCGAATTCACGAAACTCGGTGTTATGACTATGGACCATCGTGCCAGCTTCAATATCGGTATTAGCAAATCCCACGGTTACGTTGTATTTGAGGATAGGCTCACCCTTTAAAATTTTCTTTGCCGCAATTTTGTAGCCGGCAGGCACTTGACTGCGACTAGTCAAATTTTCGCTGGGCACGCTTTCACCAATACCAATATCTATGCGGGCCACAACAATGTTGTCGTTAGGATGCAGGCGAATAATAGGCCCAGCTAATTTTTTCCCAGATGTTTCAATCATTGAATACTTTCAGTAAATATGTTTTATTCATTAGTCCATATTGAGTACATCAAAGGCTGCTTTCAACCTTTTTGAATACGAATTTGAGGTCTGCTGAATTTCTTCTGGAGTCCATTTTCTAAAGCCCTCACCAGCCTTCATGCCAGTCTTTCCTTCGGCCATAAGTTGTACCACTTTTGGTGGTAAGTTGGTGATATTAGAGAGGGAGGGGTAAATTTCTTTTGCAGCATTTGCCATGCCATCCCAACCTGAGATTTCTTTTTGAGTCATAGGCCCAACAGCGGCATAGCGAAAACCAAAGCTATAACGTACTGCATCATCTATGTCTTCCGGGCTGGCAATTCCCTCTTGTACAAGTGAGAGCGCTTCACGCATCAGCGCATGTTGAATGCGATTCGCTAAAAATCCAGGAATGTCTTTCTTAACTAGCACTGGTTTTTTGTCGATAGCTTTATAAATTTGACATGCCCTTTCAGAAAAAACAGGATCCGTTTTTTCTCCCATCACAATTTCAACTAATGGAACGACTTCTGCCGGCATAAAGTAATGGGCCCCCATCATTCTGTTGGCAGTTTTCAGATCGGCAGTGATTTTAGTGATTGGAAAGCCTGAGCTATTGCTGCCGATCGGGATATCGGCTGGGACTTTGTCATCAAGGAAGGCAAAAATGTGTTTCTTTAATTCCAGATTTTCGGCAACGGTTTCAATTACCCAAGAACATTCACCCCATGCTTCCCAATCTTCCATGGTAGCGCTCACTTGCGCTGCCTCGATAGCAGCAGCATCAAGCGAAGCATTTCCACCGTGCAAGCCAATCTTAAAGGCTAGTTGAATAGCTTTCCTCAAGCAGTCACTGGATTTCTCCTTGCTTCTTCCCAGAATCACAACAGGAATGCTGTGAGAGATAAAGCCTGCTGCAATTCCTGCAGCCATGATACCGGTGCCGATAACGGCAACATATTGACTCATATTTTTATCTTATGTATTGAAGTTAAGGATGTGTGAGCATTGGTAGATGTTATTTTTTATTAACTACTGAGATCAAAGACCAAGACCTCAGCATCTTTGCCATCACCAATGATTAGGCCGCTTTCATTCTCGATTAGCAGCGCATCTCCACTCGATAGAAGTGTGTCGTTGACATGTAGAGAGCCTCTTATCAGATGCACATAGGCCTTACGCTGTAAATCGAGATCCAATTTTTGGGGCTGGTGGCCATCAAAAAGACCAGCATATACCCGAGCGTCCGCATGAATTTTGACGGCATTCCCCAATCCATCTGGCGATGCAATTAAGCAGAGCTTGTTTTGCTTTTCTGAAAGTGGAATAGATTTTTGCTCATAACTTGGTGGAATCTCCGTGACGTTGGGTTCGATCCAAATTTGTAGGAAATGAGTGGTCTGATCTTTAGCATGATTGAACTCACTATGGGTGACCCCAGTTCCGGCGCTCATGCGCTGAACATCACCAGGTGGAATACCTTTGATATTTCCCATGCTGTCCTCGTGCGCTAATTCACCAGATAAAACATAGCTGATGATTTCCATATTGCGGTGGCCATGTTTGCCAAAACCCATGCCTGCCGCTACCCGATCTTCATTAATGACCCTTAAATTGCCCCAAGCCATGAATCGGGGGTCGTGATAGCCCGCAAATGAGAAGGAATGGAAGCTTTTAAGCCAGCCATGATCGGCGTAGCCGCGGTGTTCAGCTTTTCGGAGGGTTTGCATGGGCAGAGTCTTTTCTGGAGGGTAATAAGCACATTATCATTAGCTTTTTACATATTTGCTGATTGGCCTTCCATGGGAAGTATCAAACAAGACATTAAAGAAACCTATCTGGGGCTATATGAGACTGCTCAGGAAAAGTGCAGTGATTTTTCTCAGTTCCTGAGAGAGGCTTGGCCTATCTTAGCCATTCTTTTAGTGGTCTTGCTCGGAGTTTGGTGGTACGCCGATCCTCCACCACCAAGACATGTAGTGATGGCAACTGGTCAGCCAGGGGGCTCCTATGACAACTTAGGAAAAAAGTACGCTGCTTTTTTTGATAAAAAAGGTATCACTCTCGAATTAGTTCCAACAAAGGGTGCCGAGGAAAATGTAGCGCATCTAGTTGATCGTAAGGATCCAGTTCAGGCTGCCTTCGTACAAGCGGGCGCATTTAATCCTCATGAGGTTACTGGGGTTGAATCTCTTGGCACTATTTCGTATGACCCAATTTGGTTGTTTTATCGTGGACCAGAGATTAAGGTGGATGATTTTCAGGCCATTAAAGCTCGTGCTAGTTTCTTTTTAAACTCCAGAATGTCGGTTGGTTTAAAGGGAAGCGGAACTTATGCTCAAGCAATGCATATCCTGAAAGCCAATGGCTTTGAGGAGGGGGCTCATTTTTTAAATCTCTCTAGCACTCATTCAGTTGAAGCTTTGCAAAAAGGTGAGATCGATGCGGCGTTCATTGTGGATGCTTACGAGGCTCCAAATGTCCAAAAATTACTGAAAGACCCCAAATTACATTTAGTTGCCTTTGATCGAGCTGATGCGTATGTTCGGTTGCTACCATACATGCAAATACTGAATGTCCCTGCAGGTGCTTTTAGCTTAACAAGGAACTTCCCTCCTAGAGATATTAAGTTGATGGCTTCAACTACAAACTTGCTGATTGATGACAGAATGCATCCTGCACTCCAATTTTTATTTTTAGAGGCTGCACGCGAGATCAACGGTAAAGCAAGCTTTTTTGCGGAGCACGGCGAATTCCCATCCTTTAAAAGTACGGGACTCATACAAAGTCCTGTAGCGTTGCATTATGAAAAAAATGGTTCACCATTGCTCATGCTCTATTTCCCTTTTTGGTTGGCAGAGCTGATTAATCGATTGGTTTTTGTATTGCTGCCATTTTGTGCGGTGGCATATCCTGTCTTGCTAACCTTGCCGGGCTATCGCAATAAGCGCATGAAGCGAAAAATTGATCAGTTGTATGGCACTCTGAAGGGCTACGAGCAAGAACTCACTGAAAATTTTCTGCCAGAAGTGAAAGACGAATATCTGAAGAGGTTAGATTTACTGGAGTACCAAGCCTTGCAGTTAAAAGTCTCTAAAAGTATGTCTGGTGATTATTACGCCTTGCGTGCCAGCATAGACTATGTCCGTAATTGCCTAAATCGGGGCGCTCATCCATACCAATCTCAAGAGAATGATGTTGGCGTATAGTTTAAGTATGGACATCTAAACCAAATCCTATGAAACCTTACGATCATCCTGCCCGAAAGCAATTACACGAAGAAGTGCATGCGCGTCCGCCTATTGCGCTTTGGCCAAATGAGAGAGTGCTTTCGCAATCTTTTTTACTTGATGCAAGCTCTCGTCAGACTCAAATCGAATGGATTCAAAAGCTCAGCGTTGCCTTAGGCATTCCAAATGAGCAGCAGCAGGATCACTCTTTTAAGATGTTGACTTTGGCGCCCGAGCCGGAGAGGGTGTTAATTAAATGGGAGTTGCATGGTGAGTTCGCAACCATCGCTGCCATTACTCATAATCCCATCAAAATTACTGGACCTTTACTGGAGTCCCGTCTCGCTCTAGAAAAGAGTTTAGATGTTTTGCTTCAAAGCTTAGGCTGTCCAATTATTGTTGAGGCTGGTGGCGAAAGAATTTCTGCATTAGATCTCGCATTTGAGCATCGCCCCCTGTTTACAGAAGCTCAAGAAGTATCTTCCATCTTTAGCGGGAATACTGTACTAGGCAGTTTTATCTTATCGAGCAAGAAGGCTCAGTTGTGGACGGACTTGCGTTTAGATGAGGATGGCTTTATCTCTTACTTTATTCCGCATGATATTTTGGGCTCACGTCAGGCTGGTCGTGTGGCACGTGCAATAGCTGAAGCTGAAACTTATCGTATGGCAGCCATGATTGCCTTCCCAGTAGCGAAGAGCCTTTCGATGCCACTCAGAACTGCAGAGTCGGAATTAGCAGATTTATCTAAAAGTATTTCTCAGATACAAACTGAGCCAGGAGTACAAACCGAAAAAGATGGCCAGTTTTTAGGTGAGCTCTCTAATCTAGCCTCACGAGCCGAGCAATGGATCTCTGGATATGGATTGCGTTTTACCGCATCTGAGGCTTATAGCCAATTGCTGAGTAAAAACCTATACGAGTTAGCAGAGTCTCCAATTCCGGGCGTGCAGTCCCTTTCAGAGTTTATGGATCGACGTTTTCAGCCGGCGATGGGAACATGTATTTGGACTCAGCGGAGATTAAAAGAATTGTCTGATCGAATCTCAAGGACAACCCAAACTTTGAGAACGCGTATTGAATTTGTGAATGAAGAGCAGACGCAAAAATTACTGGCTAGCATGGATCAGCGAGCAAGACTGCAATTGCGTTTGCAGGAAACAGTTGAGAGTCTATCTGTTCTGGTACTGACTTACTATGCAGTAAGTTTGCTGGCCTATATGGCTAAGGGTGGTAAAGAGGCTGGCCTTGCTATTCATCCAGAAATTATTGCCGCTATAGCCGCCCCAGTAGTAGCGATTACTTTCTTGTTCATCAGCAAGCGAAGACGCAAACGAATTATTGAGATGGGTAAATCGCTGTAGACATTAAAAAAGAGGCCAAAGCCTCTTTTTTAATTCCAGTACTGCCCTCGATCTATCCGAGACTATCGGCCCAGATGTTATGCGCCCAGCCCCAAGCATAAATACCCTCAAGAATAGAAGGTGCAGGTGATAAACCTCCAGAACCCGGAACGGTCTTGAATGTCTTTTCAGCGGCATTGTATTGATGGACGCTAGCAACGTGTACTACTTCTCGTTTATTGACGAAGCTATAGCAGGTGTTTGTCAGAACTGGCGCTGGATTAATTTCCCAACCATTCAACTCTGCAACGATTGCTGCTGCTGCAACTTTGGCATGTTGATTAGCCATGTGACCAGATTTGGGCATTAATGGTGCAATCTGAATTGCATCACCTAGTACATGAATATCTTTACGTGCTGTTGATTCAAAGTTGAGGAAGTTGACATTTGCCCAGCGACCATTGGAATTAGCCAATCCAGTTTTAATGGCGATTTCACCAGCAGCCATTTGCGGCAAGATATTTAATACGTCAGCCTTCACATCATCTTCAACTTCGAGTTTGAGTGTTTTGGTTTTCGCATCAACGCCAACTACATTGCTCTTCGGGCGGTATTCAATCATGCCAGCGTATTGTTCTGCCCAAACTTTTTTGAATAGGCCTCCTTTGGAAACCACATCTTGGTTTGCATCCAAAATCAATACTTTGCCTTTGGGGTTATGTTGCTGCAGATAGTTTGCTACCTGACAGGCACGCTCATAGGGTCCAGGAGGGCAGCGATAAGGGGCCTCTGGAATGCTAATTGCAAAGGTACCACCCTCACGCATTGCAGCGATTTGCTTATGTAAGGCAACAGTCTCTGGACCCGCTTTCCAGGCTTGTAGTGTTACACCATCTTTATTAGCTTGTGCAAGGCCTTCAACGCTTTTGAAGTTCATTGAGACGCCAGGAGACACAATAGCTTTGTCGTAGCGCAAAGTTTTTCCGGAAGCGAGCGTCACTGTCTTCTTATCTGGATCAATGCTGCTGACGCTATCTTGAATAATCTTGATGCCATGGCGCTTACTCAGGGTGTCATACGGTGAGGTAATTTCAGCGATCGTACGCGAGCCACCAATGACCAAGTTAGACATTGGGCAAGAGATAAAAGAAGTATTGGGCTCAATCAGAGTTACTCTGGCGGTGTTATTGGAGAAGAGTCGTAAATATTTAGCGGCGGTAGCGCCACCATATCCACCACCAATGACCAAGATTTCTGCTTTTTGTAAATTAGCTGCTTTAGTTTGGCTTGAGAGACCTGCAAGCAGGCCAACTGCTGCAGCGCTCTGACCTATAAAATGTCGACGATCCATAGCGCCTCCTTATTGTTTCTTGCCAAGTTGATTGGCAATAGTAGTGAGTTGTTCGTCCGTATAGCCTTTAGCTAGCTGAGGCATGATGGTGCCTTCTAATGCTCCAGACTTGTAGGCCTTTAATTTCTCCAGCATTTGCGCGCTAGTGAGATTGTTAATTAGTGGCATGCCACCATCTACAACACCTTTACCATCTGTGCCGTGGCAATTGGCACAGGTAGCAGCAAGTCCTCGTTTATAGAGTTGATCAGCGGTTTGGGCGAAGCTAAGTCCGCTCCACTGGCTTAGGCCAATGAGGGCACTAGTCACCAAAATAGATTTTAGATACTTCACTTGCATGGGGATTGTCTCCTTACATACGACTGTTCTTAGAATACTACTTATGGACTCTATCTTAATCAGATGGAGATTGGATTGGTGGTTTTACTTAGATTGATTTTCAATAAGCTCAGAACCAAAAATGGGGGTATTGGCCTTGTCAGTTTTAGCATTCCACTCTAAGACCTATAAACTAGCAATATGCGAGGCTCATTCACCTACCAAAATGCCATTTTTGTCCTACTTCTAGGTGTATTTACCTATCTATATGGTTTAGATAGTCGCTTTGCTCCGAAGAATGGCGATGAATACCCCTATATGCATATCGTCCGCATGACGGCCGATACAGGTGCTTGGTTACCTCTTCAATCGGAGATGGACGGCATTAAAAATACGAAGCCTCCTTTGGTGTTTTGGGAGGGTATTGCCAGTACTAGCTGGGGAAGCGACTGGACACTCTTCGCACTGCGTTGGCCCAGTGTTGTCTATACCGGCTTAACCGCACTTTTCTTATTTTTAGCTGTATCTCGCTTTAGCGGAAGAAGGCAGACTGGCTTACTGGCGGCTTTAGTGTGGCTCTCCTTTTTTGCAACTTACCGCTACGGCCGCCCGTTCTTAACGGATCCCCCCGAAGTATTTTGGCTCAGCTTGCCCTTCTTCGCGCTGTTGTATTGGGGTAAGGCTGCTTTTGAATCAAAGCTTTTATTTCCTATATTAGCGGGCGCCTCTTTGGGCATAGCCTTGCTGTCAAAGTCTTTTGCTTACATTGTTCCCGCTACATTTGCTTTAGGTTTGTTCTACTGGCGCTGGCGGGAATGGAGTATCCCCAAGGTTTTATTGCGAGATCTATACAAAGTCCTGTTAATTACTGTTCTCGCTTTGGGCGTATTTGCACTTTGGTTTGTACTGGATCCTTTCCCTGAAGCGGTTTGGAAAGAATTTGTTTTAGGAGAGAATGCCGGCAAGTTTCAAGCGCGTAGCTCAAACTATTTATTGGATTTAGTGCGGGGCGGGGATAGTGTTTGGATGCTGGCTTTAACGACTTTAGCTAATGCAGGGCTGTTCACCTTTGTGTTGATTTCTGCATTGATTCAATGTTGGCGAGAGCGACGTTTCCTATCTCTTGAAGAGAGTCTTTTGCTGCTATTGGCCTTAGCCTTTTTTATTGTGTTTAGTTTGCCAAGTCAGCGCTCTGGACGATATCTACTCCCAGTAATGCCAGCGTTTGCTGCTGTGATCGCAATATTTTGGGATCGATTGCCTATATGGGGATTTCGGATTGCCTTGCTACTGCAGTTGCTATTACTCGGCGCGCTTGTTTGGGTAGGTGGTAATTTACAACTGTCAAACTTCCTAGGTCAGCCCGGTATTTGGAGTTACTCCTTGTGGCATTGGGTTTTTATGGGAGCTGCGATAGCCCTAGTGTTGCTTGGTATATTTAATCGAGAACGTAGTAAGGCGATCGCTCTAGCTGGCTGCTTTCTTTGTTATTGCGCACTCACTAGCGGCTTATCACCCCTCGAGGGTGCCTTGGGTCGTTACTCACAAGCGACCATTCAGAGTCTTGTCGGAAAAGATATTTGGGTGCCTTGCGACTATCGCGCTAAGGATGAAGAGTATCGACTCTTATTACCCGGGGCAATACTGCATGGCTATTTAGCAAAGGATGCTGGTCAAATTGACTTACTGACTAAAAATTACCCATTGGTAGCGGTGCAGTCAGCGATTGGTGTGGAGCCCGCGCTGTGTGATTCTTGCAAGATAGTGGGTAAACGAATGGAGATGCGAGCGCGCCATTCTGATGCAGAAATTCAGGCGATACTCAAGGGTCAGATTGGAGAACACCTGTTTGTGAATGAATATTTGATTACTACTCCTACAGCCATTGCATTGCCCCTAGTTGGTAAGGATGCTTGTCGATGAGTCGTGTGATTGCCTTTTGTTTTTTATTGCTTGCCTCGGTGCTGGGATATTTCCACATTGATAGTCGCCCAGCATGGTCGCCGTTCGCAAGCGATTACCCAGTTAATAATGTCAACCAACTCGATGGTGCATCTGAGGTGGCTGAGGATGCTAAGCCAGTCAAGGCACTGAAAAATACTACGCCAGTAAAGTTACTAAAGTCCGCTCAGCCTAGCTTACTGACAGACTGGTTACCTGACACTGGAGATCCTTCAGTGCATGCCGCATCTTTAATTGCGCTCAAGGATGGCGCGGTGAGGGCATTCTGGTTTGCAGGTACTCGAGAAGGTGCTCCAGACGTAGCTATCTACACATCTGTTTTTGATTCAAAGGCATCTCGATGGAGCGCCCCAACAGTTGTGGTGGATCGCGTTAGTGCTGAAAAAGGCTTGTCTCGTTACATCGCCAAATTAGGCAATCCTGTTCCAGCCAGAATGGCCGATGGCCGTATGCAATTATTTTTCGTAACGGTTTCTATTGGGGGTTGGGCAGGCAGTTCAATCTCTTCAATGATTTCAGATGATGAGGGTTTAACTTGGGGTCAGCCTACGCGCTTAATCAGCTCCCCGCTGATTAATCTCAGCACCTTAGTCAAGTCACCAGCTATGACATTTGCGGATGGTCGACTAGGTTTACCTGCATATCACGAGTGGATTGGCCGCTTTGGCGAGTTTCTAAGAATCGATGCGAGCCAAGTGATTGATAAGCGACGCATGAGTTCGGGTAGGGGCGCAATTCAGCCGGTAGTTTTTGCTGATAGCCCGCAAGAAGCAAGCGCATTCTTTCGTCAAACTCGACCCAGTTCCCAGCCAAAGCAAATCCCTGTAAGTCAAACCAAGGATGCTGGACAATCTTGGGCGGTAACTCAAGATCTTGAGATTCCAAATCCCAATTCCGCGCTGGCTGCACTCACTTTAGCTAATGGCACGAGATTGATGGTCCTGAATAATATTGAGGCAGCGCGCTATCGATTGGTGATGGTAATGCGTGAGCCAAACTCCCTTCAATGGCGGGTAGTGCAGGTACTAGAGGATGACGAATCTTTGCTCAATGATCAGCATCGCGAATTTTCCTATCCGTATTTAATTTCTACGAATGGTGAAGATGCTCATCTTACTTACACTTGGAATAGAAAAAAGATTAAGCATGTTTATTTTCTAGCTGTCTGGTTTAAGCATGCCGTCAGTAGTCTTAAAGAAAAGGAAGCGCAATGATGACTCCTTATTTACAACTAATCGCTCTACTGGAGATGTCGCTTACCTGCGCGGTAGTGCTCATTACTCTCTCGCAAAAACTATCTTCAAAAGAGATTCCATTTGTGATTCGTCTGCTCGCAGCTGTCTTACTGGTAAATCTATTTTTCTGGCCGCTCGGAATGTCGCTTGAGTTGCCTTTATCTGCCTATGTTCGTGGGGTGACTGGTGAGCTCAGTATTGTGACAATGCTATTGCTTTGGAGTTCCATCCTTCCTGCTGCCAAAAAGACGCCACTGGGATTTAAAGTCTCAGTCGCATTGATTGCGATTGTGTTTTATCCCTTAGCGTTAGGTCTTGGGATGCTCGATCCCTATGCCTGGGGTTATGGCTCTATCGGTCTTTTAATTGCCATCATCTTCTTTGCTATAGTGTGCGGCCTTGCTGGCTGGACTCAGGGCGTGTGGATCCTGTCTTTTGCGATTATTGCGTGGGCAGTTCATTGGCATGAATCCGCAAATCTTTGGGACTATCTTTTAGATCCCATCTTGGCTATTTGGGCTCTGCTAGCAATCCCAAATGCGATTTATCACAAGCGTCGCGACAGAGCTCAGTCAGACTATCTTTTCAGGGCGGGTTGAGGGGTGAGTTAGTTGATCAGCACATCAGTTCATCAGTTCATCAGTTCATCAGTTAATTTTAGGTAACAAAAAAGCCAGCAGAAATTTGCTGGCTTTTTTGTTTGCCGCTATTCCGGAATTAATCTGGAATATTAGCTTTACGAATGACTGGACCCCAAACGTTGATTTCTCTATCAAGGTGATCTTTGAGTCCTTTTGCAGAAATCTTCTCTGCAGGCACGATGTCAATGTTGGCATCTTCCAAGCGCTTCTTCACATCAGGATTATTCAATGCTTTCTTCAAAGCAGCATTAATTTTGTCCAAGATTGGCTGTGGAGTACCTTTTGGAGCATACACACCGTGCCAAACTTTAACTTCAAAGCCTTTGAGGCCTTGTTCGTTCAAAGTTGGAACGTTAGGAATGGCAGGCAAGCGCTTCATCGTGGTTGTACCAAATGCCTTCACACGACCATCCTTGATATAAGGAATGGTTTGTGTTGTCTGGTCGCACAAGAGGTCAACTTGACCGCCCAAGAGATCAGTCAAAGCAGGGCCAGTTCCTTTGTAAGGGATGTTGGTCAAGCGAACGCCCATACGACTTTGAAATAATAAGCCACAGAGCTGTGACACTGCGCCTGGACCAGCATTTGCCATAGTTACTTTTGAACCGTTCGCTTTAATGTAAGCTTCCAGTTCTTTAAAGTTGTTTGCTGGCAAATCTTTTTTACCGAGCAATACCATTGGTACGTCAGCAACTTGGCCGATGTACTCAAAGCTAGTCATTGGGTCATACGGCAGTTTGTCGTACAAGGCTTGTGCAGTAGCCATTCCCATGTGGTGAATGTAGATCGTGTAACCATCTGGAGCCGCACGCGCTACCTTAGTAGAAGCAATCGTGCCGCCTGCACCAGGAACGTTTTCTACTACTACTGTTTGACCTAAAGACTGACCCATTGGCACTGCAATTAAGCGTGCGATAGTGTCAGTTGGACCGCCAGCTGCAAATGGAACAACCAATTGAACTGATTTTGTAGGCCAATCCTTCTGGGCAGATGCAACATTGCTGCCCAATAAAGTGCTGGCGCTGACAACTGCAGCAATTCCAGCAAAGAGGGTTTTCTTTAATTTCATTTAAGTCTCCGTTATTGTTTGATGCTTCCCAATTTTGCCACTATTAAATGCTATCGGCTTTAGGGTTTACCAGCAATTGCGAGAGTTCTTTGGGCTAGTAGGACAACTGGACGGTCAATCATGCGACCATCTAATTTCACTGCACCTCCTTTGGATGCCTTGTCTGCCTCGATGACCCGGTGAGCCCAAGACACCTCTGCAGCAGTAGGCATAAAGGAATCCTTCACTAGGGAAACCTGTTTAGGATGTATGCACAGCTTGCCACCAAAGCCCATTCTTTTGGCACGCTCCGCATCTTCCGTAATGCGCTCAATATTGTCAGTTGATGCCGTAACCCCATCAATTGGAGGGGCAATTTGGGCTAAGCGTGAGGCCAACACAATCTGAAAGCGTGCAGTTTGTAGTTCAGTTTCTTGTGCATCACAAACCATTCCTAGATCTGCTTGTAAATCGATGTTGCCTAAGGCTAAGCGCAATACTTGTTCAGAAGTTGCGATTTCATTGAGGCGATCAAGACCGATGGCAGTCTCAATCATCGGAATGATGGCTGTGTTTGGAAGCATTTGTGCTGCTCCATTGATTTGATCGAGAGACTCACTTTTTGGAATGAGTAAGCAAGTTGCATCCAACTCTTGGATCAAGATCAGGTCTGCCGCATAAAAATGACTGCCAGGAGAATTTGAGCGAATAATCAGACGCTTTTTTTGTTCTGCGGTAAATGAAGGCCAAGCAGCACGTATCGCAGCACGGGCAGATTCTTTATCTTCGTGGGCAACTGCATCCTCTAAATCAATGATGACGCCATCGGCACCGCTATCGAGTGCTTTAGTGAATCGCTCTGGGCGCGTTCCTGGAACGAATAAAAAAGTGCTACTAAAGCCGATAGGAGTATCAAGTGGATTCATGTATGTGGCTTTTTAAAATATAAGGCAGAGATTTAGGAGATCAGCATGCCTATCTTGGACTGCTTGCGGATATTCCACAAGCGCTCAATAGCAGCGCTCATCTCAGTTGGACTTGCACCGCCACTAAATGCAGCAAGGCGCATAGCCTTATCGGTAATTTCAGCGCGACTAAGAGTATTGCCAGGATCACCTTTGGGTTCGTCAACGCGACCTTCTAAAACTTCGCCACTATTTAAATAGACTTTGACTTTCCCGATCCAGCGTTGAGGATAGGCGCTATCCACTTCGGGATCCAGAATCATCGTGACGCGATCACGGAATGCGCAAATGGCTTGATCACGAAAGTGCTGATCAAATTCTTGCAGGCCTGCAAATTGATAGTGAGCAATTAAGGCCAATACAGTCCCCATCGAGAACTTAGATTGGTGCACAGTCGCGGGATCAGTTACCGGGCCAAGCACATCAATTGCACCCTGATGAACTAGGGTTTCTACTTTATCGATATCGCTAGGCTTGAGGTGATGTGTCAGCATAACCTGCAACAAAGCATCTGCAGCAGGGTGAGTGTGACGACATGAGGCATGATATTTAAAGCTCGTCTCAGCAATAGTCCAGCGACTACCCAATCGATCAATCAGCTTACTAGGATCTGCATCACTCGACATGCCAGCAGCTAAACCTTGCTTGCCTTCCAAAATGTGTTCGGCACCAGTAAACCCAGATTGCGCTAGGTATGCTGACATCAAGCCAGTAGAGGCAGCGTGCGCAGTATGCAATTGTTTAGAGTCGGCGGCATCGCGCAGAAATTCCCAAAGGCCGGCCGATTGTGTTCCTGCTGAACCAAAGGCGTGCAGCATTTGTGTTGGGTTTAGTTTTAGTAGATGACCTACTGCAGCGGCAGCAGCTAAGGTACCTGCAGTACCAGTGGTATGAAATGTTTTGTAATGTGAGCGACCTAAAAATTCACCAACTCGAATGCCGACTTCATAGCCTGCAACGGCCGCTACCAAAAGATCTTCACCTGATGCACCAATCGTTTGCGCCGTTGCTAATGCTGCAGGAAATACCACGGTAGCTGGATGAAAGACAGAGCCATTGTGAACATCATCTTGCTCTGCTACATGTGAAGCTGCTGCATTTGCAAGTGCTGCCAAGAAAGGGCTTGAGTTCTGACGGTTAATCAGAATTTCAGCAGAACCAGGATTAGCGGTATTAAAGCCACCCATGTTTTGCGCAAATTGCGTCATCGTTTCTACTGGGCGCGAGCCTTTACCAGCAATCGCAGAGCCAAACCAATCGACTAGTAAATCTTCGGTACGTGCAATTACCTCTTGAGGAATATCGCCAATCTTTAATTCAGAGACAAATGTCGCTAAGGCTTTAGATAAGTGTGGAGTTGTCATTGCGTGAAAATTTCCTAAGCTAAAACTGCAGTTGCTTGCATGGTGAGCCAGCCTTCGTGATCCTCGGCCCAAATGGAGATCGTTTTTCCAGAAGGATCTTTCTCCAAATCAGGCTTAGCACTGACCTTAAATACATTGATATCAAAAGTAGGACGTATGGCGCGGAACTCAAAGCTCTTGAGCGTGCAGCCTGGAATACTTTGGCGCACAAGATCCACTAGCAAAGTGGCAATTAATGGTCCATGAACAATTAAGCCAGGATAACCCTCTACTTCAGTAACGTATTTGCGATCGTAATGTATGCGATGACCATTAAATGTTAGTGCTGAGTAGCGGAATAACAAAACATCATCAGGGGTAATTGTTTTAAACCATGTCGCACCAGTAGGAGCTGGTGTTGGTGCAACTGGCTTATCGTCTGGTCCGGGAGCATCGCGATACACAATGTCATGCTCTTCAACTAAGGCCAAGCCATTGTGATTAGAGATGGTATGTTTGACCAATACAAAAATAAGATCGCCAGTACGACCCGCTTTGTGTGTAACGGATTCAATTTTAGAGACACGCTTGATTTCATCACCGACTGTCAAAGGGGCTAACCATTCAACGCGACTACCGGCCCACATGCGACGCGGCAATGGTACAGGGGGCAAAAAGCCACCACGCTTTGGGTGACCATCCAGGCCAATTTCGGATTGAAGAGCACAAGGTAAAAAATAGAGCCAGTGCCATAACTCTGGCAGAAAGGTTCCTGCAACGGGGGCAACATCAGGTCGATCGAGCGTTGCTGATAAAGCTTTGACAGGTGCTGCAGTGATGATGTCTTGAAGGGCCTCAGTTTTACCGAGCCATTCTTGGAGATGGGTAATAGTTTGGGGTTCGATTCGCATAAGTTCCATTATGCCAATTTCAGCCCCTGATCAAGTGGACTTAGATCAATAAAGTTGCCAGTAAATAGCTTAGTAAGCCGGCCAGAGCTGAGCCAGTTAAGACACTAATTACCCCTTTTTGAAACTGAAAGAGCGCCACAGCTGCAAGCAGGGCAATCACCATCGAAATCCATGAGATTGAACCTCCAAGGCCATGCGGAAAAAAGACGTGATACGCAAAGAACAAGCCCAGATTGGCGATGACGCCAACTACTGCTGCAGAGATTGCAGTAAGGGGTGCAGTAAAGCTCAGCTTGCCATGTGTGGATTCGATTAGTGGACCACCGACTAGTACCAGGAAAAAAGACGGTAAAAAAGTAAACCAGGTGGCTACACAAGCTCCAAGCACTCCAAACCAAAATGGATTGCTATTGCCAATCAGATGTTGAATATGGCCAGCGAGATAACCAACAAAAGCCACCACCATGATGAGTGGTCCTGGAGTAGTTTCTCCAAGTGCTAAACCATCCATCATCTGACCGGCACTGAGCCATTGAAATTGATCTACTGCGCCTTGGTAGACATAGGGCAAAACTGCGTAAGCACCACCAAAGGTGAGGAAGGCGGCTTTAGTAAAGAACCAGGCAATTTGCGGGTAGAGCGTTTTCCAGCCAAAGATCAGCACCAAGGCAATAAACGGAATTAACCAGAGTACGAGAACAGCCGAACTATGCAATGCCAGTTTCTTTTTAGAGAACTTGGCGTGGTCTGGAGTAGGAGTGTGATCATCAATCACTGCCGGAGCGTGCACCCCTATTGATTTATCGTGTGTGGTAATTTGCTGAAAATATTCTGGGTAGCGTCTACCACCCCAAACGCCGATTAAGGCAGCACAAATAATAATCAGTGGAAATGCGAGGTTGAGAACAAAGATCGCCAGAAAAGATCCGAGGGCAATCCAGCGTAGAACTTGGTTGTGAATCGTACGCTTTCCAATTCGCACTGCGGCATGGAGAATGATTGCGGTGATCGCTGGCTTGATGCCAAAAAAGATGGCGGCAATCCACGGAACTTGGCCAAAGGTGAGGTAGACCCAAGACAAGCCGATCAATATAAAGAGTGAGGGCAGAATAAAGAGGATGCCCGCTATAACACCGCCCCAAGTGCGATGCATCAGCCAGCCGATATAAGTCACTAACTGCTGGGCTTCAGGTCCCGGCAGTAACATGCAGTAGTTCAGTGCATGTAAAAAGCGCCGCTCTGAAATCCAGCGACGCTTCTCAACAAGCTCTTGATGAAGGACTGCGATTTGTCCTGCGGGTCCACCAAAACTAATAAAGCCCAACTTAGCCCAAAACTTCAAGGCTTCGCGCAGTGGAACGCTCAAACTTCTTCCATTCCACCAACCACTTGGCTAAAGCCATTATCGACATAAATGATTTCAGCAGTGATGCCGTTTGCTAAATCAGATAATAAGAAGGCAGCAGTGTTGCCGACGTCATCAATCGTGACATTGCGACGCATTGGAGCAGTTTGTTCAACTGCTTCCAAAATCTTGCTAAAACCTTTAATGCCGGCGGCAGCCAGAGTTTTAATCGGGCCCGCAGAAATTCCGTTAGCGCGTATGCCTTTAGGCCCAACCGAGCCAGCGATATAACGAACCGAGGCTTCCAGTGAGGCCTTAGCAAGTCCCATGGTGTTGTAGTTGGGAACGTTACGCAAGCTACCGAGATAAGTTAGCGTCAATAAGGAAGATTTGTCGCGCAACATGGGTAAGGCTTCTTTTGCCATCGCCGGGAAACTGTAAGCAGAGATGTCATGAGCGATTTTGAAGCCTTCACGAGAAAGACCCTCTAAAAAATCCCCAGCAATGGCTTCACGTGGTGCGAAGCCAATCGCATGGACAAAGCCATCAAACTGGGGCCAAGTCTTAGCCAAATCCTTAAAAAGGGCGGAAATCTGCTCATCGCTGCCAACATCGCAGTCAAAAATCAGTTCTGTATTGAATTCTTTAGCAAAATCGACAATACGGTCTTTAAAGCGCTCACCAACGTAGGTAAAGGCTAGTTCAGCCCCTTCGCGGTGGCATGCCTTGGCAATACCATAGGCAATAGAGCGATTAGAAAGAAGGCCGGTAATCAGAATTTTTTTGCCAGCGAGAAAGCCCATAATATGTCCTTTGCTTCAAATGTGATTTGCTATCTACAATTGTTGCATATATGCCCAAGCTCCACGCCATCCGCCAAATCCCCCATTTGCTACTCTTAGCCCTTCTGGCTGGGGTGGCGTTTCATTCGGCTCATGGTGCGCAGGGGATCGCTCAATACGGTAAGCCCAAATACGCTGATGGATTTAGCCATTTTGATTACGTCAATCCCCAGGCGCCTAGGGGTGGCACCTTAACTTTGCCTAACCCCGATCGTCGCACTAGCTTTGATAAGTTCAATCCATTTACGCTGCGTGGTGTGACAGCCCCTGGTATCGCTCAACTGATGTTTGAGTCTTTGGCGGTGGGTAGTGCAGATGAGGTCTCTAGTGCCTACGGTCTGATTGCGGAAGATATTGCAGTGGCACCCGACAAGATGTCAGTGGTATTTTGGATTCGACCTGAGGCAAAGTTTTCAGATGGCAATGCGATTTTGGCCGGTGACGTAAAGCATAGCTTTGATACCTTGATGAGCTCACTTGCCAATCCACAATTTAAAACGGTGTATGCCGATGTGAAGCAGGCAGTAGTTATTTCGGATCGCATAATCCGTTTCGACTTTAAGAATCGCAATCCTGAATTACCAGTGATGGTGGGTACCTTGCCGGTGTTCTCTCGCAACTGGGGTAAGAAGCCCGATGGCAGTATTACCCCATTTGATAAGTTGACCTTTGAGCACCCAATAGCCAGTGGTCCGTATGTGATCGAGTCTTATAAAGCTGGCAAGACCATGATCTTTAAACGTAATCCCAATTACTGGGGTGATCAAGGTGCTAAGCCGCTCAATGTCCGTGTTGGTTTTTACAACTTTGATCGCGTGAACTACAAACTTTACAGTGATGATGCCGTTCGTTTAGAAGCTTTCAAGGCTGGAGAGTTCGATGCATTAGTAGAGTACCGCGCGAAGAATTGGGCTAAGAGTTATGTGGGTCCTAGATTTAATGATGGCACTTTAGAGAAGAAAGCGTTTCTCAATCACAATGGCGCTGGCATGCAAGGTTTTGCAATGAATGTACGTCGACCGATTTTTCAGGATCCACGGGTACGACAAGCCTTAGGGTATGCGCTTGACTTTGAGTGGTTAAATCGCCAACTCTTCTTTGAGCAATACAGTCGCATCAATAGCTACTTTACGAACAGTGATCTGAGTGCGAATTTCGATGGCCCTCGCAAGCCTACCGAAGCGGAGTTGAAACTACTCAAGCCTCTAAAAGCCCAATATCCTAAGTGGGTACCTGATGCTGTCTTTGATGCAATGCCAGCCGCACCCTCAACCGCCTCACCCGATAGCTTGCGTCAGAATCTGCGCAAAGCACGTGATTTGTTGGCTCAGGCTGGTTGGCAATACCGTGATGGTGCATTACGGAATATGCAGGGTGAGCCTTTCCGATTTGAGATGGTCGAGGACGGCCCATTTTTCTTGAGAGTGATTTCATCTTACGTTCGCAATTTAGAGAAGCTGGGTATTCAGGTTGATATTCGGACGAGTGATTTTGCTTTGCATCAGAAACGTATGGATGAGTACGACTTTGATATGACGACCATTCGCTTCCCAGACTCACAAAGCCCAGGTAATGAATTGTGGGATCGCTTTGGTAGTCAGGCCGCAAAAGAAAAAGGTTCTGACAATGTGATTGGGGTTCAATCACCCGTAGTTGATGCTTTGGTAGATGCCATTGTGAAAGCTCAGACTCGCGAAGAGTTACGTGCTGCTACTAGAGCCTTAGACCGTGTGCTTTGGAATAGTTACTACGTTATTCCTCAGTGGTACAACCCGACGCATCGAATCGCGTATCGTAAGGAGATGCGCTATCCAGAACCGCCTTTGTATTACACCGCTGAATCTTGGATTCTGCTCAATTGGTGGAAAGAGGGGGCGCGCTAATGCAAGGGCAAATGTGGTCATATATTTTCAAGCGTGTGCTCTTGATGATTCCCACCTTGTTAGGTGTCTTAACTCTGACATTTGCTGTGGTGCAATTTGTACCGGGTGGCCCAGTTGAGCAGTTGATGTTAGAGCTCAAGGGTAAGGGTGATGCTGCAGTTAGTGGTGCGGAGTCTTCAGGTGGTGGAAGTAACTACCGTGGTCGCCAAGGAGTGGATGCTGAGCGCTTGGCTGAGGTGAAGGCTTTGTATGGTTTTGATAAGCCACCAGTAGAGCGCTATTTCATGATGCTCAAACGTTTTGCGCAATTCGATTTGGGTCAGAGCTATTACCAACACCAAAGTGTTTGGCAATTAGTAGTCTCTAAATTACCTGTTTCTATCAGTATTGGTTTGTGGACTTTCTTTCTGACGTATTTGGTATCGATACCCTTGGGTATAGCCAAGGCAGTCAGAGATGGCTCTCGCTTTGATGCGGTAACGAGTACGATGATTTTGGTGGGCTATGCCATTCCAGGTTTTGTGCTGGGCGTTCTGTTGCTCGTCATTTTTGGTGGCGGCAGTTTCCTGCAGATCTTCCCCTTGCGAGGGCTGACTTCAGATAACTGGAGTGAGCTCAGCATGATAGGCAAGGTAATGGATTATTTATGGCATTTAGTTTTGCCAATTACCGCCTCTGTTTTAGGTAGCTTTGCTGTGATCACCATGCTGACTAAAAACTCTTTTCTAGAGGAGATTCGTAAGCAGTATGTATTAACTGCGAGAGCCAAAGGCCTCACCGAAAAACAAGTGCTATGGAAACATGTGTTCCGCAATGCGCTCCTTCCTTTGGTGACTGGCTTTCCAGCGGCATTTATTGGCGCCTTCTTTACGGGCTCACTACTGATCGAAACCCTATTTTCTTTAGATGGACTCGGTTTGCTTTCCTATGAGTCCGTTATGCGACGTGACTACCCAGTGGTTTTCGGAACACTCTATCTCTTTACGCTGATCGGCTTGTTTACGAAGTTGATTTCAGATCTTTGCTATGTCTACATTGACCCACGCATCCAGTTTGGTGCGGGAGGTGGCTCATGAGTCGCTGGCATCGATTTAAAAATAGTCGCATGGGTTACGCCAGCCTTTGGATCTTCATGATCCTATTTGGTCTCTCCATGGGCGCTGAGCTAATTGCGAATGACAAACCCCTCATTGTTCGCTATGAAGGAAAATTCTATTTCCCCATTGTGAAGTCACAACCTGAGAGAGTGTTTGGGGGTGACTTTGCGACGCCAACCGATTTTTTAGATCCGGATATTCGTTACAACATTACTAGCAAGGGTAATTGGGCAATTTATCCACCCATCCCGTATAGCTATGAAACGCTCAATTACTTCTCAAAAGTACCTAATCCTGCGCCACCATCGCTTGATAACTGGTTAGGCACTGATGATCGTGGGCGCGACGTTTTATCTCGTTTAATTTATGGCTTTCGTCTATCGATTTTGTTTGGCTTAGCTCTCACCATTGTGGGTGTCAGTGTGGGCATTATCACCGGCTCTTTAATGGGATTCTTTGGCGGCAAGTTCGATCTGGTTTCTCAGCGTTTGATTGAGATATGGTCGGCGATGCCAGAGCTATATCTTCTCATCATCTTTGCCTCTATCTTTAACCCAAGTATTTGGCTACTGATTATTTTGCTGGCAGCATTTGGTTGGATGGGCTTATCTGATTATGTACGTGCAGAGTTCTTCCGTAATCGCGCACTAGAGTACGTTCGTGCAGCCCGCGCATTGGGCTTAACCAATCTACAAATTATGTGGCGCCATATTCTGCCGAATAGTTTGACTCCCGTTATTACCTTTCTTCCCTTCAGAATGAGTGCGGCGATCTTATCGCTCACCAGTTTAGATTTCTTAGGTTTAGGCGTGCCACCAGGAACGCCGAGTCTCGGTGAATTGCTCTCTCAGGGAAAAAGTAATTTAGATGCTTGGTGGATTTCACTATCGACCTTTATTGTTTTAGTAGCTACCTTACTCTTGCTCACTTTTATGGGTGAGGCTTTGCGCGATGCCTTTGATTCTCGTAAATCGGGCACGATGAGTGGAGGCCGTTCATGAGTTCCGTGAAAACTGCAGCTCCACTCCTACGCTATGAAGATTTTTCAATTTCATTTGGGTCGGGTCGGCGTGAAAAATTTGCCGTGAGCCATCTTGATCTAGAGATTGGTGTGGGCGAGCGAGTTGCCCTAGTTGGAGAGTCTGGCTCAGGTAAGACGCTGACTGCATTAGCGCCACTGCGCCTTGAGCCGGAGGGTGCAAAAACATCTGGTCGAATTTTGTGGAGTGGCAAGAGTACAGATACTAGTTCTCCCCCAGTGAATTTGCTAGATATGCCCATACAGTCTATTCGTGAAATTCGTGGACGTGAAATTGCCATGGTATTTCAGGAGCCGATGACTGCGCTCAATCCTTTATTTACTATCGGCAATCAGATTGTTGAGGCAGTGCAAATTGATGAACTATTGATCACCAAGGCTGATGCGATGTCTGCGGCAATTGAGCTGCTTAAGAAAACCGGCATTCCTGAACCAGAGAAGCGTTTCCACTCTTATCCTCACCAATTATCTGGTGGACAGCGTCAACGCGCCATGATTGCGATGGCATTAGCTTGTAAACCCAGATTACTCATTGCAGATGAGCCAACTACCGCTTTAGACGTCAGCTTGCGTTTGCAGATTTTGGATTTACTTAAAGAGTTACAAGAGGAGTCTAAAGATCACGGTGGCATGGCAATCTTGTTGATCACACATGATCTCAACTTGGTTAAACATTTTGCTCAGCGCGTTGCAGTTCTCAATCAGGGCAACCTCATGGAGGTGGGACCTACAAAGCAAGTCTTTGAGCATCCAGATGATGCGTATACAAAAGCCTTGGTAAATAGTGAGCCTGTTCGCGATTTAGCGCCAGTAATGCCTTTGGCGCCGGTGTTATTAAAAACGGAGAACTTGTCTGTTTCTTATCCAGGTACAGAGTCCACCGCTTGGTTTAAAAAACCCCCACGTCATCAAGTGCTGCGTAAGGTCAGCTTTGAGCTGAAGCAGGGGCAGACTATCGGAGTGATTGGTGAGTCCGGTTCAGGCAAGACTACTTTAGGCATGGCGGTTTTAGGCTTGTTAGGTGATTCTGCAGCTGAGATCACTGGCACAGTAGATATATTAGGTCAGGATTGGCAAAAGTTAAAACCAATAGAACGCCGAGCCATGCGTTCTAGTTTGCAGGTGATTTTTCAAGATCCGTTTGGTTCGCTTTCTCCACGCATGAACGTAATGCAAATTGTTTCAGAGGGTTTGGATGTGCACTTTCCGAATTTGTCTGCAGCGGAGCGTGAGTCCCGCGTCCTCGATATTTTGCGAGAGGTAGGAATTGATCGTTCCGCTCTCACGCGTTATCCCCATGAATTCTCTGGTGGTCAGAGGCAGCGCATTGCGATTGCTCGCGCTTTGATTTTGAAGCCGCAGATCTTGGTATTAGACGAGCCAACTTCGGCATTAGATGTATCGATTCAAAAACAGGTGCTCGCTTTGTTGACTGAGCTCCAGAAAAAATACAACTTAGCCTATTTGATGATTAGCCATGATTTGGCGGTCATTCGGGCAATGTCACATGAGGTGATGGTGCTCAAAGGGGGTAGGGTGGTGGAGTTTGGTGATACTGAGACCCTCATTCAGCACCCTCGGCAGACGTATACCCAAGAACTATTTGCAGCTGCTGAGCTGAGTTAAATGGGCTCTGCAAGGGGCTAAAGTGGTGCATTTATGCCCCATAATGACAAATATACTATTCAAAACAAAGAGTTACCCCAAGGCTTAGTACTTGGTGAAATGGGTCTTCTTTGTTAGAATCGGGCGATGTCCCTTAAAAAAGACCTCTTGCCAATGCTGATCAAGCAGTTGCCGATTGCTGCGCTGATTGCAATCATATTGGCTGCTAATCCTGCGCAAGCTGCAGACGCTGTTGCTGATGCTGCAAAAGACGTGCCCGCAGAAGTGGCCAAAGAGATTCCAAAAGAAACGATGTTTCAGGCAGGCAAGTCTTACTTCGCTCGCGTGTCAGATCGATTGGCAGACTCGGTTACCGGCAAGTCAGAAGAATTAATTAACCGCGCTATGGAAGTGATTGGTGTGCGTTATCGCTGGGATGCAGAGTTGCCCCAATCTGGTTTGGACGGTAGTAGTTTTGTTGGCTACGTTTTTAAAGATAAGCTAGGTTTTTTATTGCCACGCAAATCTACTCAAATGAGTCGAGTGGGCAAACCCATTACCCGTGAAGAATTGCAACCTGGCGATTTAGTGTTCTTTAACACCATGCGTTTAACTTTCTCGCATGTCGGCATTTATGTTGGCGACAATAAGTTTATTCATTCCCCATCCAAAGGCACTAGTGTGCGTGTAGACGACCTCGGTAGTCTTTACTGGGATAAGCGCTTTGATGGCGCTCGCCGCTTAGATGGCAGCGACAACTTGGGTGATGCAGAGCGTAAAGAGTTGTTGAATGAAGTGAATAAACTCAAACGCAAATCTCGTAGTCTCTAATCCTCCAGCTGAAATATTTTCAGCCCTTCAATCTCTCTTTAATTAGTGCCATTTGCTCCTGTGCAGCAACCTCTCCAGCAAGGATGGCGGCATTCCTGGATTTGAAGTCACCGCTACTCATTTGCTTGAGGTGAGGCGTAATCACAATATCCGCGCTCTTGAGTTCATACTGATTAATACTTCGCTGCATGATGGATATCGTTTGTTGCATCACGCCAAAGGTTCCGCTGGCATCTTGATGAACGGGTTCTGACGAGATGTTGACCGCAATCACCAGCGTTGCACCCATCTGCCTGGCATAACTTACTGGTACTGGAGCAACTAAGCCACCATCAACATATTCTTTGCCGCTGATGACTGCTGGCTGGAATACACCTGGAACACTGCAGGAGGCGCGTACCGCTAGACCTGTATTGCCAGAGCGAAACAAAATACCTTTGCCTGATTGCAGTTCAGTTGCCACAATTCCCAGGGGTATGCGCATTTGTTCGATAGACTTATTTTGCACCTCACGATTCACCATGTTTTGCAGGGCGTCACCTTTAATCAGGCCGCCAAACCTTCCAGCAAAGGGGAGTCCCCAGTCGGCTATGGTTGCTTCATCCAGATTTAAGGCTAGCCGATTGAGATCATTTCCGGTGGCGCCAGAGGCAAATAGTGCCGCAATAACGCTTCCGGCACTACTACCGACCACGATATCGGGCCGAATACCTTGCGCCTCTAATGCCTTGATAACACCCACATGGGCAAAACCTCGAGCGGCACCTGCCCCTAAGGCAAGGCCAATGACAGGTTTGCGACTGCCCATTAAGCTACACCCAGTCAGACTTGAGCCTCCAATGAGGGCCCCTAAACCTAAGCCTAAACCAAGGAAACGACGTCTCGTCTCGGCCTCGGGGGATAAAAGAGGGGTTATGGCTGTAATTTCGTGCATATAGCTATTGTATTGAGCCTCCCTTATAATGGCTGAAGGTGAGCGAAAAAGACTTTATTTGAGCGCAGGCAGTTCTCCAATATGATTTTCGGAGATCAATTGCCCGTTGTAGCTAAATAGCACCACCAGAACACTGCCAACCCATTACTGAAATACATTTTTATAGTCTCATCAGGTCCTTACCTGATAGCCCGAATTTTATGGATGATCACAATAAACGCGTAATTGAAACAGCTCTCTTGTGCGCGCAAGAACCACTCACAGTTGCCGATATGACGCGCTTATTTGTCGAAGATATTGCCCCTGGTGAAATTGATAATGCCCTTATCGAGCTTCAAAAAGCCTGGGAAGACAAAGGCATGGAGTTAGTTCACATTGCAACAGGTTGGCGCTTTCAGAGCCGCTTAGCAATGCGTGAATATCTTGATCGTTTAACCCCAGAAAAGCCACCAAAGTATTCTCGTGCTGTAATGGAAACCTTGGCGATCATTGCCTACCGCCAACCAGTGACCCGCGGTGAGATCGAAGAGATTCGTGGTGTTGCAGTAAGCAGCAATGTGATGAAGCAGTTAGAAGATCGTGGCTGGGTTGAGGTGATTGGTCATAAAGAGACTATCGGTCGTCCTGGTTTATATGCCACTACTAAGCAATTTTTAGATGACTTGAGCCTGACTAATTTACAAAGCTTACCAATGTTAGAAGATGCTGCGCCGATGGCTGCAGCTGCGCAATTAGGTCAGGCGGTAATGGAATTTGATGCTAGCGCTACTGTTGAGACAGTCATTGAGCTAGATGAAAATGGGCAGCCCATCATTCAGTCAACAGATGAAGAATTGGTAAACGAAGAATTCATCAGTGAAAAGACAAGTGAAGCAGTAGAAGAAGTTACTCCAGAGTCTGAAGACAAGCCAGACGAACAAAAATAATTATTAATGACAAGTCATAACGAAAACGATTCATCTCCGATTAAATCGACATCGGATAATTCCTCTGGCTCTGAGTCTGCGCCCAATCATTCAGAGGGCGCAAAAGGCGAAGGGCGCGAAGGCGGTCCACGTCGTCCACGCCGTCAGGGTGCGGGCGCTGGTAAGCCATTTAATAAGAAACGTCCATTTAACAAGGATCGGCCTCGTCGCGAGGGCGAAGGTGGTGGAGTGCGTGAGGGTGCAAACCACTCAGCCGCCAAGCTGGCGCCAAATGTAGCAGAGAGTGAAGCCTTATTTGCTTCAGTAGTCTCTGGAGAATTCGATGCTGCATTAGATGCGCCTGAGATAGTTGAAGTTAAGAATCCAGATGGTGTGAATGAGAATGAGATTTCTCATCAAACTGGTGCAGAGCGTCGCGCACAACGTGTGCGTCATGACGATGATGCAGATGGGCCTAGCGATGATGAGATGAGCAGCTTGCAATTTGCCAACATCGATGATTTACCGCTCAGCTTGCGTGATGAAGTTTGGTCAGATTTAGATGGCTTGGATGATGAGGCTGACGACGAAGATACTGTCAAGCTGCACAAGGTATTAGCTGATGTCGGCATGGGTTCACGTCGCGATATGGAAGACTTGATTATTCAAGGGCGCGTATCCGTAAATGGATTGCCAGCCCATATTGGCCAGCGTATCGGACCTACAGATCAAGTGCGCATTAACGGCAAGCCAGTGCACCGCAAGATTCAGACTAAGCCACCGCGCGTGATCATGTATCACAAGCCTTCCGGTGAAATCGTGAGTCAGTCTGATCCAGAGGGTCGTCCAACTGTTTTTGATCGTTTGCCAAAGCCACGTCAAGGACGTTGGATTGCGGTTGGGCGTCTGGACTTTAATACTGAAGGTCTATTGCTATTTACAACTTCAGGCGAGCTAGCGAATCGCTTGATGCATCCTCGTTATGGTGTTGAGCGCGAGTACGCTGTCCGTATTTTGGGTGATCTGAGTCAAGAAAATATGACTCAATTAAAGAGTGGCATCACCTTAGATGATGGTCAAGCCAAATTCTTACGCCTTTCTATGGGTGGCGGGGAGGGTGCAAACCGTTGGTACCACGTTGCTTTGACTGAAGGCCGTAACCGTGAGGTGCGCCGCATGTTTGAAGCAGTCGGACATGTCGTCTCGCGCTTGATTCGTACTCGTTATGGCATTTTCTTATTGCCTCCACGCTTGAGGCGGGGTAAGTGGGAAGAGATTGAAGCCGGTGGTATCTATAACTTAATGAAGTTTGCAGGCTTAAAAATGCCTCAACCCCAAGATAAGGGTCGTAGCCCAAGTTCTGGAGCTCACGGACGAGACCGTAATCCTGCTTCAAGCGGAGATTTTCAGCCAGACCCAATGCAAACCTCGGTTTCTTATTGGGGTTCACGGGATGCTTTAACCCAGGCGAGTGGTCATGGTGCTCTGACTCATCAAGGTCGGGGTGGCAAACCTGGCGGCGGTGGTTCGAGCGAGGGGCGCGGTCCATTTCGTGGTCGTACCCAAGGTGGGCGTCCGGGTGCAGGTTCACAGGGTGGTCAAGCTGGCGGTCAGGGTCAAAACCGCAATAAAGCCAAGAAAGTTCACCATGGACAGTCTGCTTTTGTGACGGCAAGCCCGCAAAGCCCCGGAAATGGACCTAAACGGGGGGCACCAAAAGGGCGCAAACCCTTCAATAAAGGCCCTAGAAAACCGCGGAATCCAAGCGAAAGCTTCTGATTTCTATCGGTTTTCCTCTAAATCAGCTATAATTTTGGTCTTACAGCAGTTCGCTGCTGTTTTAAGTTGTTACCGACTGATGTTGCGATCAACGTAAGTCGGCCTGTTCTGAATTTCGAGAATATGGGCTTTGAAGCCCATTTTTTTTTGCCGTTTTGGGTTGAAGGGTATTCGTGAAGGATCAGCGGATTATTTCTGCAGAGGTAGAAAACTTAGGGTACACGCTAGTTGATATTGAGCGTGAAGCCGGAGGTTTACTGCGCGTCACGATTGAAAACCCAGATTACGAGCGCTTGATTAATGTCCAGGATTGCGAAAAGGTAAGTCATCAACTGAGCTACACCTTGCCAGTTGAAAACATTCCCTTTGAGCGTCTAGAGATTTCTTCTCCTGGTCTAGATCGCCCTGTTAAATCAGCGGCTGATTACGAGCGCTTCTCCGGAATGGAAGTGGACTTGAAATTGCGGGTTGCCGCTGGCGATCGCAAGAAGTTTCGTGGTGTGTTGCAAGGTTTGCTGAGTGGTGAGTTGGATTCACCTGATGCGAAATTTGGTTTGTTGTTTGAAGGCGCCGATGGCGCTGAGTCTCAATTGGAGTTTTCTTTAGCCGAGGTCGATAAGACTCGGTTGGTCCCTGTTATTGATTTCAAAGGAAGAAAGTCATGAGCCGAGAAGTTCTCATGTTGGCAGACGCCTTAGCGCGTGAAAAGAACGTAGATCAAGCGATTGTGTTTGAGGCGCTAGAAATGGCGTTGGCATCAGCCACTAAGAAACGTTATCCGACAGAAGATGTGGATATTCGTGTATCGATTGATCGCGAGTCTGGTGAATACGAAACCTTCCGTCGTTGGTTGGTTGTTCCTGATGAAGCGGGTCTCCAAGAGCCTGATAAAGAAATTCTGCATTTCGAAGCCCTCGAGCAATTTCCGGATATGGAAGTTGGCGAATACATTGAAGAACAAATTGAGTCTTTAGCCTTTGGCCGTATTGGCGCACAAGCTGCTAAGCAAGTAATCTTGCAACGCATTCGGGATGCTGAGCGTGAGCAAATTCTGAACGACTACCTTGAGCGTGGCGAAAAAGTCATGACCGGTACTGTAAAGCGTGCCGACAAAAATGGTTTGATTATTGAGTCTGGTCGCGTTGAAGCCCTATTGCGTCGCGATCAAATGATTCCAAAAGAGAATCTGCGTTCTGGCGACCGTGTTCGTGCTTATATCCTCAAAGTAGACCGTGAAGCCCGTGGCCCACAGATTGAGCTCTCGCGTACTTGCCCAGATTTCTTGATCAAGTTATTCGAGAACGAAGTTCCAGAAATGGAACAAGGTTTATTAGAGATTAAGGGTGCGGCACGTGATCCTGGTATCCGCGCAAAGATTGCTGTGATTACTTATGATAAGCGCATTGATCCAATCGGTACCTGCGTTGGCGTTCGTGGCACACGCGTTACTGCAGTGCGTAACGAAGTAGCTGGTGAGGCAGTGGATATTGTGTTGTGGTCTGAAGATCCAGCGCAGTTTGTGATTGGTGCCTTAGCTCCAGCACAAGTATCTTCTATTGTGGTTGACGAAGAGCGTCACGCTATGGACGTAGTGGTTGATGAAGAGAACTTGGCAATTGCGATTGGCCGTAGCGGACAGAACGTCCGCTTGGCTAGTGAATTGACTGGTTGGCAGATCAACATCATGACTCCAGAAGAATCTGCTGAGAAAACTGAAAAAGAAGCCGCTTCTGTACGTCAATTATTCATGGATAAATTGGACGTTGACCAAGAAGTTGCTGATATCTTGATTGAAGAAGGTTTCAACACATTGGAAGAGGTTGCTTACGTACCCCTTTCTGAAATGTTAGAAATTGATTCTTTTGATGAAGACACCGTAAACGAATTGCGTACTCGTGCGCGCGACTCTCTCTTAACTATGGAATTAGCTAAAGAAGAGCGTGTTGGCGAAGTCTCACAAGATTTACGTTCCCTTGAGGGAATGACCACTGAATTGGTTGCAAAGCTTGCTGACAATCAAGTTCATACCCGTGACGACTTAGCTGAACTGGCTGTTGATGAGCTAGTTGAGGCGACACAAATTGACGAAGAAACCGCGAAAACGCTCATCATGAAAGCGCGCGAACATTGGTTTACTTCATGAGAGGAAGTAGTGCATGGCAACAACAGTAAAAGTACTCGCTAAAGAATTAAAACGTACCGCGCCAGATCTTCTGGAGCAATTGAAGGCGGCCGGTATCGAAAAAGGTTCCGAGGACGACAGCATTACCGAAAAGGACAAGACTGTCCTGCTTGAGCATTTGCAGAAAGAGCATGGCAGTGCTGATACAGGTAGTCGTAAAAAGATTACATTAATCAAGCGCGAAAACTCTGAGATTCGTCAGGCAGATTCTGCTGGGCGCACTCGCACCGTTCAGGTTGAGGTTCGTAAAAAGCGCGTGCTCGTTAAAGCCGGAGAGAAAGCTCCCCAAGAGACTCCCGCCCCAGCGGCCAAGGAAGTTTCTCCTGCAGCATCTGCTAAACCCATTCTTTCTGCTGAAGAGTTAGAAAAACGCGCAGCTGAAGCTACTCGTCAAGCTGAATTATTGGCTCGTCAAGAAGCTGAAATGAAGGCGGCAGTAGATGCTCGCCAAAAAGAGGCTGATGCGGCAGCAGCTGCAAGTGCAGCTGAGCCGGTAGACGGAAAATCCGCTAAGTCAGATGGAGATGCTGCAGCAGTTAAATCTGCTGAAAAGAAAGCGAAAGCTGATAAGGCTGCTAAAGATATCGCTGATGCTAATAAGGCGCAGTTAGCGGATATTACAAAACGTCGTGCCGCTGCTGAAGCTGAAGCTCTAGCGATTCGCGACATGATGAGTACACCCGCTCGTGTTCTCAAAGCACCAAGTGAACTTGCTGCTGAAGAGGCCAAAAAAGGCACTTTGCATAAACCTGCCAAGGCTGAAGGTGCTGACGATAAGAAAAAAGCAGTTCCTAAGGTTGGTGGTAAGACAATCAAGTCTGCAGAGACTTCATCTACTTGGCAAGAAGAGGGCGCCAAGAAACCGGGTGGCCTCAAGACTCGTGGCGACAGCTCTGGTGGCGTGGGTGGTTGGCGTTCAGGCGGTGGCAGAAGAAAGCAACGTCAAATTGCTGAAGCCAATGTCGATACCAATTTCCAGGTACCTACTGAAGCTATTGTGCGTGATGTCAATGTTCCAGAAACCATTACTGTTGCTGAATTAGCTCACGCTATGGCCGTGAAGAGCGCTGAGGTGATTAAGCTCTTGATGGGTATGGGTCAGATGGTCACGATCAACCAGATCTTGGATCAAGATACGGCAATGATCATTGTTGAGGAAATGGGCCACACAGCGCATGCTGCCAAGTTAGATGATCCTGATTTAGATTTAGGTACAGCTGGTCACGATGCAGAGTTATTGCCACGTCCACCAGTAGTCACTGTGATGGGTCACGTTGACCACGGTAAAACATCTTTGCTCGATAAGATTCGTGCGGCTAAGGTTGCTACTGGCGAGGCCGGTGGTATTACTCAGCATATTGGCGCCTATCACGTTGAAACTCCACGTGGCATGATTACCTTCCTCGATACTCCGGGTCACGAAGCCTTTACGGCCATGCGTGCTCGCGGTGCTAAGGCAACGGATATCGTGATCTTGGTAGTTGCGGCAGATGATGGTGTGATGCCACAAACCAGAGAAGCGATTCACCATGCCCAAGCAGCGGGTGTTCCTATTGTTGTTGCAATCAATAAGATCGATAAGCCTGAGGCTAATCTAGAGCGAGTCAAAACTGAATTAGTAGCTGAACAAGTAGTGCCTGAGGAATATGGTGGGGATGTACCATTCATTGGTGTTTCTGCCAAAACAGGCGACGGTATCGATGCATTGCTCGAGAACGTACTCTTGCAAGCTGAGGTTTTAGAGCTCAAAGCGGCGCAAGAAGCTCCAGCTCAAGGTCTAGTAATTGAAGCCCGCTTAGATAAAGGACGTGGTCCAGTTGCTACTGTTCTTGTTCAATCTGGAACGCTCAAGCGTGGTGACATGTTGCTAGCCGGCTCAACCTACGGTCGTGTTCGTGCGATGTTGGATGAAAACGGCAAGCCATGTAATGAAGCTGGCCCATCTATCCCTGTAGAGATTCAAGGTTTATCTGAAGTTCCTGCAGCTGGTGAATCAGTGCAAGTGGTCCCTGACGAGCGTAAAGCACGTGAGATCGCACTGTTCCGTCAAGGTAAATTCCGTGATGTGAAGTTAGCCAAACAGCAAGCATTCAAACTCGAAACCATGATGGAAAATATGGAAGAGGGCGCGATAGAAGCTAAGTTATTGCCGCTGATCATTAAGGCAGACGTACAAGGCTCTCAGGAAGCATTGTCACAGTCATTGCAAAAGCTCTCTACTGCAGAGGTGAAAGTTCAAATCGTTCATGCAGCAGTGGGCGGTATTACTGAAACTGACGTGAACTTAGCAGTGGCTTCTAAGGCAGTGATCATTGGCTTTAACTCTCGCGCGGATGGTGCGGCGCGTAAGTTGGCTGAGAATAATGGTGTAGATATTCGTTATCACAACATTATTTATGACGCAGTTGATGAAGTGAAGGCAGCCTTGAGCGGTATGTTGACACCAGATAAGAAAGAAGAAATCACCGGTATGGTGGAGATCCGTCAAGTCTTCTTGGTATCTAAAGTTGGCGCGATTGCAGGTTGCTTAGTGCTCGACGGTGTTGTCAAGCGTAACTCTAGCGTTCGCTTATTGCGTGAAAACGTAGTGATCTGGAGCGGTGAGTTAGATTCTCTCAAGCGCTTTAAAGATGATGCAAAAGAAGTTCGTGCTGGTGTTGAGTGTGGCTTGTCATTAAAAGGCTATAACGACATCAAAGAAGGCGATCAACTGGAAGCATTTGAAGTCACTGAAGTCGCTAGAACACTGTAAGAGCTACCTAGTTAATGCATAAAACTAGCCCTCATCGTAACCAGCGTCTCGCCGATCAAATCCAGCGAGATCTGGCCGAGCTGATTCCTCGTGAATTGCGTAGCCCGAGCCTGGGTTTGATTACCTTACAAAGTATCGAACTCACGCCAGATTTGGCGCACGCAAAAGTCTTCTTTACTGTTTTGGGCGTTGAGCCCGAGGTAGCATTGAAGGCACTCCAGGATAAAGCGGGTTACTTGCACTCATTATTGTTTAAGCGTTTGCATATTCATACTGTGCCAACCCTGCATTTCCACTATGACAGTTCTGTTGAGCACGGTATCGAAATGTCTCGCTTAATTGATCAAGCGGTGGATAGTGATCGCAAAGACGAGAACGCGTAAATAGATATGTCTGTACGTATTGACGGCGTTGTCTTGCTTGATAAACCTGCTGGCATGAGCTCGCAAGGCGCAGTCACAGCGGTGAAGCGTGCATTTAATGCAGAAAAAGCTGGTCATACAGGTACATTGGATCCAATGGCTACAGGCTTACTTCCCATTTGCTTAGGTGAGGCAACGAAATACTCTCAGGATTTATTGGAAGCAGATAAGACTTACATCGCTCAAGTGAAATTTGGTCAGCGTACTGATACCGGCGATGCTGAAGGCCTCATCATTGAAGAGTTGCCGCCCCCAGTATTTGCTGATGAAGTTGCCTTGAAGTTAGCGCTAGAGTCATTATTACCAGCATTTACTGGCCCCATCAGTCAGGTTCCACCAATGTATTCTGCGCTTAAGCGCGATGGTAAGCCTTTATATGAATATGCTCGTGCTGGTGTTGAGTTGGAGCGTGCCCCACGAAATATTACGATTCATGCGATTCGTTGGACCAATATCAATTGGCCGGAAGCTACTTTAGAAGTCAGCTGCAGTAAAGGTACTTACATCCGCGTCTTGGCAGAAGATATTGGTAAAGCTTTGGGTTGTGGTGCGCATTTAGTTGGCTTGCGCCGCACTGAAGTAGGTCACCTCACTTTAGAGCAGTCTTTCACAATCGAATCTATCCAGAAAGGCTTGCAAGAAAGCTCAAGCTATATCTTGCCAGTCGATGCACTCTTGCAAACCTTGCCGCATCTAACGGTAGATGAGCAGCAGGCAAAACGTTTGGAGATGGGTCAACGAGTTCCACTCAATTTACCCTCGATAGAAGCTCTAGTGCGTATCTATCGCGCAACTGCTGCTCCCCACAACTTTATCGGCACTGGAGATTGGCGCTCTGGGGTATTGCATCCCAAGCGTTTAATTTCTTCTGCCCATTAAATCATTTTGACTTATTTGTTCATTAACCTTAATTAACCCTATTCTTAACTTCAGAAGCTTCACATGACTAAACGCGCACTTCGTAATATCGCCATCATCGCCCACGTTGACCACGGTAAAACTACTTTGGTTGACCAACTCTTGCGCCAATCTGGCACATTCCGCTCAAATGAAAAAATGACCGAACGCGTCATGGACTCAAACGATTTGGAAAAAGAGCGTGGCATTACTATTTTGTCCAAGAACTGTGCAGTGGAATATGACGGCACACACATCAACATCGTAGACACACCAGGACACGCCGACTTCGGTGGTGAAGTAGAACGTGTGCTCTCCATGGTTGACGGTGTTTTGCTCTTGGTTGATGCGGTTGAAGGCCCAATGCCGCAAACTCGCTTCGTAACCAAGAAAGCTCTAGCCCTTGGTTTGAAGCCTATCGTTGTGATTAACAAGGTTGACCGTCCAGGTGCACGTTGTGACTATGTAATCAATGCTACTTTTGAATTGTTTGACAAGTTAGGCGCTTCGGAAGAACAGCTTGATTTCCCAATTATCTATGCATCAGGCTTGAACGGCTATGCAGGAACTACAGAGGATGTCCGTGAAGGTAATATGCGTCCATTGTTTGACGCTGTTCTGAAATACGTACCTGTGCGTGATGATGATCCAGATGGTCCTTTGCAATTCCAGATTTCTTCAATCGACTACAACAGTTATGTCGGTAAGATTGGTGTTGGCCGTATTAGCCGTGGACGTGTGAAGTCAGGCATGGAAGTAGTCTGTATGAATGGTCCTGATGGCGTGCCATTTAAAGGCCGTATCAACCAAGTATTGAAATTTAAAGGTTTAGAGCGTGAAATCGTTGACGAGGCTTTTGCCGGCGATATTGCTCTCATCAACGGTATTGAAGAGTTGGCGATAGGTACAACGGTTTGCGCGGTCGATAAACCAGATCCATTACCAATGCTCAAGATTGATGAGCCTACTTTAACCATGAACTTCATGGTGAACACCAGCCCATTAGCTGGTCGTGAAGGCAAGTTCGTGACTAGCCGCCAGATTCGTGAGCGTCTTGATCGTGAATTGAAAGCCAACATGGCGTTGCGCGTAAAAGAAACTGATGATGACACCGTGTTTGAAGTGTCAGGTCGCGGTGAGTTGCACCTTACTATCTTGGTAGAGACTATGCGTCGTGAAGGCTATGAGATGGCAGTTTCCCGTCCTCGCGTTGTCTTCCACGAAGAGAATGGCGTCAAGATGGAGCCGTACGAGAACTTAACGGTTGACGTAGAAGATGCTACCCAAGGTTCTGTGATGGAAGACTTGGGTAAGCGTAAGGGCGAGTTACAAGATATGGTGAGTGACGGAAAAGGTCGTACCCGTCTTGAGTACCGTATTCCTGCGCGTGGTTTGATTGGCTTCCAAGGCGACTTTATGACTATGACTCGCGGTAACGGTTTGATGAGTCATACATTTGATTCATATGCTCCAGCTAAAGATGGCATCTTGGGCGAACGTCACAACGGTGTATTGATTAGCCAAGATGACGGCGAAGCTGTTGCCTATGCTATTTGGAAACTACAAGACCGTGGTCGTATGTTTGTAAAACATGGTGACCCTGTTTATGAAGGCATGGTGATTGGTATCCATAGTCGCGATAACGACTTGGTTGTGAACCCGATCAAAGGTAAGCAATTAACGAACGTACGTTCTTCAGGAACTGACGAAGCGGTTCGTTTGGTGACACCAATTGATTTAACTTTGGAATACGCTGTTGAATTCATTAGCGATGATGAGTTGGTAGAAGTAACACCGAAAAGCGTTCGAATCCGCAAGCGTTATCTGAAGGAGCATGACCGTAAGAAAGCTTCTCGCGAGTAATTTCGCAAAGTTGCTACACTGAGGCGCTTTAATCAGTCATCTAGTGAGTTAATAAGAGTCACCTTTGGGTGGCTCTTATTTTTCCTCCAGAGCAATATTCTTAAAATCTTAGTAAATTAATTATTTCATGCTGCCATCTATTGAACAACGCCTTGCCCAAGAGTTATCTGCTAAACCTGCACAAGTGGCTGCCGCCATTGCATTAATGGATGAAGGTGCAACCGTTCCCTTTATTGCACGTTATCGCAAAGAGGCAACTGGTGGTTTGGACGATACGCAGTTACGTTTACTAGAAGATCGACTTAGTTATTTGAGAGAATTAGAAGAGCGTCGCAAAGCGATCGTTACTTCGATTGAAGAGCAGGGCAAGATGACGCCAGAGTTGCTTAAATCTATTATGTTGGCTGAGGATAAGACCCGCTTAGAGGATCTCTATCTCCCCTATAAACTCAAGCGTCGCACTAAGGCACAAATTGCTCTAGAGGCTGGGTTAGAGCCTTTGGCTAATGATTTATTGGCTAACCCCATGCTGGATCCAGAAGCGGAAGCAACCAAATACCTCAAAGAGGCATTTACATCCGATCAAGGTGATAACCCAGGTGTAGTCGATACCAAGGCCGCTCTTGAAGGTGCGCGTCAGATTTTGATGGAGCGCTTTGCTGAAGATGCCGGACTGGTGCAATCACTTAGAACGTATTTGCAAGAGCACGGTGTCGTGGAATCTAAAGTGATTGCTGGTAAAGAGCAAGAGGGTGAGAAATTTGCGGACTACTTCGATTACTCAGAGCCTATCTCGGCAATTCCGTCGCATCGTGCTTTGGCATTATTTCGAGGTCGTCGCGAGCAAATGCTCATGGTCAACTTGCGTCTAGATACCGAAGAAGAAAAGCCTAAATGGGACGCACCGCATAATCCTTGCGAGTCTCGTATTGCCAATCAGTTCAAGATTAAAAATGAAGGCCGCCCTGCTGATCATTGGCTCGCAGAGACTGTGCGTTGGACTTGGCGTATCAAGTGCTCTATGCATTTGGAGTCCGAGCTGATGAGTGCATTGCGTGAGCGCTCAGAGGCTGAGGCAATTAATGTCTTTGCACGTAATCTCAAGGCTTTGCTGTTAGCTGCACCTGCAGGACCAAAGGTCACGATTGGCCTTGATCCCGGCATGAGGACGGGCGTTAAAGTTGCCGTGGTAGATGCGACAGGCAAAGTGGTAGATACCGATGTGATTTATCCACACCAACCCAAGAATGATTGGGATGGCTCACTGCATACGCTGGCTAAATTAGCTGAGAAACATCAGGCTAACTTAATCTCTATCGGCAACGGTACAGCCTCACGTGAGACTGATAAGTTAGCGCAAGATTTAATCAAAGCTAAACCTGAACTTAAGCTAACCAAGATTGTGGTTTCTGAAGCAGGAGCATCGGTTTATTCTGCCTCCGAGTACGCTTCAAAAGAATTACCTGGTATGGATGTGTCACTGCGTGGAGCGGTATCGATTGCAAGAAGGTTGCAAGATCCTCTGGCTGAGTTAGTGAAGATTGATCCAAAGTCCATTGGCGTGGGCCAATATCAGCATGATGTGATGCAGACTCAGTTAGCCAAGTCATTGGTGGCAGTAGTGGAAGATTGCGTCAATGCGGTCGGTGTTGATGTGAACACAGCATCTGCACCCTTATTGGCAAGAGTCTCAGGTTTGAGTAGTACGGTCGCTGAAGGTATCGTGACCTATCGAGATAGCCATGGTGCTTTTCAGACGCGGGCAGATTTGCGTAGCGTACCGCGCTTAGGAGATAAGACTTTTGAGCAGGCGGCTGGTTTCTTGCGCATTATGAATGGCAAAGATCCTTTGGATGCCTCTGCTGTCCACCCAGAATCTTATCCTTTAGTGGAGAAGATTCTGAAAGACATCAAGAAAGGTGTCAAAGAGGTCATTGGTGATATCGCAATACTCAAAGGACTCAATCCAGAAAAGTATGCCGATGAGAAGTTCGGTCTTCCTACAGTCACCGACATCATTAAAGAACTAGAAAAGCCCGGTCGTGATCCACGCCCTGAGTTCACAACAGCAACATTTAAAGACGGTGTCGAAAAAATCAGTGACCTGAAAGTGGATATGATTTTAGAGGGCGTTGTCACCAACGTTGCAGCCTTTGGTGCATTCGTAGATATTGGCGTTCATCAGGATGGCTTAGTTCATATCTCCGCATTGGCCAATACCTTTGTAAAAGACCCGCATACGGTGGTTAAAGCGGGACAGGTTGTGAAGGTCAAAGTAGTGGAGGTGGATGAGAAGCGCAAACGGATTGCATTAACAATGCGACTTTCTGATGAAGCGCCTAAAGTATCAATAGGCTCAAAACCTGAGCAAAGGGCCAATAGACCTGGCACCCAAAGAGCTCCAGAAGCTAGAAGACCTCAAGAAGATAGAAGATCTGCGCTTCCCATCAATAATGCAATGGCAGATGCTTTACGAAAATTAAAGGGGTGAAACTCTCATCAGGTGGGGGCTTGAGCCCCTAAGAATAATGTAGTAACATTGCTACATTAATTATTTTTGTGGAGGCTTCAATGATCACCACTCTATCTAGCCGAGAATTTAATCAAGATACTGGCAAGGCTAAAAAAGCCTCTGAAACAGGCCCTGTTTTTATTACTGATCGAGGTAAGCCTGCACATGTGCTGATGACTTTTTCAGACTACCAGCGCATCCTGGGAAAAAGAAAAAACATGTGTGATCTTTTGGGGATGAAAGGTGCGGGTGAAATTCAATTTGAGCCTGCGAAAGTACAAGGCCTCATCAGACCCATGGGAGATTCTTTGTAATGTATTTATTAGATACCAATGTTGTATCTGAATTGAGGAAGTCAGCTGATGGTCGAATCAATAAAGGCGTTCAGTCCTGGGCTGAAGGAATCTTTCCAGAATTCATGTTCATTTCTGCGATCACAGTATTGGAATTAGAAATTGGCGTTTTACAAATTGAGCGCCGAGATAAAAAACAGGGGACTGTACTCAGAAGCTGGCTAAATCACAATGTCTTGCCAGCATTCTCCGAGAGAGTCTTGCCAGTTGATCTAGCTGTTGCTCAACGCTGTGCTAGCCTTCATGTGCCCAACCCTAAATCAGAGCGAGATGCCATGATTGCAGCTTCTGCTATCGAGAGTCGAATGACTATCGTTACCAGAAACGTATCTGATTTCAGTCAATCGGGTGTAAAGGTTTTTGATCCCTGGATTTAGTGAGTCTTGATGAGAATCCAAGGCGCCCCTGATAAGACATCCCTTATAGTGCAGTAGATATGCTGACGAGTTTACCTAGTTAAAAAATAAATGACCCCAATAAAACATATTCTTTTGGCTTTGCTCGCTCTATATGCCTCAGCCTCTTTAGCTCAAACAGCACCAACAGTAGCAGCAGCCTCAGACCTCAAGTTTGCCCTGGAAGAAATTGCCGCTAACTATAAGGTCGATAAGGGGCAAGAGGTGAGGCTCGTATTTGGTTCATCTGGAGTGCTCTGGCAGCAAGTCAAAAACGGAGCGCCCTTTAGTTTGCTGATGTCTGCAGATGAAGCGTATATCGATGACTTGTATAAAAATGGCTTGACAGTGGATAAGGGAAGTCTTTACGCTATCGGCAGAATAGCCCTCTTGCAGAAAAAGGGTGGTTCAATCAAGCTTGGCACAGATAAAGACGGTTTGATTAAAGCGATTACAGAAGCAAAGAAAATTGCTATAGCCAACCCAGAGCACGCTCCTTACGGCAGGGCTGCTAAAGAATATCTCACTACTATTGGAGTTTGGGACTTAGCTCATCCTAAGCTGGTGTTTGGGGAAAATATTTCTCAAGCAACGGTATTTGCCTTAACGGGCTCAGCAGATTTTGCAATTGCAGCTCTATCCTTAGCAATATCACCTCAAGTACAAGTTCAATCTACTTATGTCTTAATACCGGATCACTTGCATAAGCCCTTAAGGCAAAAGATGGCCTTGATCAAAAATAACTCATCTAGCGCTAAAGATTTTTATCAATACTTACAAGAGCCTAAGTCCCGGCAAATCATGAGTAGGTATGGTTTTACCGCTCCCTAGTCATCTATTTGTAATATAGTTCGATTATTATCGAATTATGAAAAATACCGAAGCTATTCTGGCATTCATTGCCCTAGGGCAAGAATCGCGCTTAAACGTCTATCGTCTCATCGTTCAAAAGGGCGATCAGGGTTTATTGCCATCACAAATCCATGAAATGTTGGGCATTCCCAATGCGACTCTCAGCTTTCATTTAAAAGAGCTCTATCAAGCGCATCTGATTACTGTCGAGCGTCAAGGCCGTAATCTGATCTATAGACCAAACCCCGGAATGGTTGAGGATCTCAGTCAATTCCTGCTGGCTAATTGCTGCGGCGGTAAGCCATGTAAAACCACGAAAACCGTCAAAAAGGTAAAAGCCCAATGAAACAGTACAACATCCTTTTCTTGTGCACCCACAACTCTGCTCGATCAGTGCTGGGTGAGGCTTTAGCATCTACACACCCAAGTGGAAAATTTATAGGATATTCAGCTGGTTCTACCCCGGGTACAAGCGTGAATCCTATTGCTGCTGACATTGCAGAAGAATTGGGTATGGACCGCACTCTTTTAAGGTCGAAGAGTTGGGATGAGTTTGGTTTAGTAGACTCTCCAAAGATGGATTTTATTGTGACGGTTTGCGATAACGCTGCTGGCGAGGTTTGCCCATTCTGGCCGGGTCAGCCTGCAACGGCACATTGGGGCTTCCCCGACCCATCCCAAGTGCAAGGTACTGATTTAGAGAAAAAGGCGGCTTTTAATGAGGTGAAGAATGGCCTTAAAAGACGTTTGGATATTTTGGCTTCGATGCCATTAGAAAAGCTCGATTCTATGAGTCTCAAAGAGATTCATAGCAAGGCATGAGCTCCATCACTAAAAAACTATCTTTTCTAGATCGTTATCTGACGATCTGGATTTTTGTAGCAATGGCCTTGGGCATCGCCTTAGGTCATTTCATTCCAGGTATCGAAGGATTTATTAATTCTTTTCAGGTCGGCACAACTAATCTACCGATTGCTATTGGTTTGATATTGATGATGTATCCACCGTTTGCCAAGGTGCGTTACGAAGATTTGCCGGACGTATTTAAGGATAAGCGTATCTTCGGCATTTCTATTTTGATGAATTGGATTATTGCGCCTACATTAATGTTCTTTTTGGCGATTACTTTTGTTCCAGATCAACCGGAGTACATGGCTGGCCTCATCTTGATTGGAATCGCACCTTGTGTTGCGATGGTCATTATTTGGAATGATCTAGCAAAGGGTTCTACTGAATATGCTGCTGGCCTAGTAGCATTTAATGCCATTTTCCAGGTCCTGTTCTTTAGTGTCTACGCTTATTTCTTTTTGACAGTTTTGCCACCTTACTTTGGTTTAGCTGGATCAAACGTCAGTGTAGGTATGGGGCAGATTGCTAAAAGTGTATTTATCTACTTAGGCATTCCTTGTATCGCCGGAATATTGACAAGGGTGGTGATGCTCAAGTTCATGTCTAAAGAGCATTATCACGAGCAGTTTGTACCTCGTATTGGTAAGCTTACCTTGATTGCCTTACTCTTCACCATCGTTGTAATGTTTAGCCTCAAAGGCGGGGTGATGTTGACACTCCCGATGGATGTCCTCACCATCGCCGTTCCGTTGCTGATTTTCTTTCTGATCATGTTTTTGCTAACATTTTTTGTCACTGGCAAGATGGGGATCGACTACAAGCGTTGTTGCACGCTCTCATTTACGGCTTCGAGTAATAACTTTGAGCTGGCCATTGCGGTAGCGATTGCGGTATTCGGAATTAATTCTGGAGCTGCCTTTGCAGCAGTCATAGGTCCTTTAGTTGAGGTGCCCATCATGATTGGCTTAGTCACTGTAGCCCTGTGGTTTAAAGCAAAGTTCTTTAAAAAGGATGCGGCCTAAGTGTTTGAATCCCCACTACAATTCCCGGCCTTAGTTGAGGATCTTTTCCAGATTCCTGACATTGAAAAATTGAGTATCCAATCTGGCGATCATACGCCAAGATTTTTAATGCTCTATGGTTCACTGCGTGAGAGATCCTATAGCCGACTTCTGACTTTCGAGGCAGCTAGATTGCTCATGGCCATGGGTGGAGAGGTAAAAATATTTGACCCTACTGGACTGCCTTTAGTCGATAGCGTGCCTGATACTCATCCAAAGGTACAAGAGTTACGTCAATTAGCTTTATGGGCGGAGGGCATGGTTTGGACTTCGCCAGAGCGGCACGGGGCTATGACAGGCCTCTTAAAAACGCAGATTGATTGGATTCCATTGGCAGATGGCGCTGTCAGGCCAACGCAAGGTAAAACTTTGGCTGTGATGCAGGTATGTGGCGGGTCACAATCTTTTAATGCTGTTAATCAAATGCGTATCTTGGGTCGTTGGATGAGGATGGTTACCATCCCGAATCAATCTTCGGTTGCCAAGGCTTTCACAGAGTTTGAGGAGGATGGACGCATGAAGCCTTCCTCTTTCTATGATCGCGTAGTGGACGTGATGGAAGAGCTCTATAAGTTCACATTACTCACTCGCGGGATTAGTGAGCATCTAACCGATCGCTACAGCGAGCGAAAAGAATCTGCTGAGGAGCTATCTCAGCGGGTAAATCAGCGCTCTCTTTAATTGGCTAGTGCATCAGGCTCTGTAAGGTCTAAGCAGATTCTCCAAACCAAAGGCATCATTCGCATGCCGGAGTTGGTCAATTGACTCTCTGAGCGCTTTTACTTCTTTGCATTTGAGTTTTTGTAGTTTCTTGCGATCCATTCCGTAGGTATCCACTAGGCAACGAATCCTAGATAGGCATATTTGTATGCGAATAAGCCAGTAGATGGCAAATAAGCCTGGTGCGAATAAGAGCAGCAAAATACTCATTTCAGAATCCATAAAAAAGGCCGTCACATAGACGGCCGATTAAAGTTAATCCGGTGATTAACCTTTAATGCCTACTTAATCAGTAAGACAGCTTGCTTAGCAGTATTGCCTACTCTCTGAGCAACAGAGCCCATTATGGCATCAAGGATACCACTGCGACCTTTTGAGCCCATGACGATTAGATCAAACTTTTCTTTGTTGGCAAGCGCAATGATCTCGTTGGCAATGTTGCCACGCTTAATGACCATGCTGTGTTTTACGCCAGCTGTATCTAATACTTTTTGAGCTCCCTTGAGTTCCTTCTCGCTCACTTCACGGAGGTAATCATCAATGACGCTATTTGCCACAAATTGCTTCACATGACTAAGGCCAATATCATCATGAACACTAATTAATGTCACCGTGCACTTGCTGCTCAACTGCTTAGTTAACTTTGCAACATACTTAGCTGCATTGAGCGCAGATTTGGAGCCATCAACCGGCAATAGAATTTTCATAACACCCTCATTTTTTATAGTAAATAAACTAAAACTTCATATGTTCAATTTACTCTCTATATCCTCACAAATCCACAAAGCATTTCTAATACCCTACTAATTTACACATCTATTTTTTTGCAAAATATTTACTTCAAAAAGGCGTCATAAAAAGTTTTGATAATCAGTATTGTTACCAGAATGAAGAAGCCTTTACGAATAAAGGAGTTACCATGCTTAATCGCAATCTTGGTACCAATTTGACCGCCCACCAGATTGGCGCTGGCCATAAGTAAGCCAAGTTTCCAGTCAAAGTAACCTAAATAGAAAAATACGCATAGCGCACCCAAATTAGAAGCAATATTGAGGCACTTGGCAGGCGCTGCTGACCGCAAAAAATCAAATCCTAAAACACGGGTGTAAAAGAGCTTGTAAAAAGCGCCAGCTCCAGGCCCGAGGAAGCCATCATAAAAACCAATGATGCCGGCGCCAGTTGAGGCAATGGCTTTTTGTTTATGGTGATTGTGTTTAGGAGCGTGAACTAGACCAGCATTAGATTTGATATTAAAGATCAGTAGTGCCAGCAATAAAAATGGCAGGGCGCCTCTGAGCCACTCAGTTGGTATGCGAGTAACGAGGTAAGCCCCTGCAACCGAGGCAAAAAAAGCAAAGGTAGAAGAGATGATCACTAAGCCCCAGGGGCTTTTATTCACTCGACTGTACTGAATAGCTGAACCTATTGTGCCCACGATAGAGCCAAACTTATTGACTGAGAGTAGGGTGGCTGGTGGAAAGCCTGGTAGGGCTGCAAAAAGTGCTGGAACCTGAATCATCCCCCCGCCGCCAATAATGGAGTCGACCAATCCTGCAAATAATGCGAGGGCAAATAATAAGCCAAGGTCGAATACAGAGAGTTCAAGCATGCTGTCTATTCATTTTCTAGTTCTAATGGGTACGACCGCCCCATTTTAGAGGGTTTCTTTTTGGGCGCACTTAGATTGCGTTGCCTAGCTTGGTGGGAGTGGATAATCTAGTACAAATGAAAGTCAATGCCGAAGGAGTCTCCTCATCTAGGGTGTATTTGCCTGCTGGGCAGAGCCATGCCTCTTTGCTGGATTTCTTTATCACTACTTTTCCACATATTGAGAGGGGTGAGTGGGAGTCTCGCTTTGAAGAGGGCTTGGTATTTAATCAAGAAGGTGAGGCACTTTCTGCTGATGATGCCTACCAACCTAATATCCACTTACTGTATTTCAGGCGCTTAGCCAGAGAACCAGAAATTCCATTTGAGGAAACCATCCTCTTTCAGGATGAGCATATTTTGGTTGCGGATAAGCCCCATTTTTTGCCGGTGACCCCAAGCGGTCTTTATCTACATCAAACGCTACTCAATCGCTTAAAGAAAAAACAGGTATTCAGGACTTAAGTCCTATTCATCGTATTGATCGCGATACTGCAGGATTAGTCATTTTTTCAGTCAACCCTCAGGAGAGGGCGCAATATCAAAATCTGTTTAGAGATCGAGAGGTCACAAAAGTGTACGAAGCCATAGCGCCGTATTCAGAAGATCTGCTCAAAAAGCTGCCAATGACTTATGCGAGCCATATAAAAGAGTCTGAACATTTCTTGCAAATGGAAGAAGTGGATGGCGTAGCAAATACAGATACCTATATTGAGTTGATTGAAGTAAATGCGCCCTGGGCTAAATATCGTTTAACTCCCGGTAGCGGCAAGAAGCACCAATTACGCTGTCATCTCAATAGTTTAGGAATCCCCATTCGACATGATCAGATCTATCCAATGCTGACGCCTTATCAAGAGTATGATTTGGACTTTTCTAAACCGCTACAGCTCTTAGCAAAAGAGATTCATTTCGATGATCCGGTAACGGGGCAAGAGAGATCCTTTATGAGTCAAAGAGTATTAGCTTGAAATCCGTATGACTGTTAAACCCACCAAGCGATTAGCTGTAGCCCCAATGATGGAATGGACCGATCGTCACTGTCGCTCCTTTCATCGCAACCTAACTAAAGAAGCTGTGCTGTATACCGAGATGGTTACGACGGGCGCACTCATTCATGGGGATGTGCCACGCCATTTAGATTATTCGCAAGATCAACATCCTGTTGTATTGCAGTTGGGTGGTTCGGAACCTTCTGACTTAGCTAAGGCTGCAGAGTTAGCTCAGCAGTGGGGGTACGATGAGATTGATCTAAATTGTGGCTGCCCATCTGAGCGGGTGCAACGTGGGGCATTTGGTGCTTGTTTAATGGCTGAACCACAACTCGTTGCCGATTGTGTCAAAGCCATGAAAGCTGCCGTTGATATCCCGATCACAGTAAAGCATCGCTTGGGATTGGATTCGATGGATGCCGCGAGCTCTGAAAAAGATTATCAATTTGCTTTGAACTTTATTCTTGCGGTAGCGGATGCAGGTGCTAGTCAAGTCACTATCCATGCTCGTAATGCGGTGCTCAGAGGTTTATCCCCAAAAGAGAATCGTAGTAAACCACCTTTGCGTTATGAGGTGGCCGCAAAGCTCCGCCTTGATGCGCAAAAACAATTTCCCAATCTCAAAGTCCTGCTCAATGGCGGCTTAGAAACGAATGAGCAAATCGCCGGTCATTGGGATGATTTTGATGGCTTTATGGTGGGTAGAGCGGCTTATCATTTTCCGGCGATGTTGCTCGGTTGGGATGACTTGATGAAGACTGATGGTGAGGCTGCTGGATATCTTTTTAGCGAAACTGAGTGGCATCGTATACAGGTTGCATTGGTAAAGCAGGTACAGGCTTGGTTTGATGAGTGTCAGTCCAAAGGCAAACCGTTTTATATCGGGGCTTTTACAAGGCATATTCTTGGTCTAGCCCACGGTAGAGCGGGATCGCGTTATTGGCGCCAGCGCCTTTCTGATCACCATGCTCTAGCTAAAGTGCAAAGCAAAGCAGCTATTTTGGGTTTCTTTATCGATGCCAGCCTGACCTTAGGGGATTGGGCTACTTTTGAGTTTGATGGCCCCTAAATCGGATAAATAAGGCTTTTTTGACAGTGTTTTGGCCCAAAAGCTATAATCTATGTCTTCAGTGGCGGACGTAGCTCAGTTGGTAGAGTCCCAGATTGTGATTCTGGTTGTCGCGGGTTCGAGCCCCGTCGTTCGCCCCACCGAATATGGCATTATCCTAAGGCTCCCACTGTGGAGCCTTTTCTTTCTGAGAGTTTATTCATGAAAAAATTCGATATTCTTCCAATCCTATTCGGTGTTTTGCTATCAGTCATTGCGTTGTATTTCATGTTGAGACCCTCAACTGCCGCTAGCGCTCCAGCATCAACTATTCCCGCAGTTAAAGTTGGCAATGTATCTTGGGATCAAACTGAGATGACGATTGGCGATATGAAAACGTTTGCGACTGCTACTGGATTTGTCAGTCAGGCTGAGAAAAACGGTGGTGGACTCAATTACGAATCTGGATTTGTCAAAAAGCCGGGCTGGGTTTGGAAAACTCCCTACGGCGTTCCTGCAAAAGATACTGAGCCCGCAGTGCACCTCAATCAATCTGAAGCGGCATCTACCTGTCGTTATTTTGGTAAACGTTTGCCTACTGAGGCTGAGTGGATTTCTGCGGCATTTGTAGAGCAGCGAGCTAATCCACCTTCAGGCTTTGTTAAGGGTGAGCGTTATCCATTTCCTGGTGGTAGTACGCCTGCAGTTTCTCATTGCTTAAGTGGCTGTGGCGACTACAAAGGTGTCGCACCAGCAGGCGCATTAAACCGAGGCACTGGTCATGTCCCCACGGGCACCACTAAGCCTGGAGTTAATGGTCTATTAGATATGGGCGGTAATGTTTGGGAGTGGACGGCTACTGAGCGCAATGGTGGTTTCATTACTCGTGGCGCTTCTTGGTGGTATGGCCCGGAGAGACAAAAAGAATCTGATGTTGAGTCTAAGCCAGCAGATATTGGAGTCGTTTACATTGGATTTCGGTGTGTGGCTGATGCCGTGAAACAATAAGGAATGACCGAGCCCGTAATTGATCCATCCGCTATTGAGATTACCCCTGAATACCAGGAGGTAATCGATGCCATCGAGCGCCACGACCCTTATATCTTTGTGAGCGGTAAGGCTGGTACTGGTAAGACCACTTTAATTGGCTATCTACGTGAGAACATTCATGGCAACGTAGTGGTGGTGGCACCAACTGGCGTAGCTGCATTACAGGTGAAGGGCGTCACGATTCATTCCTTCTTTCGCTTGCCGCCGCGCTTAATCTTTCCTGAAGAAGATATCAAGCCTTTAAAAGATAAGCGTCTCTATAAAGATATTCGCCTACTGATCATTGATGAGATCTCGATGGTGAGGGTGGATGTAGTAGATGCAATTGATTTATTCCTGCGCGCTAATGGACCCCAGAAGAGTGAGCCCTTCGGTGGTATCCAGGTGATGTTTGTGGGAGACTTGTTTCAGCTGCCGCCGGTGGTATCTCAAACGGATATGCAAGTGCTCTCTGAACGCGGTTACGAAGGTCCTTACTTCTTTTGCGCAAATGCGTTGCATCGCAAAGATGTCACGATGGTGGAGCTATCCAAGATCTTCCGTCAAAAAGACGCGCACTTTGCTAGCTTGCTCAATCAGATCCGCATCAATCAAAATATTGATGAAGCACTCAATACCCTAAATACCGTTTGTTATGAAACTAAGAAAGAGGCTGATGAGCAAACCATCACGCTAACCACGACTAACGCCCGTGCAGATCAAATTAATGGTGCAGGATTACGAGCGCTCACAACGGATGCCAAAGTGTATATGGGCAATAGCACTGGTAAGTTCAATGTAGATGATCGCAATCTGCCATCACCTAATCAACTTACTCTCAAGGTTGGTGCCAAGGTGATGTTTACCGCAACTGATAGCAATTTTCCGAAGCGCTGGGTAAACGGTACTATTGGGGTCGTTCGCGAACTACTGCCTAATACCGTGAAGGTGATGGTACAGAATGGCCCTTACTCTAATACAGTGGAAGTCAAAGGACATCAGTGGGAATCGTATCGCTATGACCATGACATGATGTCTGGCAAGATTTCACCAAACATCATTGGCACCTTTGTGCAGATCCCGCTCATGCTAGCTTGGGCTGTCACTATTCATAAGAGTCAGGGTAAGACTCTCGATAAGATCAAAGTAGATTTATCTTCAGGAGCTTTTGCATCAGGACAAGTTTATGTCGCCTTGAGTCGCTGCACCTCTATCGAGGGTATTACTCTCGAGCGCCCCATACAGCCCAAAGATGTGAGCTGTGATCAAGAGGTGAAGCGTTTCTATCTGAATTGCTTGCCTGGTTAAGCTGCTTTCGCCATCTTCTTGCTGCTTTTTTGTTTCTCGGCTCGCTGCTTTTCTAGTGCTTCACTGGCAATCAGTTTAAATTCACCTTCAACGAATCTTTTCAAGGCTTCGCGCATGAGAGGTTGATAGCCCATATCGTATTTAGCGCCCAAGAGCTTATAAGACTCAATCAAGTCCTGCTCCAGTCTGATGGAGATCATTTGTAGCCCTAGCGCTTCATCAATTTGAGTACAGATTTTTTTATCGACTGCTCTTGCATGCTTGAGCTCGCTACCAAGCTCACGACTCTCCCAAGCCTCAGCGGAATTGTCTATTTTTATTTTCTTGCCTTTTGCGATCATCGCTTTCCTCGCTCTTAAGTTTTAGTATTTCGCCACTTGCATAGAAATGACATTTTTAGTAAGGTACTGATATTGTATTGTATATACATACTTCTGTTGAATTTGGAGGAAATGCGCTTTTTAAGTAAATTAGCCCATCATCAAATATAAAAACCACTTTTATCAGAATTCCTCGATCATTTTCTGAGATAAACCACTCTGTAGGCGGCTCTGTTTGGTGCTGAAGTCGATCATCTATCAAGTAAGAGCGAGTTCTATTGATAAAGCACTGCTCAACGTCTTTACGAGAAAGCTGGTGTTTTAAGATTAACTTTTCTTCGATTGCTGGGCTAATGACCAGATTTTTCATACTCTTTTCCCTGTATTGTATATACAGATTTTATCAAAAAGATGAGTTCAAAAGTGGTCGGGTTAGTTAACCCATGATTAAAAAAGTGGGATTTATTCAAGAAGGGTTGAGCGGTGATACCCCATTAAAATTTATCGAGTTGCTCACCCTGTTTTATTAATATGAAAAAAGATCTTACCGGCCATGATGAACTCCCTGACTCAAGGCTCTTCATTTCAAAGATACTTCCTTCGGAGGGGGTGGTGCCTAGAGCAGGTTGGAGCGAAAGCTCAAAGGTCATCGCCAGGGACGGCGACGACTATTTACGTTTGGGTGATGTCCCGAATCTAGAGGATCAAGAGCTGGAGTGGTGAGCTGCTTAGAACCCCGCCGCCAATCCATCGCGACGATGATCGCTACCTGCAATATAAGCATCCTGAGTTTGTTCGCCTAATAGGGCAATTGCTTGAGCGCTACCAAAGTCTAGGCTGTTGGCCGGCATGACAGTCACTTCATGCCCCATTGCTTTAAGTCCATCGACTACTACAGTTGGCATGGATGCTTCAACAGTGAGCTTACCCACATCATCAATTCTCCAGCGAGGCGCATCTGAGCAAGCCTGTGGATTGAGGTATTCATCGACAAAGCGCATCACAAACTGAAGATGTCCTTGTGGCTGCATATTGCCACCCATCACACCAAATGCCATTGCTGGCTGACTGCCTTTGGTGAGGAATGCGGGGATGATCGTGTGGAAAGGGCGCTTACCCGGAGCCACTTGATTCGGATGGCCATCGACCAAACTAAAGCTCATGCCGCGGTTATGAAAGGCAATGCCACCCGGGGCAACTACACCAGAACCAAAGCCTTTGAAGTTCGATTGAATATAAGAAATCATCATGCCGCTCTCATCTGCAGCGCACAGGTAAACGGTACCACCAGCGTGTGGGTCTCCGGCGCCATAGGTGCCTGCTTGGTTGTGATTAATCAGTGCAGCGCGGGTAGCTAAATAGTTTCTATCCAGTAGTGCGCTTGTTGGTACTTTCATCGTGCTGGCATCTGAGACATGAGCATAGGCGTCAGCAAAAGCAATACGCATGGCTTCGACTTGCAGGTGAATACGCTTTGCAGAATTAGCTGGATATTGTTTTGCATTAGCCGCTTGCAAAATACCCAGCGCCATCTGCGCCACAATGCCAGAACCGTTCGGAGGAATCTCATGCAAGGTGTAATCACCATAATCAAATGCTAAAGGCTCAACCCAGTCCGTTTGATTGGCAGCAAAATCTGCCATGGTGAAACAGCCGCCTGTGCTTTGAGCAAAGTCGACCATGCTTTGGGCTAATTTACCGGTATAAAAAGATTCACCTTCAGTGTTGGCAATCTCGCGCAAGGTATTAGCTTGGGCAGGATAGCGCCAGAGTTGACCGGCAGTCGGCGATTTGCCATCAATCAAAAATGATTCACTAAAACCAGGTTCATTCTTCAGAATGGGAATGGCTTCGCGCCATTGACGGGCGATTACTGGTGAGACTGGAAAGCCGTTCTCAGCATAGTCGATAGCGCGCTTGAAGAGTTGCGCAAAAGGCAGCTTGCCAAACTTACGCGATAACTCAATCCAACCCGAAACCATGCCAGGCACGGTCACGGTATTCCAGCCAATCAAATCCATTGCCGTTTTGCCAGAAAAATATTCTGGCGTCCAAGCCGCTGGAGCGCGACCAGAGGCATTCATACCGTGGAGTTTTTTACCATCCCAAATTAATGCAAAGCCATCACCACCAAGACCATTCATCGTGGGTTCAACCACGGTGAGTGTGATCGCAGTAGCTAAGGCTGCATCAACCGCATTGCCACCGCTTTGCAAAGCTTCAATGCCCGCTTGTGTAACCAATGGCTGTGAACTAGCAACTGCATTCTTAGCAAGGACTGGGGCACGGCCGCCACCAAAGGGAGGAGAAATCAGCATGGATCGAATCGATTCTTTAAAAGGGAGATGGAAATAATTTCAGTATTGATTAATCGATCTTAATATTTGCTGATGTAACGGCTTTGGCCCATTTGTCTTTTTCACTCTGGGTAAGCGTAGCGAGTTGTTCAGAGTTTGCAAACTGAGGGTGGATTCCTTGAGTTGCTAAGCGTGCCTTGAAATCAGGATTAGTCAAAATCTTCCGAATTTCTCTTTCAAGCTTCGCAACAATGGCAGGTGACGTTCCTTTAGGTGCATAAACAGCAAAAAAGTTTTCAACGTCAAATTGTTTCATGCCATCTTGAGCCAAGGTAGGTACATTCGGCATGAGGGGTGAGCGGTCAGAGGCAGCAATAGCAATCGGACGTAATTTGCCGCTCTGAATATGCGGTAGTGATGCTGTCACACTATCAAACATCATTAGAGTATTGCCAGCAATTAAATCTGGCAAAGCGAATGCACTACCTTTGTAAGGTATGTGCGTACCAGTAGCCCCAATACGCTGCATAAACAGCGCAGACTCGAGGTGAGAGAGGCTGCCATTGCCTTGAGAAGCATAGTTAAAGTCACCCTTCTTGGATTTAATAAAGGTGATGAGTTCCGGTAGATTTTTTGCAGGCACCGAAGGGTTCACCACAATCAGGTGGGGGATGGCGCCTAGCAGAGCAACGGGCACAAAATCCTTGGTTAGATCTGCTGGAGGATTTTTAAAGAGTGCCTGTGAAATGGATTGATTAGTCAACGCGCTAATGTGGATGGTGTAGCCATCGGGGGCAGCTTTAGCAGCGGCGCCTAGGCCAATCATGCCGCCAGCACCCGGTTTATTTTCAATAACGATGGGCTGACCTAGTGCTTCACCCAGCGGAACAGAAACTGCACGGGCAAATACGTCAGTAGAGCCGCCCGCAGGGAATGACAAAACTGCGACGATGGGTTTTTTAGGCCAATCCGTATCTGGGGCAGCTATCACCTGTCCAAACAAGCTTGAAAGGATTGCGAGTCCGAGAAATGATTTTGAAAGACGATTCAAGAAGTTCATGTATTTATCCAGTGAGTAAATAGGTAATTAGGTAATATAGTATTGGAAACCACCCAAGGGGTGTAAAGCAAATAATAAAAATCAAATTGAGACAACTATGACTGCAGTACTTAAGACTCCCTCAGCTATTGACATGTCGGCCTACTGGCTGCCTTACACGCCAAATCGTTACTTTCATCAGCATCCAAAAGTGATGCAGTCAGCTAAGGGAGCTTACTACTTCGATGACCATGGTCGAAAATTATTTGATGGATTATCGGGCTTATGGTGCTCGCCTTTGGGGCATGCTGATCCACGAATTGGTGCAGCCATTCAAAAGCAGTATGAAACCATGGACTATTGCCCCGCATTTCAGATGGCAAGTGAAGCTACCTTTACTTTGGCCAGTCGCATTGTTGCTATGGCACCAACAGGCTTGGATAAAGTATTTTTTACTAACTCTGGATCTGAAGCCGTAGATACGGCGCTCAAAATGGCAGTGGCCTACCATCGCTGCATGGGTAATGCATCACGCTTTCGGATGATTGGGCGCGAGCGTGCTTATCACGGTGTTGGTATTGGTGGCATCTCTGTTGGTGGTATTGTGGCCAATCGCAAAGCATTTGCTGGAATGATGATGCCGGGAGTAGATCATCTGCCGCACACTTTCAATCTTTCGCAAATGGCTTACTCAAAAGGGCAGCCTACGTGGGGCGCACACTTAGCCGATGAGCTAGAAAATATCGTCACTTTGCATGACGCCAACACGATCGCTGCTGTGATCTTAGAACCTGTACAGGGATCGACAGGGGTGCTGGTGCCCCCACAAGGCTATTTGCAGAAGATTCGAGATATTTGTACAAAGCACGGCATCTTGCTGATCTTCGATGAGGTCATTACGGGCTTCGGGCGCTTAGGAGCGAACTTTGGTGCAGATCGATTTGGTGTGACGCCAGACATGATCACCTTTGCAAAAGCCATTACCAATGGTGTGATTCCGATGGGTGGTGTATTGGTGCGCGGTGATATTTATGATGCGGTCATGGGCCAAGGTGGCCAAGAACAAGCGATTGAATTCTTCCATGGCTACACTTACTCTGGCCATCCAATTCCCACGGCAGCTGCTCATGCTGTACTAGATATCTTTGAATCTGATGATTTGGTCAATCGCGCCAAAGCGCTTGAACCGGTTCTAGAAAATTCCTTGCATGCTCTTAAGGGAAAAACAGGCTTACTGGATATTCGTAACTTTGGCCTTTCTGGTGCGGTTGATTTAGTTCCGATTGCTGGTAAGCCAGGATTACGAGCCATGAAGACCTTAGAGGCCTGTATTGAGAGAGGTGCCTTAGTGCGTATTACAAACGACACGATTGCCGTTGGCCCCCCATTCATATCAACGCCAGCCGAAGTGGAGTTCTTAGTGAGCGTTCTGAGTGATGCGATTGATGATGCAATGAAGATCAGCTAATGCTTTGAGTTGGCCAGTAGATCGCTAGTTGAATAAGTGATACAGAATGGGGATAGCTACCGCGCTAATGACCCCATTCATTCCCATAGCTAGGCTGGCATAAGTCCCTGCCTCTGGATGAATACTAAATGCACGCGAGGTGCCAATGCCATGGGCGCCGATGCCAATAGCAAAACCACGCTGCCACCACGCCTTCATACCCAGTGCATTCAGAATAAAGGGCGCCAGAATAGCTCCCAGGATTCCGGTAGTCACGGCAAAGATGGCTGTCAAGGTTGGGGATACGCCGATGCGCTCAGCGATACCCATGGCAATGGGTGCGGTTACCGATTTGGGATGCATGGCACCAGTAATGCTCGAGTCAGCACCAAACAATTTGGCGATGTTTACAGCGCCAATAATGGATACCAAGCCACCTGCAAATAAAGACGCTAGCAAAGGAAGGGATCGACCCTTCAAGCTGCTTAAACCTCTATAGATGGGTATGGCTAAAGAGACGGTTGCTGAGCCCAACAAGAAGTGAATAAATTGCGCACCTTCAAAGTAGGTGGAATAGGGCATTTCAACAAACTGAATAATGCTAGCCACCAGAATGATGGCAATTGCTACTGGGTTAGCCAAAGGGTTCTGTTTTGCGGCCTTATAAATCGAGAGGCCAATTTGATAGGCGGCCAAAGTAATAAAGAGGGCGAACAAAGGGCTGCCAGAGAGATATACCCAAATCTCCACAATCGAGTGTTTCTCGTTCATTGCCCCGCCTCATTCGGCTTTGCGCTCAAAAAGCGGACAACGAGCGCGCTAGTGGCAATAGTGAGAATGACGCTACCGACCAAGGCGCTGATGATCGCGAGGGCATTGGCCTTCAACTGGGGCAAAAAAAGCACCACCCCAACGGCCGCCGGAACAAATAAGAGGCCAAGATATTGGCTAAAGCCGTCCGCCACCAAAGCGAGCTCATGGTTAACCCCCTTGCGGAGCACCAACCAAATAATCAGTAGCACCAAGCCAATCACGGGGCCGGGTAGGGTAGGCAAAGCAAACTTGGAAATAAGCTCTCCCAAGCTTTGAAATAGGAGAATTTGAACAAGACCAGAAATCATCAATTGATCTTACTGCCCCGCAATATATATTGCATAGCAATAAATTATTTCTTGGTTAATATATATGCACATCAAAAGCAGGGTCTTTGATCATCAGTAAGACTTCAAAATAAACCAATTCAGGAGAGCACGCATGGCCGACTTAAACGTCAACGGTAAAAAGTACAAGGTAGATGTTGATCCAGCAACCCCTTTGCTGTGGGTGATTCGTGATCATGTCGGCTTAACTGGTACTAAGTATGGTTGTGGTATTGGCCAGTGTGGTGCTTGCACCGTATTGTTCGATGGTCAGGCCATCCGAAGTTGTGCAATTCCTGTGAGCGCTGCTGCGGGTAAAAAAATCGAAACAATTGAAGGCCTAGAAAAGAATGGCCAGCTTTCTAAAGTACAAAAAGCGTGGGTTGACAATCAAGTGCCGCAATGTGGTTACTGTCAATCTGGGTTGGTGATGGCTACTACTGCCCTGTTACGCAATACCCCTAAGCCTACTGATGCACAAATTGATGCAGCAGTCACCAATATCTGCCGTTGCGGAACCTTCCAACAAGTGCGTGAGGCTATCCACGCTGTGAGCAAGGCATAAGGAATAATCATGACTAAAACTATTCATACAGCAACTACTAATACTTCACGTCGCCACTTTATTGTTGGTACCAGTGCCATTGCAACCGGCTTAGCAATCGGTTTTGATCTTACATTGATTTCTTCGGCCAATGCGGCAATGGGTTCCGGTACCACTGCCATGACTCCTTTATCGCCATCCGAGATTGGTGTATGGGTAGAGGTCAAGCCAAATGACGATATCGTAGTGCGTATCGTACGCTCCGAAATGGGTCAAGGGACGATTACTGGTTTGGCACAAATGGTTGCCGAAGAACTGCAATGCGATTGGAAAAAAGTCTCTTACGACTATCCAACGCCTGCTGAGAATCTCAAGCGTAATAAAGTGTGGGGTAGTTATTCCACAGGCGGTAGTCGTGGTATTCGTACCTCTGAACAATATGTGCGCAAGGGCGGTGCCGCAGCTCGCATGATGTTGATTCAGGCTGCAGCAACTCAGTGGGGTGTGCCCGTATCTGAATGCGTCGCTAAAGATAGCGTGATTACCCACATCCCATCTGGTCGTAAAACGACTTTCGGTAAGGTTTCCATAGCAGCCTCCAAGTTGGAAGTGCCAAAAGATATTCCTTTAAAAGATCCTAAAGATTGGACTGTGATTGGTAAGTCAGTTAATCGTATTGATGGTACTGCCGATAAGGTTACTGGTCGACAGGTGTATGCCATTGATTTGAAGCTACCTGGTATGTTGGTAGCCACCATTCAAGAGTCCCCCGTCTTTGGCGGCAAAGTGAAAACCTTTGATGCCTCTAAGGCCTCCAGTATGAAGGGTGTCAAGAAGGTAGTTCAAGTTAGCGACTCCTCCATTGCAGTCATTGCCGATACTTATTGGCAGGCAAAAATGGGCATGGATGCTGTCAGTGTGAACTGGGATAACGGCGCCAATGGTGACGTCTCAAGCGCTTCTATTAAGAAGATGCTTGAAGGTGGTTTGACTGCCAACGACACGTTTGTGGGTAACTCGAATGGTGATGCGAAAGAGGCTATTGCTAAAGCTTCTAAAACGATTGAAGCAACCTACTTTTATCCATTCTTAAACCATGCCACACTCGAGCCTCAAACGGCCACTGCCAAGTGGACGGCTGATTCTTGTGAAGCTTGGGTTCCTACTCAGGATGGTGAAGCCTCATTAGCAGCGGTGATTGCTGCCTCTGGATTGCCGGCTGAAAAATGCAACGTTTACAAAGTAAACCTCGGTGGTGGATTTGGTCGTCGTGGCGCCTTTCAAGACTACACAACCCAAGCAGTCAACATTGCTAAGCAAATGCCGGGTACACCGATTAAGTTAATTTGGAGTCGCTCTGAGGATATGACTCAAGGCCGTTATCACCCAGTGACGATGTGCAAAATGACTGCTGCAATTGATGATAAGAAGAACATTACCGGCTTAGATATGCGTATCTCAAGTCAATCCATCTTAGCCTCAGTACGTCCAGCAGTAGTGGCTGCTAATAAAGGTAAGGATCCTGTAGTTTTCCAGGGGCTAGACGTTGCGGGCGAGCATGGTATTACTTACAGCTTTCCGAATTTGATGGTTGACCACGCTATGCGCAATACGCATGTGCCACCAGGTTTTTGGCGTGGCGTCAACGTCAACCAAAATGCGATCTTCTTGGAAACATTTATGGATGAGATGGCAGAGGCTACGGGCATGGATGCCGTTGAATTCCGTCGCAAGCACATGGAGAAGTTTCCGCGTGCAGTAGCCGTTCTCAATGCGGTAGCAGATGGAATTGGTTGGACTAAGCCAGCGAAGCCAGGGGTATTTCGTGGACTTGCACAGATGCGCTCATTTGGAAGCTATGTGGCTGCGGCCTGTGAGGTCACAGTGACTAACGGCAATGAGGTCGAGATTCTCCGCATGGTGGCTGCAACTGATCCAGGTTATGCGGTCAATCCAGCACAAATAGCCCGTCAGGTATCCGGCTCCTTTGTTTATGGCTTATCTGCACTCTTCGAAGAAGAAATCACGATTGAGAAGGGCGCAGTTGTACAGAAGAACTTTGATACCTTTAACTCTATTCGTCTGTCACAGATGCCACCGGTAGAGACCATCATTATTCAGGGTGGCGGCAAAGAGTGGGGAGGTGTTGGTGAGCCCACAATTGCAGTTGCGGCACCAGCAGTGCTGAATGCGATTTACCGAGCAACTGGTAAACGCTATCGCACGATACCGTTGAAAAACAGCGGTATTAAGCTGGTATAAGTTGAGTACTTCGGGAGCTTAGTAAGGGGCAATGAAAGGCGCACTAGCAGCAGTATTATTGGGTGTGTGGACGGCGTCTTTTGCTAACCTTTGCCAAGCTCAAACCTGGTCTGGGGATTCCATCGTGAATCCTCTCACTGCTACTCCAGGAGATGCAGTGAAAGGCCGTGTGATTGTGGCGAGCCGCCAAACCGGTTTATGTCTGCTCTGTCATAGCGGACCTTTTCCGGAGGAGCGTTTCCAAGGTAATTTGGCTCCGGAAATTGGGCTTAGTGTTGGGCGCTTAAGCGAGGCACAGTTGAGAGCCAGAATGGTAGATCCCAGTCGTTTCAATCCCGGTACTATCATGCCTTCTTATTATCGTTCAGTAGGATTCAATAGAATAGCTCCTAAGTTTGAAGGGCAGCCTATATTAAGTGGGCAAGAGATTGAAGATGTCTTGGCTTTCTTAGTTAGTCTTAAGGCAGTAGTCGCTCAATGAGAAATACAATATTACGATGACCTTATTTAAAGTAAAAGCCACCTCCGCTAATCTCTCTCGTAGGATGTATTTGTCTACGCTGGGAGTGTTGGGTTTGTCGAGCTGGATTACCCCACTCTCTGCTGCAGCTAAAAAACCTGAGGCAATGGAAGCCATTACCAAGATCGTGGGTTCAAATACCGTGAAGGATGGACGGGTTAAGTTAGTCATTCCACCTTTGGTGGAGAGCGGTAATTTAGTTGTGCTCAAAGTAGCGATTGAGAGCCCAATGACTGCGAGTGATTATGTCAAGGCCGTTCATATTATTTCTGAGGAAAATCCATCACCAAATATTTTCATAGCGTATTTCACGCCCCGCTCTGGACGTGCAGAGCTCACTACTAGAGTGCGGCTGGCTGATTCACAAAGAGTGTGGGCGATTGCCCAAATGAATGATGGCAGTTATTGGCGTGGTCATGCTGATACCTCGGTAACTTTATCCGCTTGTACGGAGATGATATGAGTAAGACCTCTCGTACCGGCATTACTGCCCCCACAAATGCCAAGAAGAACTCGATTATTGAGATCCGGGCGATTGCTCAGCATGACATGGAAACTGGCTTTCGCTATACAGAGGATGGTAAACGTATTCCGCGGGATATCATTCGCTTTTTCACCTGCCGCTATAACGGAGAAGAAATTTTTAAGGCGGATTTTTATTCTGGAATTGGTGCCAATCCCCTCATCATTTTTACTACGGTTGCTGTCGCATCGGGCACGATTGAGTGTCAGTGGACTGGGGATAATGCTTATGAAGCGATCAACCAAGTAAAAATTACTGTTTCGTGAAAGCCGTACCGCTATGCAATCGTTTGGCGCAAATACTACTGGCGCTCATGATTGCGCAGCTTGCATTCGCAAGTGATATCCGAAAAGATCAGCGCCAATCTAGTTATCAGCTCATGACGGCTGAAAATCAGGCGATGCAAGATGATCCTAATTTAAACCCTGCCCTGTTTTGGGTATTGGATGGACATAGCCTCTGGAAAGAAGAGGCAGGAAATAAGAATGTTTCTTGTGCATCTTGTCATGGCGATTCTGGAAAAAAGATGGCTGGTGTAGCAACACAGTTTCCTAAAGTGCTTAAAGGTAAGCTACAGACTTTAGAGGGGCAAATCAATCAATGCCGGACCTCACAGCAAGGTGCTTCACCCCTGAACTACGAAAGTAAAGAACTCTTAGCTTTAACGACCTTTGTAGCAACCCAATCCAAGGGTTTACCAATCGCTGTTCAAGAAACACCTCAGAATAAAAAAGATCTACAACAAGGTCGTCAATTCTTTAATGAAAGAATGGGGCAGCTCAACTTGTCTTGCGCCCAATGCCATCAAGATCGCGCTGGCTTGAAATTAGGGGGAAGCCTGATTCCTCAGGGTCACCCAACTGCTTACCCAATTTACCGAATTGAATGGCAGACCATGGGATCTTTACAAAGACGTTTACGTAATTGTATGAGTGGGGTACGCGCTCAGCAGTTTGAGTATGGCTCACAAGAGATGGCTCAGTTAGAGCTGTTTCTGATGTGGCGAGCGAGAGGCATGCCTCTGGAGACTCCAGGGGTCCGGCCTTAAGCAGAGATTAGTCTGAGAAGACTACTGAAGTTGCACCATTAATCAAAACACGGTCATGCAAGTAGTAACGCAGGGCGCGCGAGAGTACGGTACGTTCTAGATCTCGACCCTTTCGAACCAAGTCTTCAGGCGTATCGCCATGGGTAACACGAGTAACGTCTTGCTCAATGATCGGGCCTTCATCTAAATCGCTAGTAACAAAGTGTGCGGTAGCGCCAATCAACTTAATACCGCGAGCATGGGCTTGATGGTAAGGCTTGGCACCTTTAAAGCTTGGCAAGAAGGAGTGGTGAACGTTGATGCAACGTCCAGATAATTTTGTGGATAAATCATCCGACAGAATTTGCATGTAGCGCGCCAAAATAACCATGTCCACCTTGGAATCAGCAACGATTTCTAGGAGCTTCGCTTCTTGGGTTAACTTTGTCTCCGGCGTAACCGGTAGGTGATAAAACGGAATATCCGCAAAATCAATGCTGGAGTAAACCTCACGCGGATGATTGGAAACAATTCCACTGATGATCATTGGTAGCTCGCCAATGCGCCAACGATAGAGAAGATCTACTAAGCAATGATCTAGCTTGGAAGCCATGATTAGCACTCGCTTTAAATCTTTAACTGCACGCAAGTCCCAAGTGAGGTCAAAGCGTTTAGCAATTTCTACAAAGCCAGCCTTAAGAGATTGGCTATCAGCACTACAGCTAAAGCTCACACGCATGAAAAAGCGTTTCGAGGCCTTGTCATCAAATTGCTGAGCTTCCTCAATATCACCACCTAATTCAAAGATGTAGGTTGAAACAGCAGCAACAATGCCCGGTCGATTTGGACAGGTGAGTGTAAGGTAATAATTTTCTGTAATCATGGCTTTAAAAGGGGAGAAATTACTTGTAGAACGTAATTTTAGACTGCTTATTTAGATGTAGCGATGTTATCTGCTGGGCCTGGGTAGGACTCACTCATATCTTTTATTGTAGGAAGGCGAACATCCGAGCAAATCGGTTTTGATCCCAAGGCATTTAAAAAATTGCAATCTTGTTTGGTAGCCGCAGAGGCAGCGTGTTCTAAGGGGGATTTACCTGTAGTTACAGTGGACACTGCGCTTACTGCAGTCGAAGGGTTGGCCACTGCTGCTGATACCACTACTGAACCTGCAGAGCTTGCGGCTGTAGTAGCAGATCCTCCTAATGCCATTAATGGCGCTGCACAAGCACCCAGATTAAGGCAGAGAATGATGCCTCCAAAAACAGACCAACCCGATAGGTTTGGTTTACTTTGGCAGGCATTCAAAGTGGGATGTTTATTTGCGCTGGCAAACAACGTTGAAAACTCCAGCTGCCCAAGACTCACTTACTACAGGCTCAAATTCACTATCGGGAGTTTTGTTATCTGAAACAACCTTGCCGCTACCTTTTTTGCCAGCGAACTCTTTGTATTCGATTGGGCGGTAACTGATGGTCGGGCAGTTGTACTCATTGATGCCGATGATTGAGCTAACGGGTTGTTTGGTTTTTGGATTAACACCTGGTTTTTTAAAGTCTAGCATCGACATGATTCGAGCCTTTTCACCGGAATCGCTAATCGTATCCAGATCGACATACACCACCATCACCGCATTGGATCCCAACTCTTTCCACTCAGCAAAGCTGCTGGAAAAGGGTAGTAAAGAGAGTGTAGTAAAGACGGTAAGTGCGTATATTTTTTTCATCATATTTGGCATTGTCGCATTGTCGTTAAAGTAAGTTCAGTCCTGATCGGACACTTCGTAACCATTCTAAACTCCCCCGGCTTATTTATCCTTAATAGCCAGATCTAGTTGACGTCCGACCTTTCGGGGTTTCATTTGTAGGGGGAGGTATTCATTTCGCGCCCAAAGGCCACTCATGTTACGGTAAAGCTTGTTCTGCACCCAACCAGACTGTCCAGATTGATAAATAAAGAGGGATTGCTCTAAATCCGATAGGTCATATAGCGTTCGCAGGCTTGGTGCCTGCTTAGTTTCAAAAGGATTATCAGCTCTCAGAAGTTCAAGGCGACCCACATTGATGCTAAAGCTATCGCCAGGAAAAGGCTGCGTCAAATTAAAGAAACTGCCAAGCAGTGGCACCTTGCTCAAAGGGCGATGCTCGGAGACTGCAATGTGCGCGTTACCCCATGCCCAATTTTTAGGGTTGCTGCCAAATTGGGAGTGCAATTGCTCAAGTGCTGTATCAAACGCTGCATTTGAAGTATCAGCACAACTCTCAATCTGTTCAGTTTTGGGATCATTGCACCAAGGGCTATTAGGATTTTGTAATTGCAATATCAATGATTGTCTAAAGCTGCGCGCACCGTAATTCTCGGTGAATAAATATCCTAAGCGCGAATAGAGTTTGCGTGTGAGTTGGTCAGCCCAAGCATTAAATATGAGTGCGCCAGCGCTATCGATTTTCATATCTCCATCAAAGTTCTTACTAAGCTCAATTGCTTGTTGGGCTAGTGGGTGTGTTGACTGCACCGATTTAAATAATTCCAATAATGGCGTAGCACCTAAAGATAAGGTATCCGCTTGCATTGCTTTCATGGAAGCAAAGTCGTGTGTTGGTCTGCTTTTAATGAGATCCACAATTCTGTCGTAGCGGGTTGGTAGATCCCAATCGCCAGTCAGTGGATTCGGATCATTAATAGCAATTACTTTTTGGTTGGCTGTAGCAATCCAATTTGAGTTAGGATTACTGCTGTTAGGAAGCTGCTCGAAAGGGACGTATCCAGTCCAATCATATTGCTTCTCCCAGCCTAATACTGGCGCCACTCCATATAAGCCTTGGTGTAAGGTACGTTTGGGTGCGATACCAGCCGTCTGAAAAGAAATGTTGCCATCTACATCTGCCATCACGACGTTTTGCATTGGTGCATAGTTTTTGCGTAGCGCCTGCTTAAAGGTCTCTAAATCTTTCGCGTGATTCATATCCAACAAGCCTGCAACCGATTGATTCTCAACATCCAGCGCAGTCCAGCGTAAAGCTAAAACAAAGCGATCAGTATCTATTATCCGCTTGGCCCGTGCATACGATTCCGAAATCACTGGACCATGCCGAGTCTCTTTGACTATAAAGCGCAGCGGAGGCTCGCCTTTGATGTCGATAATTTCTTGGCGAACTTTAAAAGGGAGCGGTCCCTCTGGACCTCGATATGCTTCGGGATTTTTTGGATCTAGCTCCTCAATATATAAATCCTGAACATCAGGGCCGGTATTGGTAAAGCTCCAAGCAAACTTATCGGTCCTGCCTAGTACCACCGCCGGTATGCCGGGGAGGGTCGCACCAATGACATTGAGACCTGGCGCATCTAAGTGGGCCACATACCATATCGCCGGTGCTGATAATCCTAGATGGGGGTCGTTTGCCAGCAAGGGCTTGCCAGAGCTTGTTAGTTTTCCATTAAGTGCCCAGTTGTTAGATCCAATGCCTTCCTTGCCACCCGGGACTTCGTTGATGGCTAATTCAGTGGCAGGTAACTTTTTTGACTTCTGGTCTCTGACAAGTGGATTGGGATTAAAGACATTGATATCTCGATACATTTTCGCAAAGTCAACATGACTCACCGGTTCATTAGGTGTATACGCTGGCATCACCTCCCACACTTGCTGAGTTGTTAAAAACTGAGAGAGTTCAAGGCGTTGCAATTCTTTTTGCCAGTTACCGCCAAGATCGAGTGCCATCATCAGCATCCACGCTACGCTATCGGTAGGTGACCAGTGCCCTGGTTTAGATCCAGTTAAAAAGTATTCAACTGGAAGGGCCCAGCCTAAGTGGGCATTGCCGGCGTTAACTCCATCTGCATAAGACTGAAGTAATCGCTTAGTAGCAATAGGGTAGCGATCAAACTGTTTTTCTGCAGCACGCTTAATACCCAGCGTTCGAATAAAGCGGTCAATTGCGAGGGTCTCTTTACCGAGAATTTCGGAGAGTCTTCCGCTAGCTAGTCGGCGATTAATCTCCATTTGCCAAGAGCGTTCACTAGCATGTAAGTAACCCAATGCAAAAATCGCATCTGAAGCGCTCTTTGCCTGAATATGGGGAATATCACTCTCATCAAAGGAGATCGCAACGGAATCTCCCAAGGACTTAATGATCCGCTTACCAGAAGGATTGGTTTGAGCCGAGAGTAGGTAGATTATTCCAGCGGCGGTGATCAAAATGAGGGCCGCAAAACTGAGCCAAAAGATACCCTTAAAGGTAGATTTAAGACCTGAGCTTGGCGTCGATATTTTCATGGGAATAGTTTAGTGGGTTTGTCTGAACTTGACTCCAGGCTTGATGAAAGCAGGCTTCCTGCCTCAGATAGGGCTCACATGCTAAAATTTTGCTTGTCTTGATTTATTTAGTACGGCTTAATTGCTCGTGCGAGCCCGAGTGGTGAAATCGGTAGACACAGCAGATTTAAAATCTGCCGACTCAAAAAAGTCGTGCCGGTTCGATTCCGGCCTCGGGCACCAGTTTTATATCATAAGCTTTCTAAGTCTATGTATTCGGCCAGTAAGGCCATAACTTATCATTGCTGAAGAACAATCTAGCGTGAAAAGTATGATAACTGTGATGTTAAAACTGTTCAATTTTGACTAACTTCTCTAAATCAGATTTAATCTTTTCTATCACACAATCCCAGTCGTTCATTTTTTCTTGTCTATACAGCTTAACTGTTGGGTACCAAGGGCTGTCATCTCTATCTAACATCCAGCGCCAACAAGTATCAAATCGATTTAAGAGCCAAACTGGCTTACCCATAGCTGCGGCTAAATGTGCTGTAGAGGTGTCAACACTAATAATTAAATCTAAGTTAGCAATAAGTGCGGCTGTATCTGAAAAATCCTCAAGTTTGCTCACATAATTGTGAAAATTATAACTTTGCCAATATTGATCACCACTTTTAGCAAGTTCAGACTCTGAGGGCTCGCCTTTTTGAAGGCTGTAAAAATCTACGCTAGAAATATTAACTTTAGCTATTAGTGCGAGAGGGATGTTTCGCCTTTCATTAACACCCCATAATTCTGGTTGATTAGGGCGAAATCCGCCATTCCATACCAATCCAACTTTTAGTTTTTGTGTAGTTTTAAGTTTAATTTTCCAATATTCTTCTTTCACTGAAATTGCTTTGATATAAGGTATTTTTGTTGGGATATTCTCAGTAAGCGTATTAAAAGCTAATGGAAGGCTCATAAGAGGACATTGGTAATCAAACGTAGGCAGCGGATCACCCATGGCAATAATCTGACTAACACCATCCAAGTCCTTTAGTAAATTTACTAAAGGGTGCTGAACTTCTAAAATGACTTTAGCACCTAGTTCTGCTACTAATTTGGCATAACGACAAAATTGAATTGTGTCACCGTAGCCTTGCTCCGCATAGAGCAGGATAGTTTTATCTTTCAGCGATTCTGCTCCAAGCCATAATGGTTGTGAAAAGTTTCTAACCTCTACTAATTTCCAGCGCCATTCATAGCCTTGCCAACCATCCTTAAAATTACCACTCAGTAAATGACACAAAGCTAAATTCCAATGCGCTGATGAGTAATTAACTTCGATACTAATCGCTTGATCATATCTCTTTAATGCCTCATCTAAACGCCCAAGCCCACTTAAGGCATTACCATAATTGAAATAGGCTTCTGCGTAATCAGCTTTAATACTTATGGCTTGATCGTAACTCTCTAGCGCCTCATTTAAACGCCCCAACTCTCT